>JBIKIR010000063.1:0-8309 GCA_044361475.1 Luteolibacter sp. | reverse complement strand
CTCCTTTTCCCTGGCCCCGAGCACGAAGCGTCGGTCGACGATGCGTGAAATACAGTGATAGAAGACCGGTTTGGACTCCGAATTCCGCCACTCCGCCAGCCAGCGTGCTTGTCGCATGGAGGAGAGGATAACGGGCCAAAAGCAGATGGCAAGAGAAATTCGTATAAAAGGACTGTCCCTTTATCTTATTCATCTAGTCAACCGCGCCAGCGGCATCCCGAACCAGCCCGACAACGGCGCGATCGACGAGATTCCCCGAGTCGGCCCGGTCATCATCACAGTGAAGACCGCGAAGCCGCCCGTGTCCGTCACCGCCGCATGGGAAGGGGTGAAGCCGCGTTGGAAGCACAAGGGCCAAACCCTCACCATTACCCTCGATGCGGTTCATATCCATGAAGCAATTGCCATCCGACGAGCTTAGAAGAACATCGAGCCGGCCGCTACGGGTGGAGTCGTTTCTTCATTCGCGATTCATGTGCTTTCACACGATGCCTTGTCTCAAAGCTTTGGAGACGGCTTCGGTTTGTGAGCGGACATGGAGTTTGCGGTAGACCGCACGCAGGTGCATGTCGACGGTGTGCTGCGAGATTGAGAGTTCGTCGGCGATTTCCTTTTTGATGAGTCCGCGCACGAGGTGGTGGAGGACATCTTCTTCGCGTGAGGTGAGCGGGTCGATCGCTTCGACCGGACCGTAGCGCGAAAAGCCGTCGAGGATCATTTTCGAGATGGGTCCGCTGAGTGCCGAGGTGCCATCGATGACATCGCGGATGCCTTGGATGATGTCGTCGGGGTCGGCGGTTTTTAGCAGGTAGCCGGAGGCTCCGTTGCAGATAGCGCGGTAGACTTTGTCGCGATCGTCGGAGGCGGTGAGTACGAGGATTTTCGAGTTCGGCATGATCTTGCGGATGTCGGGCAAGATATCGAGTCCGCTGCGGCGCGGTAGCCCGAGGTCGAGCAGGAGGAGATCGGGAAAATCGCGCGTGAACTGGAGTTTCTCGAAGAGGTCGGCGGCCGAGTTGAAATTTTGGGTGCATTCCATGTCGGGCTCCGGCTCGATGAGGCGGCGGATTTGTTTGGCGAAGACCTCGTGGTCGTCGACAATCCAGATTTTCGTGGTCTTGGTGGCGGTGTTTGTTTTGGTGGTATCTGCGGTTGCAATCATATGGCGGGTTGTGTGGTGAGATGTGAGTGTTTGACGAAGAGTTGGATGCGGGTGCCGGCGTCGTGATTTGATGCGATGCGGAGCAAGCCGTGAAGGGTGTGGGCGCGGTCCTGGAGCTTGCTGACGGCGGGCGTATGGTTGCTGGTCGCGCCGGGGAGTCCGTTGCCGTTGTCGCGGATCTCGATGGCGAGTTGATCGTTTTCGTCCCAGACGCGGACCGTTACCTGATCGGCGCGCGAGTGCTTCATGATGTTGTGGAGGGCTTCCTTGAAAAACAGGAAGAGGTGGCGTTTGGCTTCGATTGAGAGGTGGGCGTTGATCTCGCAGGATTGGCATTCGAGGCTGAAGCGCATTTCGCGCAGCAGTCGGTTGGCGGTTTGGCGCATGCGTTCGATCAGATCACCGACCGAGTCGTTGCTGCGTTCCCACATCCAGACGATGTCGCGCATGGAGAGTGAGCATTCGCGTGCGATGCTTTCCATTTCGCTGAGGTCGTGCGCGATTTCCTCGGGTCCATCGAGGCGGATCAGGTCCTTGCGTGCGCTGCGTGCGATGAGTGAGAGGCTGCCGAGGTTGCTGCCGATGTCGTCGTGGAGATCGGCGGCGATGCGTTGGCGGATTTGCTCGACATGTTTTTGTTCCGAGCGGCGGCGTTTATTGATGCTCGAGATGCTGAGCAAAAGTGCGGCGCCGAGGATGGCGGCGCTGGCCCATCCGGAGCCGCGGCTGGCGAGAGATTCAAGCGTGTAACCGGCGATCGAATGATGCGGCTCAGTGGCTGCTTCGAGGACGGGCAGGCAGAGCCATGCCATGCCTGCGGCCATGGACAAGTGCGCGCCGATGCGACGGCGCCAACCGTTGGGGGGATTTTTCATCGGGGGGAGATGAGATGTGCCGCTACTTTGGTGGTGTTTTTAAAACAATCAACGGATAAGATGAAATTTTTGCAAAAATTTCTACAGGGCATTTTTCTCCGGTTTTTTTGAACGATTTTATGATTTTTGGGTCCAGGGTGAACGTATTTGATTTTATCACGCAAAGAGTTCCCGCGATATTTCCCGGTTGTGGTGGTGGAATGCCGCTTGAGGTGGTGGCGAGTTCGGGTGAGATTGTGGCGTTGGCTGTGGCTGTGGATTCTTGCGCGGCCATGTTTTGTTTTGTTGAATGGATCGGCTTACTTGAATCATGGCGCAAATATCTCCGTCACCGAGAGTTCCGATTCCTGAATCGCTGCATGAGCGGTTGGCGGAGTTTCGTCGGCGCTTGTGGCGTTTGAAGGTGATGGAGGCGGTGGTGGCTGGGTTGGTGGGATTGCTTGTGTCGTTCTTGTTGGTGCTGGTGTTGGATCGCGTGTGGCCGACGCCGGCATGGTTGCGTTTGTTGATTTTGATTGGCGGGGTTTCATTGTTTGCGGTTTTTGCGCCGTACTGGTTGCACCGTTGGGTGTGGGGTCAGCGTCGTGACGCGCAATTAGCGCGTTTGATTGCGAGGCGATATCCGGGCTTGGGGGATCGCTTGCTGGGTGCGATCGAATTGCAGGAACAGCTTGAGTGTGCGGAGACGCTTTCGCCGCGATTGCGTGAGGCGGCGATGCAGGCGGTATCGGCGGAGGTGGCGGCGCGATCCTTGGATGAGGCCTTGCCGCCATCGAGTCACCGTCGATGGGCGATGGTGGCAATGGTTTTGGCGGCATCGGCATTGCTGGCATTTCTTTTCATGCCGAAGGCCGGGTGGAATGCGTTGCAACGATGGATGTTGCCGCTTTCGAAGACCCAGCGATACACCTTCACGCGTTTGGTGGATGCGCCGGAGCGGATGGTGGTGCCTTTGGGCGAGGCCTTTGAGGTGAGCCTGCGCTTGGCGGATGATTCCGAGCGGCGGCCTGGGCGTGCGAGTGGGGCTTTTGAAAATCAGCAAGCCGTGTCGGCGGATTTGCAAAAAGGGGTGTATCGATTTGTTTTTCCGGGTCAGCAATCGGCGGGCGCGATTGATTTTCGTGCGGGTGACATGCGGCATGCCTTGCGGGTCGAGCCGCGGGCGCGGCCGGCGGTGAGGAGTGCCGAGGCGATCGTGACGCCGCCGGCGTATTTGGGACTTGGCGAGCGTGTGGTGGATTGCGCGGCGGGGGTGGTGAGTGCGGTGGCGGGCAGCAAGGTGCGCTTTGTGCTGCGGATGGATCGCGAGTTGCGATCGGGTGCGTACGGTCCGGCGCAGTTGCTCGGCGATGCTGGAGATGATGGTGGTGGTCTTGTGCCGTATGCCGGTGGCTTGATCATGGATGGGGAAAATGCGCGCAGTGGGGAATTCGAGCTTGGGGCATTTTCCTGCGAGATTCCATTTTCATGGGTCGACAAGGACGGGCTTGAGGGAGCGAGTGGATATCGCTTGCGGGTTGATGGCGTGGAGGATGCACCTGCTTTGTGTTATGTGCAGGGGATCGAGCGGCAGAAGGTGATGTTGCCTGAGGAGAGTGTAGATTTTGAATTGCTGGCGGAGGATGATTTCGGTGTGCGGGTGGCGGGCATCGAGTGGGTGGGTGAGTTGACGCGGCCGGGTGCGGGCAAGCCGGCCAAGGGTGAGATGCAGTTGGCGGCTGGTGCGGCGGGGATTGAGCGTTTGCTTGAGAGCGTGGCGTTTTCTCCGGCAGCATTCGGCATTGGCCCGCAGAAGATTGTGCTGCGCGCGTACGCCGAAGATTTTTTCCCGGGTCGCGTACGTTCGTATTCCGAGCCTTTGATTTTGCATGTCTTGTCGCGTGATGAACACGCGCAGTTGCTCAAGAGTCAGTTCGATCGTCAGATCGGCGATCTCGAAGATCTTGCGCGGCGCGAAACCGGATTGCTTGATGAAAACGAGAGGCTTGGCCGCATCGATGATGCCGAGTGGGGGAATGAGGAAAACCGGCGAAGGCTTGAGACGCAGTCGAGCGAGGAGGCCGAGACGCGTCGTCGTGCGGATGAGCTTGCAACGCGGATGGAGCAGCTGATGAAAGATGCCGCGCGCAACGGTCAGATCGACAAAGAGACGCTGCGCAAGCTGGCCGAGGCGCAGGGTGCGATGCGCGAACTTGCCGAGCGCGACATTCCGGGTGTGGAAGAGAAATTGTCCGAATCGCGCGAGAGTTCCAACTCGCCGGACAAGACTTCGAAGGATCTTGATGGAGCGATTGAGCGTCAGCGCAAGGCCCTCGATAAAATGCGTGATGCGATTGCGCGGGCCAATGATGCCAACAAGCGGCTTGAGGCTGGGACCTTTGTGAACCGCTTGAAAAAAGCCGCAGGCGAGCAGGCGGGTATTGTTGATTCGCTCAAGGAAGGTTTTGAGCGCATGCTCGGGCTTTCTTCCAAGCGGCTTGATCCGGCAGACGCGCGAAAGATCGAGGAGAGCTCGAAACAGCAGGCGGATACGGCATCGGATTTGCGGTGGTTGCAGGAGGATCTCGCGCATTATTTTGCGCGCACCAAGGCCGAGCCGATTCAGGTTTTGATGGATGCGATGAAGCAATCGGACATTGATTCCGGGCTTGAGGATGTGCGCGCGCGGCTTTCGAAGAACCATTCGTTTGGCGCGGCCGAGTTGGCGAAAAAATGGGGGGATCAACTGACCCAATGGGCGGCGCAGCTTGGTGGCGGGATGGATGGTGGTGGCGGTGGCGGTGGCGCGGATGGCGCGCCTGATGCCGAGGACGAGGACTTTGAGTTCATGCTGCGCGTGATGAAGATGATCCAAAGCGAGCAGGACCTGCGGGCGCAGACCCGAGTCTTGGAACAACTGCGGCGATCGACAGGATCACCTCCCACATCACCGGACCAACGATGAAATTTTTCCATTCCATTTTCGCATGTGGCATCTGCCTGCTTTCGACAGCGGGCGCGGATCCCGAATCGTTTGAAAACAAAGTCGCCAAGCACATCGATGGCGCTTCGGTGGTGGCCGACGCGCAGGACGAGCTGGCGGCGGATGTGCAGCAACTCACGATCGAGCAAACCAGGCCGGAGGTGATCAAGCTGCTCAAGGAGGTCGAGAGCCTGATGGATGAGGCGACCAATCGATTGGCCGACGGCGACACCGGTGGTGAGACGATGGCGGTGCAGACTGAGATCATTGAGAAGATTCACGCTGCGGCGAAGGAGCGTCAGGCTCAAGGTGGTGAAAGCGCGGCGAGCGGTGCGATGATGGACATGATGGAGCGGATGATGGGTCGCAAGCCCGAGGGCGAGGGGAAGGGCAAAGGCAAGAATGGCAAGGCCGGCGAGAATGCGGGGGCTGGCAATGGTGGTGACTCGGATGCCGCCAACGCGGTGGAGGGTGGTGCGAGCGGCGGCAAGGTCGAGGAGCGGCGGGTGCCCAAGGCAGCGGGTGGCGGCGGGGTGGAGATCCCCGAGGAATTTAGAAAATTGTTCGATGCGTACAACCGCGGTGCCGAAACCTTGGTGAAGTGAAAAACCATTTTGCCATTACCCCATGATGAAATTTTTTCCAAAGCTCATTCGCCTGAATCGTCCGCGCGTTCTGATACTTGCGATGGCGGTCGGATTTTCCGGTGTTGCCTTTGCGCAGGATCCGATCGCGCGGCGCGGTGATGTGGTGCCTGCATTGGCGGAGATTGTTTATGAAAAGGGCATGAAGTTTCTTGCCGCTTCGCAAAGCGCGGATGGCTCGTGGAATGACAGCGTGGGCGAGGAGCCGGGAGTGGTCGGCTTGTGTGTCGCGGCATTTCTCGCGCATGGTGAGGACCCTGTTGATGGCCGCTATGCCGTGAACATTCGCAGGGGCATTGATTTCATCATCAAGCAGCAAGACCCTACGAACGGGTACATCGGATCGAGCATGTACAATCACGCCTTTGCGGCCAAGGCGCTGGCTGAGGCCTATGGTCAGGTCGACAATCCCGCCATCGAACCCGCGCTGCGCAAGGCGGTCGATCTCATCCTCAGCGCGCAGAAGCGCAATCGCAGCGGCGGCTGGCGCTACACGCCGGACAGCCGTGATGCGGACACCACCGTCACCGGTTGCCAGCTCGTCACGCTTTTTGCCGCGCGCAATGCGGGCATTGCGGTGCCCGACGAAGCGATCCGCAAGGGGCTTGCGTATCTTGCCAACAATCGCGCGCAAAACGGATCGTATGGGTACACCTCGCTCACGGGCGGCAAGCCGACGCTGACGGCGATCGGGCTCCTCTGCCAATCGCTGGCTAAGGAGCGTGAATCGAAGGGTTATCAGGCAAGCCTCGAATACCTCAGGGACAAGCTCGACTATCGCGACCAGTATTATCCGTACTATTTCGAGTACTACATGTCGCAGGCTTTGTTTCATGCCGACGATGTTTTGTGGAGGGAATGGAATGAGCGCAACATCCGCTACCTTTCGACCATCCAGTCCTCGGATGGATCCTTTCCCGGCAATCAAGGGCCATCGTTCAACACCGCGGGTGCCTTGCTTTCCTTGGCGCTGAATTTCCGATACTTGCCGATTTACGAAAAATGAAAACTGCGATGCTGATCTGGTCTTGGATGATTGCCGCCGCTTTGGAGGTGGGGGTGTTGCGTGCCGATGTCGTGACTTTGACGAGTGGTGCCGAGCGCCTGACGGGAGTAATGCGCTCGATTGGCGACGATGGAGTGCTGGAGTTGCAGAGCGAGCTTTCGCATGAGCCATTGCGGTTGCGCGGGGCGATGGTCGAGAAGGTTGAGTTTGCGGTGGGTGCGGAGGATCCCGAGCCGCCGGTGGTGAGGGTCGAGCTGGTCAACGGCGATGTGTTCCCGTGTTCGATTATTGAGATGGACGGTCGCGGGGTTTTGGTGGATTCGCCTGTGCTGGGAAAGCTGCGCATTGAGCGCCGACATTTGGCGGCAATGCAATTTGGCATCCATGCGCGCAAGGTGGTCTATGAGGGTCCGCGCGATGGTGGGGAATGGATGCACCCGGATGACGATGACTCCACATGGAGCTTTGAGGATGGGGCGCTGGTTGCGGAGGGTCAGGCCTTTGCCAGCCGTGATGTGAAGTTGCCGGAGAGTTTCATTTTGAAGTTCGAGCTCGAGTGGGAACGAAATGCCATGCCGAGTTTGCAGGTGTATTTTTGCGATCCCTTGGTGGCTGCGGGTGAGCGTTGCGATCGGTATTATTTGCAATATGGATCGGCGGGATTGGAGCTCAAGCGCGAGTCGGCCAAGGGCAAGCGCTACACCACCATTGCGTTTGTGAACCGAATGCCGGGCGAGTTTCCGGATCGCAAGTTGCGGGTTGAGTTGGAGGTCGATCGCCGCGATTCGAGCTTGCGGCTCATGCTTGATGATAAGGCTGAGGGTGAGTTCAAGGATCTGGTTGGCTCAGTGCCTGCGGGTGGCGGCATGGCTTTGGTGAGTCAGGCATCGGATGGTGTGGTGCAATCGCTTCGTGGCATTGCGGTGCGTGAAAGTGATGCCGCGCCGCAGCGGCATCGTGCTGAGGGGCGAGTGGGTGTGAATCGCGACAGCGTGATCACGCGCAAGGATGAGCGATGGTCGGGTGAGTTGGTGGGAATCGCCGCGACGGGTACCGGACGAGTGTTGAGTTTCAAGAGTGACCTCGGTGATAAATTGCTCGAGTTGCCCGAGGCCGATGTTTCGACGGTGTATTTCTCGCGGTCGATTGATGACTACGCACCTGCGCCGGAGGTTTCGTATCTGCTGCGCGTTGCTGGTGGTGGAGTTTTGCGCATTGCATCGTGTCGATTTGCTGAGGATGTCGCGATCGTGAATCATCCCTTGCTCAGGTCGCTCAAACTGGGGCGCAAGCAACTGCGAGTGATCGAAAAGTCGGTTTCGATAGAAAACAAAACAGGCGAATGAAGGTGATTTTCTATATCGCAAATGCGGCGCTGGCGAATGTCATGCGTTTGGTGATGCTTGGTTTGTCCATCGCTGGCGCGCGTGTGACAGCGGCCGATGCGGAAATCCGTTTTGCCAATGAGGACCGCCTTACCGGATCGCTTGAGTCCATCGCGGTCGATCACTTGATGTGGAATTCGCCGGCATTGGAAAAAGCTACGCCTTTTCAACTTTCAAAAATCGTCGAGCTGCGTTTGCCCGGCAATCCCGCGCCGGGGTCGGCTGATTGCGAGTTGGTGCTCGATCTGAGCAATGGCGATGTCGTTAGAGGGAAG
>JBIKIR010000097.1:0-2683 GCA_044361475.1 Luteolibacter sp. | reverse complement strand
AAGCTTGTGCAGCCAGCTCAGAGGCTGCGGCTTTTGATTTCCTCGGTGAGCTCTTTGATGAATTGGTCGAGCGGCTTGGCGCCGAGGTCGTCCTTGTCGCGGTGGCGGACGGAGACGGTGCCTTCTTCCGCTTCGCGTTGGCCGATGACGAGCATGTAGGGGACGCGGGCGAGGCGGGCGAGGCGGATTTTGGCGCCGATTTTGTCTGAGCTGCGATCGACCGTGAGGCGGACGCCGGCGTTTGCGAGTTGGGCAGCGGCGGCTTCGGCGACCTCGAGGGTTTTTTCCGAGATCGGCAGGATGCGAACCTGTTCGGGCGCGAGCCAAGTCGGGAATTTGCCTTCGAAGTGCTCGATGAGCAGACCGGTGAAGCGTTCCATCGAACCGAAGGGCGCGCGGTGAATCATGACCGGCGTGTGGGCTTGGTTGTCGGGGCCGATGTAGGAAAGTCCGAAACGGACGGGCAGGTTGTAATCGACCTGCACTGTGCCGAGTTGCCAATCGCGGCCGATGACATCTTTGACGACGAAGTCGATTTTTGGGCCGTAGAAGGCTGCTTCGCCAAGTTCCTCGGTGTAGGGTACGCCGAGCGTTTGCACGGCTTCGCGCAGGGCAGCTTCCGCTTTGTCCCAATTTTCCGGCGAGCCGACATACTTGTCGCTTGCGGGATCGCGGAGTGAGAGACGCACGCGGTAGTCGTGCATGCCGAGAGTGCTGAGAACTTTTTTCACCAGATCGAGGCAGCCGGTGACTTCAGCGGCGACTTGATCGGGCGTGCAGAAAAGGTGGGCATCGTCTTGGGTAAATCCGCGGACGCGGGTCATGCCACCGAGTTCGCCCGATTGTTCCCAGCGGTAAACCGTGCCGAATTCCGCGAGGCGCACCGGTAGGTCGCGGTAGGAGTGATGATCGCTCGCGAAGATCTTGATGTGGTGCGGGCAGTTCATCGGCTTGAGCAGGTAGCCTTCGAAGTCGCCCTTTTCGAGTCCGTTGATGAGCGACGCGCAGGTGGCATCCTCATCGGCGAGTGTTTCCAGCACATCGCGCTCGGGGATCGCGGGAAACTGGCTTTCCTGATAGTAGGGGAAGTGGCCGGAGGTGCGGTAGAGGTCGAGCTTGCCGATGTGCGGGGTGAAGACCTGCGAGTAGCCTTGGCGGTCGAGTTCTTCGGTGATGAAATCCTGCAACGATCTGCGGACGAGCGCGCCTTTTGGTTTCCAGAGAATGAGGCCTTGGCCGACCGCTTCATCGATGTGGAAAAGGGCGAGCTCGCGGCCGAGGCGGCGGTGGTCGCGTTTTTTCGCTTCCTCGAGTCGGTTGAGGTGTTCTTCCAAGAGTTCCTTGCTTTCGAAGGCCGTGCCGTAGAGGCGCTGGAGCTGACCCTTCGATTCGTCGCCCATGTAGAATGACGACGAGACCGACATCAGCTTCACATTTTTGCACTTCGCGGTGAAGCCGACATGCGGGCCGGCGCAGAGGTCGATGAACTCACCATTTTGGAAACAGGAAATTTCTTCGCCCTCAGGGATTTTGTCGATCAGGTCGAGCTTGAAGCGCGATGGGTTGCCGGGGCGTTCGGTGAGTCCGCCGAGGCGTCCGGATTCCGCCATTGCTTTGGCTTCATCGCGTGAGATCGCGCGGCGTTCGAACTTCTGGTTTTCCTTGGCGATTTTTTTCATCTCCGCCTCGATTTTTTCGAAATCGTCGGGCGTGAGGCGGTGCTTCATGTCGAGGTCGTAATAGAAGCCGTTTTCGATCGGCGGACCGTAGGCAAATTGCGCGTCGGGCCAGATGCGCAGGATCGCGGTGGCCATGACATGCGCGCATGAGTGTCGCAGGCGTTCCAGGTCGGACATCTGCTGGCGTTCGTCGAGTGTCTTGCGTTCGTTCATGCGCGGACAGGGAAACCTTGCGGGCAGGGAATGATCAAGGGAAATGCGGTGGCATAAATGCGGTGCTGCAGCATTTTGAGCGCTTTGATGCGTTTGCGGCTTTGAATTTCGGTTTTCGGGATTATCCGCTTGAGCGTTGTGGGTGTGGCGGGCAGATTGGGGGCGTTCCCAGCGAGCTATGGTCAGCCCCTCCACCAACACCGTCCACTCCGCCTACGATTCCAAGATCGAGGGCAATGTGATTGTCACCCGCGTCGATGCCGCGATCAATTGGATGCGCAAAAACTCGCTGTGGCCGATGCCCATGGGCTTGGCCTGCTGCGCGATCGAGTTGATGGCGACCGCGTCGAGCCGCTTTGACATTTCGCGCTTCGGCATGGAGGTCATGCGCTTTTCGCCGCGCCAAAGTGATGTTCTGATCGTTTCCGGCACGGTGACCTACAAGATGGCGCTCGCGGTCAAGCGCATCTGGGATCAGATGCCGGAGCCTAAGTGGTGCCTTGCGATGGGTGCTTGCGCGTCGAGCGGTGGCATGTACCGAAGCTATGCGGTGCTGCAGGGGATCGATCGTTTGATTCCGGTCGATGTCTATGTTTCGGGATGCCCGCCACGGCCAGAGGCCTTGATCGAAGGCTTGATGAAACTGCAAAAGAAAATCGAAGGCGAGGAATCCACCGTCGCTCAGAAGAAGGCTTTGATTGAAGAAATTTCCTGATCCATCCACACGACATGTCAGCAGTACAAGATATCGATCGTTTGCGCGGCTGGTTCGCGGAAAAAATTCTCGGAGT
>JBIKIR010000027.1:0-33262 GCA_044361475.1 Luteolibacter sp. | reverse complement strand
TCCGCGCAAGCTGGATGGATGGGAGAATGAATTGGATTGAGCCATTTTCGACCGGCAACAGGCGGGAGTGAATGAATGGTTGCGGGCAGTCAAAGGCGGTGATGCCAAATAAAAAGGGCGCTGCGGAGGTTCAATGAAACCGCAGCGCCCTTCCCTAGCTAGCCCCCAGTCGCTGGAGGCTTGGGCCATGGTTTATCTGGTCCTGCGACGACGGATCAGGAACAGCGCCCCGAGGCCACCCAGCAGCGCGGCGCTGGACGGCTCGGGCACTGCAGTGACGCTGAAGTTGTCGATCTGCGAGGCGTGGTTCCAGTAACCGCCACCATTGGACAGCGAGATCTGGAAGCCGTTGGGATCCGTGTAGGCGGCACTGGTGAAGGTCTTGGTCGCTGAGGTCGCCAGGACGGTGTTGCTTAAGTTCAGGATCTGGGACTGCATGAAAATGTCCGCTCCGCTCTTGGTCACCGTGGTTTTGAATTTATACCAAGTGTCGGCGGCTACATTGTAACCGGACCAGGTTGTCCAGCCATAGTCGCCAGCCCAGAGAATGTGACCGCTGCCACCGGTGTAGATTCCGGCCGTGTAGCCGTTGTTGCCAGAGCGGTTGACCAAGACTTCGATGTAATTGTTGTCGGTCCCTCCAGTCCCACCCATCTGGAAGTCCACCGAGTAGGTCATTTCGGTCCAGCCAGTGACACCGACTGGGATGGTGGTCCCGACGGTGCTCATCGTGCGCGTGCCATTCGAGAAGGAATAGACGCTGTGCGCGTTCGCGTTCGCCGGGAGGGACGAAGCAGGACCGCCAAACCCACTGGGGTTGGCGGATCCAGTCCATTGCAGGTCGTAGCTGCCACCAGGGTAGGTTTGAGTCCAACGGGAAGTAAACGGATTGGTGGCGAAGTCGTCGCTGAAGACGGTAGCCGCGGATGCGGTCATGTGAGTCATCAGGCCGACAGTAAGTCCAAGGGTAATTGGATGCAGTTTTAGTTTGGTTTTCATTTTTTTGGGGTTGGTTCAGTTTTTCGGTACCGTGCGATAGATTGGTTTCAGGGATAATTGGGTCAGTATGGCGTCACCTTGAGGCGAACGAACTGTTTGGCGGGATTGTTTGCGGGGTCGAGTGTGTAGGAAAGCGAGCTTGCGGTGTTGGTGCCATTTTGGTCCATATCCCCCTGCGTGACATCATCCCAAGTCACGAGGTCGCTTGAGGTCTGAACGACATACTGCGTGCCGTATTCCGAGCTCGGGATGTTACCGCCATTGGGCCAGCTCACCGTGTTGCCGACGAGGCCGGGATTGGCGGTGAAGCCTGGGGCGGCGTTCATGAAATATTCCACGCCGTTGGCGACGCCGTCGTTGTCGTAGTCGAGGTCGGTGGTTTGGCCGCCGGCGTTCGTGGTGGCCCATGTGTCATAGCCGGGAAATGCTTCGTTGGAGAGGGTGGCGCTGAACTTGTTGATTTGGATTGCACGAGACCAGTAGTCGATGCCTCCGAATGAGATCTTGAAGCCGTTGGGATTGAGGTAGCTGGCCCCTGCTTCAAAATACCACGGCGAGGTCATCAGAACATTGTCATTGGCATCCAAGACCTTGGAACGGATGGCAAGGGTGGTACCACTCTTGGCCACCGTGGCGGTGTAGCGATACCAGGTGCCGGCTTGCAGCGGATTATTCTCGACGAAATCCTGTGTGACTCCGTTGTGAATCCATGCGACATCGCCGTCGCCTCCGGTAAAGATTCCCGTCTCGTAGCCGTTGTTTCCCGAGCGGTTGACCAACACGGTGATGGCGTTGTTGTCCGGGGCATTCATGGTGCCAACGCCGTCCATGCGAAAATCGACCGAGTAATCCATGGCCGTCCAGCCCGAGAGCTCGGCGGGGACGCTGGTGTCAACCGTGCTCATCGAGTTTGCGCCACGAGCACCCGAATAGACGCTGTTGTCGTTCGCGTTCACCGGGAGGGTGGTGGCCCATGTCGGGTTCGGAGTCGAATCTCCCGTCCAGACGGCTTCGTAACTGCCTTCAGGAGTGGTCTTGGTCCAGCGTGAGGCAAAGGGATTGGTGGCGAAGCCGTCATTGGTAATCGATTCTGGCAATGTGGCGGTCACGACGAAGTTATCGATCTGCGAGGCGTAGTTCCAATAACCGCCCCAGTTTGCGAACGAGATCTGGAAGCCGTTGGGATCGGTGTAGATGGCGCTGAGGAATGTTTTGACCGGAGATGTGGCCAGAATGTTGCCGCTCAGATCCAGGATCTGGGACTGCATGAAAATGTCCGCCCCGCTCTTGGTTACCGTGGTTTTGAATTTATACCAAGTGTCGGCGGCTACATTGTAACCGGACCAGGTTGTCCAGCCATAGTCGCCAGCCCAGAGAATGTGACCGCTGCCACCGGTGTAGATTCCGGCTTTGTAGCCGTTGTTACCAGAGCGGTTGACCAAGACTTCGATGTAATTGTTGGCGGTCCCTCCAGTCCCACCCATCTGGAAGTCCAGCGAGTAGGTCATGGTGCCCCAGCCCGCCGATGCCGCCGGAACCGACGTGTCAGTGGTGCTCATCGTGCGCACGTCACCGGAGAAGGAATAGACGCTGTGCGCGTTCGCGTTCACAGGAAGGGCGGCATTCCAGGAATTCGGGTTGGCGCTGCCGGTCCATTGCAGATCATAGTTGCCATCGGTGTTGGTCTTACTCCAGCGCGAGGTGAACGGATTGGTGGCGAAGTCGTCGCTGGCCACAATCTTTTGCGCGTCCACTTTGAAGTTGTCGATCTGAATGGCGTGATCCCAGTAGCCACCAGTGCTGGACCCGATCTGGAAGCCGTTGGGTTCCGTGTAGGCGGCACTGGTGAAGGTTTGGACCGGAGATGTGGCCAGAACGTTGTTGCTCAGATCCAGAATCTGGGACTGCATGGAGATGTCGGCCCCGCTCTTGGTCACCGTGGTTTTGAACCGATACCAGGTGTCGGCCGCCACATTCACATTCGGGTTGGTGAAGGTGAGTGGGTAGTCGCCACCCCAAGCGATATGACCGCTGCCACCGGTGAAGATTCCGGCTTTGTAGCCGTTGTTACCAGAGCGGTTGACCAAGACTTCGATGACGTTGCCGGCGGTCCCTCCAGTCCCTCCCATTTGGAAGTCCACCGAGTAGGTCATGGTGTTCCAGTCCGCCGATGCTACCGGAACCGACGTGGCAGTGGTGCTCATCGTGCGCGCGCCATTCGAGAAGGAATAGACGCTGTGCGCGTTCGCGTTTACAGGGAGGGAAGCCGATGGGCCGCCAAAGCCATTCGGATTGGAATTTCCAGTCCAAAGCAGGGGATAGTCGCCGGTTTGGGCCGCGCTCCAGCGCGAGGTGAACGGATTGGTGGCGAAGTCGTCGCTGTAGACGACCTCGGCATGAGTTTGGGCGACTGATGCCATGAGCAGGGCGGCACCTGTCAGTAGGTGGGATTTTAGGAATGTGTTCATGGTGAGTGGTGGGGCTGTGTTTGTTCTGGGTTTGGCTGGTTGTAGTTTTTTGTATTGCGTAATGTTATAACCGTTATGCGAGGGCATTTCCTTTCCTCGAGGCAAAGGTTCATTATTTGTTTTAGCATATCAAGCAAAATTTGCGCAGGTTAATTTTTTTTTCAAAAAGTCTATTTTTCGAGCGTAAAAGCTGGATTTTTTCGCAATGTGTCAGGGCCCATGCACCCCGCTTCGTCACATTCATGCAATAATTGCCTTTACAAATCGCCGGGCGCGTGTTGGTTTTCGCCCGTGAGTCTTTCACTGAACCGGGCCAGCAACTACCTTACCGTCAAGAATGCCGTGCGTGGGATGATCATGTCGGGCGGGCACAAGCCTGGCGAAGTGTTGCCGTCCGAGTTCGCTCTGGCAGACCAGTTCAATGTTTCGCGCCCGACGGTCCACCGTGCGATGCGCGAGTTGATGGCCGAGGGCATGGTGCAGCGCAAGCCGCGCACGGGCACGGTGGTCAGCGATCCGCGCAAGTTTGTGACGGGCACCGTGGCGGTGCTGAGTCACGAGGAATTTCGCTCCGCGCACACCCGGCACTGGTTGTCGGCCATGAGGGATGCGCTGCTCTACGATGGCCTCTTTGTGGTGCCGTATGTCATCGGCAACGACATCGTTCGCGCCGAGCAGTTCGTGCGGATGTTGGTGCAACGCGGGATCAGCGCGGCGGTGCTCGCGCCTGCCAACCGCTCGGACAGCCGCTTGCTCGATATTCTGGAATCCGCAAAGGTCGTCACGCTGGTGGCCGGTTGTTTCGACGATCCTGAAATGAGGATCAGCTATGTTTCGTCCGATCACACGCAAGGGGTGGGCTTGCTGGCCGGGCATGTTCGGGAACTCGGGCATACCAAGGCCGCCATCATTGGGAATTTCGGAAGTCAGGATGCCATCGCGCGGCGGGACGGATTCACGGAAGTGTTTGAGGCCGCGGGCGGATCGGTTCCGCGCGGCTGGCAGATTCACGTTAGCGATTATGCCTCGGTGGCCCAGGTGACGGCGTCCATGATGGGGGAAAAAGAGCGCCCGTCGGTCATTTTTGGGACCAACGACCTGATTGCGATGGAGGTCATGGTGGCCCTGCATGAAAGGGGCTTCAAGATCCCCGGAGACATCTCAGTGGTCGGCATGGGTGGAGAGGATTGGACGCGCGCGACCATCTCGCCGATGACCACCGTGGAAGTGCCACTTGCTGCGGAAGGAAGCCTGATCGCCCGCACGATCCTCGCTCGCCTGGCCAATCCGCAACTGCCAGTCGAGCACGTCGAGTTGGATTGCCGCCTCATCATCAGGGAATCCTGCGGAGCTCCCGCCTTTTGATGCTTGTTCATCAAGGCCACCGCCAAACCTGCGGCGGGGCATTTTCTATTTTTCATCACAACAGTGTACACCCATGCCATCCATCCGACTGACTTCACTCGCCTGTCTTCTGCTCGCTTCTATCACGCACTCCCGAGCGGGACTGATCCACGCCGACTATTTTGATGCCAATCCGTTCGAAAAGGCGTCGCCGCGCTGGAGCGTCGTCAAGATGTATCACTATGGGTTTTACTGGACTGGCTTCGGCTGGGATCCGGCGTATGACGCGAATCTGCAAGGCCCGGCCGCCAACCTGCCCATTTCCGACGGCAATACGCTGGTGGCCTTCAGCTCGGGACACATCGAGTTGCTCGGCAATGCGCCCTTGAAGCTGCCTGCCAAGGGTGAGCTGAGCTTCGATTTCTGCATACGGCACCGCTCAAAACCGGAGGGCACCGTGGTCATGACTCAACAGTTCGTCACCCAACCGGATCAGCAAGCCGTCTCCGTTTCATTCCAAGTGAATTCTGCCTGCCAGATGACCTGGAAGGGAGCTGCCACGCCGGGGCAGGCGGGGACGCTCCAGCCCGGCGTCTGGTATTCCTTCACGACCAGGGTGGCCAAAACCGATGGGGGTTTTTCCCTGGAATCGGAGATCCGCCGCGCCGCCGATGGCTCGGTGATCTCGCGTGCCCCGCTGCGCTCCGAGAGCTTCCCGAGCGCTGTCCCGGAGACCTTTAAGCCCGGCATCCAACTGGATCTCTCTCCCGAGGGCTACTGGAGCCGTCTGGTGGAAATCGACAATTTCACGCTGATCGAAAACTGAATCTCAACACTGAACTAACTACTGCAATCCCTTATACCCCAATCATGAAACTACCATCCCGCTCCCAGCTCGCGCCGTTTCTCCTCAGTACCCTTGCCTGTCTGCCGTGCCTCCACGCCGCAGAAGCGGTAGGGAAACCCTTTTTGCCCGTGATGACCCTTCCCCAGCTCTCCGCACCGCCCGCCATCGACGGGACCATCAAGGATGCGGAATGGCAGGCGGCGGCGACATTGGACGGACTCAGCAAGCTCGATGCGCTCGGCGCTCCCACCGAGCGGACGCGGGCGTGGATCGGCTACGACAAGGACGGCCTCCACATCGCCGTCCGCTGCTGGATGCAGCCGGGGGCGAGACCGGTGGCGGGTGTCAAGGAAACCGGCGGCCCGGTTTTCGCCGACGACTGCATCGAGATCATGCTCGACCCGCTGAAAAAAGGGGCTGAATACCATTTTGCCGGCAACTCGATCTCCGTCCTCCGTTCGGCCCTCGACCAGGTTCCCTCGCCCAAGACCAACGGCGTCCACTGGGTTTCCCGGCAGACCGACTTCGGCTGGGAGGGCGAGATGAGCATCCCGTTCACGGCTCTAGGAAACGCCGCACCCGTTGCCGGCGAAAAGTGGGGCATGCTCCTCGGACGCTCGGTTCAGACCCCGAAGCAGGCGTATTCCCAATGGTCCGGCCCCATGGCCTCGACCTGGCATGTGCTTGCAAATTTCGGAACCATCGTCTTTGGAGAGAAGTCCCCGGTGGTGAACCTCACCATTCCCTCGGCCTTGGGAACCGACCCGCGAGTCCAAGGTGAAATCCAAAACATCGAGGCCGACCGCACGCTCACGCTGAAGACGCGGGTCGTGAAACAACATCCCGCTACCACCAAGGGTGCCACCGAGGCCACCGTGATGGTCTTCAATGAGCAGATCACCGAGACCCTCTCCGAGGAGCAGTCGGAGATTCGCCTGACGGCCGGCAAGCGACTCAAATTTGCCGACCCCGTGCTTCCGGAAGCCCCTGGACTCTATACCTATGAAATCAGCGTGGAGGAGAAGAACGGCGAGCCGATCTTCAGGCAGGCCATCCCGCTGGAGAGAGTCGAGCCGATCACGGTCAAAGCCCGCCGCTACCCGGAGGTGGGGCTGGCCGAAATCGACTATGACCTCTCCCGACTTCCGAAGGTCGATGCAATCGCTTCGATCTCGATGATCCTCAAGGACGGGAAGGATGCGGTCCTCTGGGAGGGTTCCGCCAAGGAGGCGACGGGCACGATCCGCTTCACCGGCTACGGCAAGCTTGCTGCCGGCGCTTACAAGCTCACGACCCGGGCGCTGGCCAAGGACGGCTCGGCGCTCGCCTCGAAGGAGACGGAATTCAAGAAGGCGGCCGATCCCGCGTGGCGCGGCACCAAACTTGGCAGCGAGGAGACCGTGATCCCGCCCTGGACGCCCGTCGAGGTTTCCGGAAACAAGGTGAAAGTCTGGGGTCGCACCTACGAGTTCGGCCCGGACGGATTGCCCGCCCAGATCACCACCAAGGATCGCAATCTCCTGTTTTCGCCATGGAAACTCGCGGCCAAAACGGCGCAGGGAGATTTGGCATTCAAGGGCAGCGCTGCGGACTTCAAGGTCACCCGGATCAACGACACCCGCGCCAAGGTGGTTTCCCGCGCGACGGCCGGCGACTGGAGTTACACGACCGAGACGACCATTCAGTTCGACGGTTTCGCCTGGACGGAGATCACCCTCCACCCGCCCAAGGGGGGACAACTGAACAGTCTGAAACTCGAGCTCGGCCTTGAGAAATCGATCGCGAAATACCGTCAGCCGGTCTTCAACGATCCCGTCGCCATCCCTGCAGAAGGGTTCAGGACCAAGGCCATCAACGAATCCGACTGGGTGGCGCAGAAAGCCATCGGAGTGAATTGGCTGGGCGACGCGGAATGCGGTCTCGCTTTCCAAGCCGAAACGGACGCGACCTGGCTGCCCAAGGATCGGAACCAAGCGGTCTCCGTGATTCCCGGAACGGACAAGGTCGAGTGGGTCTGCCACTTGCAGGATGAAGCGGGGCCGGTGGAGGCAGAGCGAAAATTCGGCTTTGCGTGGTTGGCGACGCCCGTCAAGCCGCTCCTCGATCCCTACGGCACGCGCTCCGTCGGAGACGGTTGGTATCCCGCCAACCCGCCTCTCTCCGAAGCCCAAAACACCGAACATTTCGCGCAGGGGAAGGCCCTCGGCGTGAAAGAAGTCCACACCCACGAGCCATGGACCGAGATCATGGGTTACCCGTTCTCTTTCCTCAACATGGAACAGGTGAAGGACGCCAGTGCGGCGGCCAAAAAGGAGGGCATTCGGGATTGCCTTTATTCGCATCCCATCATCTCCACCCTCGCCCCCGAGTTTGAGGAATGGGGCAACCAGTGGGCGCTCAAGGCTCCGCCGGTGGCCGCTTTCCAAAGAACCCCCGCGCAGGATCTCTTCTTCATCTGCCATGACACCGAATGGAGCGACTTCTACATTCATTCATGGGTGCGCCTGATCAAGGAATACGGGGTCGGGGGAATGTATTTCGATGGAACCCACGGTGCATGCATCTGCACGAACCCGAACCACCGCCATTCGGCCTTCTATCCCGACGGTAAAGTAGCGCCCTACCAGCCGATTCGGGCAACCCACGAGTTCATGCAACGGCTCCGCCGTGCCACGAGTGCGGCCGACCCGGGATTCTTCTTCCTCGGGCATACCATGACTCCGTTTGCCGGTTTCTATCAAGATTACTTCATGAGCGGGGAGAATTTCTGGGTGGCTCCCGCGGGTTTAGAAGTGCCGCTTGACTACATGCGCGTGGTGCTGAGCCCGCAGTGGGGCGTGCCGCACGACTTTTACCGCGGACCGATCCTGTCCAACGACTACATCCGCCCCATCGCTCTGGCCCACGGCTACGGGGTCTGGTCCTCGGGGATCGCGCCCACTTCAGAAACCGCCATCTGGCGCGTCCCGATCTGGAAAGCTTGGGATGCCTTCGGCATCAAGGATGCGGAGTTCGTTCCTTACTGGAAGGGTGACGCCCTCGTGACGAGTTCCAACCCCGATGTTGTCGTTTCCTCGCACCGGAAAAAGGGTTCGGTGCTCATCGCTCCCGCGACCAACAAGCGGTCGGTCCAAACCTCCGAATTGCGCATCAACGTGAGGGCCCTCGGCATCACCTCGGACAAACCCGTTGTGACCACAGGTGACGGCGGGCCCATCCCCAATATCCCTGCGGTCTCGGCCGACGGCTACCTCGTGCTGAAATATCCCGAGCAGGCGGTGCTCGGCGTCTATATCTGGATACGCAACGAGTAGATATACGAATAGGGCAGTTTGCCAAAAGGTACAGCCGGTGAAGCGAGAAGTGCTTCCCGGCTCGGTGATGGCAGCGACCTCATCCCATGTTTCCTTTTGATTTGCAAAGCAGACATATCCCAACAAGGCTACGCCCTCCGTCGCCATGCACAACATTCAAAGCCAAAATCACCGACTCCGCTACCGCCAGATTCACCTCGACTTCCACACCTCGCCGCATCTTCCCGGCATCGGGGAGAAATTCGACAAGAAGCGGTGGCAGGAGACATTGAAAGCGGCGGCTGTCGATTCGATCACGCTCTTCTCGAAGTGCCATCACGGCTGGAGTTATCACCCGACAAGGGTCGGGAAGATGCATCCCCATCTTTCCTTCGACCTGCTGCGTGCCCAATATGAGGCAACCAAGGAGGCGGGGATCAACGCCCCGGTCTATCTCTCGGCCGGTGTGGACAACCTCGCCGCAGAAGAGCACCCGGATTGGCGCGAGCTGGACAAGGATGGACGCTATGCGGACTGGAACCCGGGTATTTTCAAGGCTGGATTCCGCACGCTGGATTTCCACGGGCCGTATCTCGATTACCTTTGCGAACAGATCCGCGAGGCGGTGCGGCTCTTTCCCGACTGCGATGGCATCTTCCTCGATATTATTTGCCAAAACCAGTCGTGCAGTCGCTGGAGTCTCGAGTTCATGAAGGCCAACGGACTCGATCCCGAGAATGAGGAGGACCGCAAGGAGTCCTCACGCCTTGCGCTCGAGAAGTATTACCAGCGCACCACCGAAGCGGCGAAGTCGCTCCGCGCCGACATGCCGATCCTCCACAACTCCGGGCATATTCCGCGCGGCCGGCACGATATTTTCCCCTACTTCAGCCACCTCGAACTGGAATCGCTGCCCACCGGTGGCTGGGGCTACGACCACTTCCCGATGTCGGCGAAGTATGCCTGCAACCTGCCGCTGGACTTCCTCGGCATGACCGGCAAGTTCCACACGACCTGGGGCGAATTCGGCGGCTACAAACACCCCAATGCCCTGCGCTACGAATGCGCGGCGATGCTGGCCTATGGCGCCAAGTGCAGCGTCGGCGATCAACTCCATCCGAGCGGCGCACTCGATCCCTCGACCTATGAGCTTATCGGCGAAGCCTACCGCGAGGTGCGCGCCAAGGAGCCATGGTGCGATGGCGCGGAGCAGGTCTTCGACCTCGCCATCCTCTCAAGCGAAGCCGAAAGCGTGACCCATCGCGAGTCGCTTTCCGACGAGGGTGCCTGCCGGGTTTTGCTGGAGAGCCATTTCCTCTTTGGACTGATTGATCGCACGATGGACTTCGCCCGCTACAAGGCACTCGTGCTGCCCGACGACATTCGCGTCGATGCGGAGTTGAAAACCAAGCTCGACGCCTACCTCGCCCAAGGCGGTAAGCTCATTCTCTCCGGCGAGAGCGGCCTCTGGAAGGGGCGTGAGGAATTTGCCCTCGATCTCGGCGCGGAATACGAAGGCTTGAGCCCGTATTGCCCGCCGGACGATGAGCCGAACCGCGGGCACGACTATCTCCTGCCTGCGCAGGAACTCCGCGCCTCCTTCGTCAATATGCCGCAGGTGATGTATGAGCGCTCCCACCGCATTCGCGCGACCAAGGGCGAATCGCTCGGACAAATTTTCGACCCCTACTTCAACCGCACCTGGGAGCATTTTTGCAGCCACCAGCACACGCCGAATCAAGAGCAGCCATCGGGCTTTGACTGCGGCGTGCGCCATGGAAACATCCTCTACTTCGCACACCCCGTCTTCCGCCACTACCGCGCCTACGGGGCGGTGGCGTATCGTGAGTTCATCGTCAAGGCGATCCGCACCTTCATGGGGGACACACTCACGTTCTCAACCAATCTCCCCTCAACCGCGCGGATCACGCTCACAGAGCAGTCGCAAGAAAGCCGCCTTGTCCTGCATCTGCTCTACGCGCCTACCGTGAGTCGCGGCGGGGTGATGCAGCTCTCCGGCGGGAATGTCTCCGGCGGCAAGAGCGTGGAGGTCATCGAGGATCTCCCGCCCTTGCATGACATCGAGATCACGCTGCAAGCTCCCGTCAAATCGGCCAGGCTCGTGCCGCAGGGAGGAGACGTCACGCTCGAGAAATCCGGCGACCGCGTGACACTGCGCCTGCCCAAGTTCTCCTGTCACCAGATGATTGAGATCCAGTGCTAAGTCCAACATGACCAAACTCCTCTCCAAATTCACCGTCGGCGACATGATCGTCCGCTTCGATGTTCCTGCCGAAGGCAAGGGCGCGCAGTTTTATGCCAACTAATCCAGTCAACCAACCTATGAACCATCCATCAACAAAAGTTTCCAGAGTCCGCATCGGAGTGATCGGCTGCGGCGTCCGCATCAGCGGGGTCGTCAAGCGGCTGATGCAGGAAAGCCCGGAAATCACCCTGACCGCAGTTCATGATCCGGATGCCGCCGCGGTGGACCGGTTCCGGAATGAGCTCGCCCCGGATGTGGCCGTGTGCGCAAGCGTGGAAGAACTTTGCTCGCGCGGCGACGTGGACTGGGTGTTCATTGGTTCGTTCAACTGCCAGCACGCCGCCCATACCATCGCCGCCTTTCAGGGGGGTAAACATGTGTTCTGCGAAAAGCCCTTGGCTCTGAATTTTGAGGAGGCCGCGGCGATGCAACAGGCGCAGGCAAAATCCGGAGGTCATTTCGCCCTCGGGCTGGTCCTGCGATACTCGCCGCTATATCGCAAGGTGCGGGCTTTGCTCGATGAGGGACAAATCGGATCGCTCCTTTCCTTCGAGTTCAATGAAACCCTCGTCTTCAATCACGGTGGCTATATCCACGGAAACTGGCGGCGGAACCGCGCGCTCGCCGGCACCCATCTCCTAGAGAAATGTTGTCACGACATTGATCTCGCGCTCTGGATTGTCGGCGATCTGCCGGTGCGGACAGCCAGTTTTGGCGGCTGCTCCTTCTTCCGCCCGGAGAATGCGTTTCATGCCGACCGGATCGGACCCAACCCCAAAGGATTGCCCGCCTACAAGGCTTGGCCCGATCCTCACGGCATCAGTCCGTTCAATGATGACAAAAGCATCGTGGACCATCAGGTGGCCATTTTGGAATTTGCCCACGGTGTGCGCGCGACCTTTCACACCAACTGTCACGCGGCCATTCCGGAACGGAGGTTTTATCTGCTGGGCACAGAGGGCAGCCTCAGAGTGGATGCCTACACGGGCGTGATTGAATTGCGCCGGGTTGGCTGGGATGAACCCAGGATCATTCATCAACCGGTCGAGGGCGATTCCCATGCCGGTGGCGACGAGATGATGACCAGCGAATTGGTTCAAGTGCTGGCTGGAAATCAGCCGCCCGCCGCAGGCTTTGTCGAGGGGCTCCGGTCGCTCACCACGGCCCACGCCATCGACACGGCAATGGAGTCGGGCACCGTCGTGGACCTGCGCGCATCATGGTTGAAGGTGGCGGAAATCTTCGGTGATCAAGTGGCCGGGGAGGTCGCGAAGACTTCCCTTCCTCTTGCCAGGTAAAGCCGTGGCGAAATTGAAGGGATCGAAGATCGTGGATTGTGGATCGAAGAACCCGCCGCTTCTTCATTTTCTTCCCCAATAACCCTTCGAAAACAACACATCACTCTTGCTCTCCGCGTTCCTTTGCGACCTTGGCGGCTTGGCGGTAAATCTTTCTGAAGGAGTCGGCGCCGCGAGGCCGCATCGCCCTACCGGGGTGGACCTTTGGGACAAAGGTCCCTGCCTATGAAGAATCGGCTTCTTCATTTTCTTCCCCGATGACCAATGACTATTGACCCATGACCTTCTTCACCTTCTCCCATGCGGCTTCCATTTGCTCGCTAGTCGCGGATTCGAGGGTGAGGCCTTGGTGTTTGAGGTGTTGTTCCATGGCGGCGAAGCGGTGTTCGAACTTTGCGTTGGCGTTGGCCATGAGGAGTTCGGGGTCGGTGTTGCGGAAGCGGGCGAGGTTGACGACGGAGAAGAGCAGGTCGCCGAGTTCTTCGTCGATGTGTGTGGGGTTGCCGTGCGAGTGGGCGGATTCGAGTTCGGCGAGTTCTTCGCGGATTTTGGCGATGATGCCATGTTCGTCGGGCCAGTCGAAGCCGACTTTGGCGGCTTTTTTCTGGAGCTTGGCGGCGCGTAGGATGGCGGGCAGGCCTTTGCCGATGTTGTGGAGGAAGGGTTTTTCCTCGTGGCCTTTTTCGCCGCGTTTGATGGCGTCCCATTGCTGAAGTACGGCATCCGTCGTAGTTGCGTCGCTTTGCGCGAAGACATGCGGGTGGCGGCGCACGAGTTTGTCGGAGATTCCGCGTGCGACATCGTCGAGCGTGTGGCGTCCGGCTTCCTCGGCGAGTTCGCTGTGGAAGACCACTTGCAGGAGCAGGTCGCCGAGTTCTTCCAAGAGGTGTTCGTGGTCCTCGCGCTGGATGGCATCGATCGTTTCGTAGGCTTCTTCGATCAGGTTTGGGATGAGCGAGGCATGCGTTTGCTCCGCATCCCAGGGGCAGCCACCGGGTGCGCGGAGGCGGTGCATGATGGCGCGGAGGCGGTCGATTTGCCGGTCATTCTCCGGGCAGTGGATCATTTCGGCATCGGTCATGAGTCGGTGGATCGTTGTTTGGCGGCATCGCGCAGCACCTCTCGTTCGCGATCGGTGAGGCTTTGGAAACCTTGGAGTGAAATTTTGTCGAGGATGAGGTCGACTTCGGAGTCCTTTTGAAGGTCGATGGTGGTGCGGGGCTGGATTTTTCTTTCGGCCGGATTGTTTCGGCGCGGTGTGCCGGAGGCATGGCGACCGGAGAGGAGTTGCGGCCAGCGCATGAGGATGGCGCCGATGATGGCCCCGCCGAGGTGGCCGGCTTCACCACCTTCGTTGCCGCCGAGCTTGAGGATGATCGAGCCGGCGGAGATCGCGAGCAGGGCGATGGCGAGTTGGCGCATCGAGAGTTCGATCGGCGGAAAGAGCAATGAAACGCGCAGGTTCGGGGCGGTGATCGCAACGCCGATGAAGATCCCGTAGATGCCGGCCGAGGCACCGACGAGGATCGATTGCGAATCGGCGGGGACGATACCGGTCAGTGTGAGCAGCGAGAAGAACGCCGCGCCGCCGATGCCGCAAATGAGGTAAAAAATCAGAAAGCGTTGTGAGCCCCACCAGCGTTCCATCCATGGGCCAAAGAAGAAGATGCCCAGCGCGTTGAAGAGCAGGTGGCCGAGGCTGCCGTGGAGAAACTGGAAGCTGATGAAGCGCCAGACTTGGAAATGATGGATGGCGGATTCGATTGAGAACGCGCCCCAATCGACGATTTTTGGAATGTTTTCTCCGTCGAGATTGGAATCGAGGACGAATGGAATGAGCAGGTAGTCGAGCAGGAAGATCGCGATATTGGAGGTCAGCAGCCATTTCACCACCGGGGTGAGGTTGGAGAGGAATCCGCCTTGCGGTGAGCGGTGGTAGTCGCGATCGGCAATGCCCATGGATCGGTTGCTTCTTATGTGAGTGTGAATGGATCCGTAATTCGGAAGTTGAAATGCGATCAAAGCAGATTTGACCACAGATTGCGCAGATTACACAGATGAGGAATAATCGCAAAAGATGCGCCTCTGCGCGAGTTATCTTCTCTTATTTTTCCGTTTAGAATTTAGGATTTAGGATTTAAGATTTAGGAAATCAGTGGTTGGAATGATCTTAATGATGTTTCGGCTTTAGATTTCGGGTTGAGGTTTCAGCTGCCGATCGGGTGCCAGACGGTTTTCGCTTCGGTGAAATCGCGCAGTTGCCATGCGCTGTCGAATGTGGCGTCGAACCAATCGGCGTTGGTTGCGGTGATGCGCACGCGTTTGACGCTGGCCGCCGCGCCTTGCTCGAGAGTTTTGGCGGTGTTTGGATCGACCGCCGCAGCGATCGCGCGGATCTGTTCGTGGGTGGCAAAGGTCGGCGCGAGTTCGGTGGCATCGCCGGTGAGGAGATTCACCACGCCGGCAGGGAGGTCGGAGGTCGCGAGCATTTCGCCGAGCAGGATCGACGGGTAGGCGTGGGATGATGAAGCAAGGGCGACGACCGAATTTCCGGCGGTGATCGCGTGGAGGATTAGCGTCATCAGTGCGAGCAGCGGATTTTTTTGCGGTGCGATGATGCCAACGATGCCGACTGGCTCGGTGATCGTGAAATTGAAATGCGAGGAGGCCACTGGATTTACCGTGCCGAGGACCTGCTCGTATTTGTCGGCCCAACCGGCGAAGTGGACGATGCGATCGATCGTGGCGCGGGCTTCATGCGCAGCGGATTTCGAATCGGCGTTGGTGAGGCTGATCGCCTCGGTCATTTCGGCGGAGCGGGCCTCGAGCATTTCGGCGAGGCGATAGAGGATTTGCGCGCGGTTGTAGGGCGAGCGTTTTGACCATGCGGCACCGCCTTTTGCCGCGGCATCCACCGCATTGCGCAGGTCTTTTTTTGAACAAAGCGGAATGTTTGCAAAGAAGGCACCCGAGCGATCGTCGATCGCAGAGACGCGTCCGCTTTCGGATCGGATGAAAGCACCGCCCACGAAGCACTTTGGTGTTTTGGTCACTTTCATCAAAGTGGCGGGCGGATGGGGCCTTTTGCTTTTAAGCGATGTGGCTTTGATAGGCCGAGGCATCCATCAGGCGTGCCGCGTCGGCGGGATCCTTGACGCGAAGTTTGAAGATCCAGCCTTTGCCGTAGGGGTCGGTGTTGACGAGCGACGGGTCGGCTTCGACAGCGTCGTTGGCTTCGATCACTTCGCCGCCGATCGGGGCGTAGATGTCGGAGGCGGCTTTCACGGATTCGACCACCGCGGTCGGATCGCCGGCGTCGACCTTGCGGCCGATGGTGGGGAGTTCGACAAAGACCACATCGGTGAGTTCGGCTTGGGCGTGATCGGAGATGCCCACGGTGGCGATGTCGCCTTCGAGTCGGATCCATTCGTGAGAGGCGCAGTAGCGGAGATCGGCGGGGATGTTCATGGGATGGTAGGCGTGCTTGGTGTTAGAATTTTGAAATCGGACTGGGATAGTTAAGCCGTGGGGGCGGGCCGGTAGAAAGGTTTTTTCACCACCTCGGCGGGGAATGTGCGTTCGCGGACCTGGATTTGGAGTCGGGTGCCGAGTTTTGAATACTCGGCGGGCAGGTAGGCCATGCCGATGCCGATCGAGAGGCTGGGCGAGAGGGCTCCGCTCGAGAGTTCGCCGATCGTGCGGCCATCGGAGTCGAGCACCGGGTAGTGAGCGCGCGGGGGCGGGGACTTGTCGATGCAGCGGATCGCGGTGAGTTTCAGTTCTGGGCCATCGGATTTTTGTTGGGCGAGGATGTCGCGGCCGGTGAAGGCGGATTTTTGCAAATCGCAAAAGAATCCGAGGCCGGCTTCGATCGGGGTGCGATCGGGGGCGAGGTCATTGCCATTGAGCGGGAAGCCCATTTCGAGGCGGAGCGTGTCGCGTGCGCCAAGCCCGCAGGGTGCGGCACCGGCGGCGATGAATTTTTCCCAGAACGCGATGCCATCGGCGGCCGGGCAGAAGAACTCGAATCCGTCTTCGCCCGTGTAGCCCGTGCTGCAAACGATCGATCCATTGGCGAGGGTGGCGATGCCATTGCGCGGAGGGAGGATTTCAGCCGGAAAAACGCGTGCAAAAACTTGCGCGGCCTGTGGCCCTTGGATCGCCATGCCGGCCCATTTTTCGCTCTCATTGCGCATCGTCGCGCCATCGGAGAGGTGGCTGGCGAGCCAGGTGATATCCTCATCGATCTTCGAGGCATTGATCACCAGGAAATACTCATCGGCCGCGCTGCGATAGGCGATGAGGTCATCGATCACGCCGCCATTTTCATTGAGCATGATCGTGTACTGGCCTTCGCCGACCGCGAGTCGTGCGAGGTTGTTGGTGAGCAGGCGGTTGAGTTGATCGAGCGCGCCGGGGCCGCTGATGAACACCTGACCCATGTGCGAAATGTCGAAGATGCCAACCTTTTGGCGGACTGCCTGGTGCTCATCGATGATCGAGCTGTATTGCACGGGCATGTTCCATCCGGCGAAGGGCACCATCCGGGCGCCGAGGGAGAGATGGGCGGATTCGAGCGGCGAATGGTGGAGGTCGGACATCGTTCAAGCGAAGACTGCGGAGCGGCGCAGGGTCTGTCAATCGGGCATCGGGTGGGGGCCAGGATGGGGAAATTGGCTAGTCAGGTACGGATTTTTGATACAAATTCGCCTTGCTGAGCGAAGGATATGCCTGGTTCGCTCAGCATCTGGTCAACTCCGCAAAACCCCTACTCGGCAAATTTCGTCATATCTGATCCAATCGCCTGATGTTTGGCGGATACATTAGTGTATCCCCACTGATTCACCCAACTCATCATGAACCTGTTTTTTGGATTCCGTTCATCAGCCCTGAAGAAGTTGATCCATGCGATTTTGATATTCATCGCATGCAGCATGCCGCTTCATGCGGCTCTAGGTCCCAAAGTTCAGTTGAAATCCACACTCGCTGCCAAACAACGGCAGATTTCTGTCACGGTTCCTGAGGGGTATTCGAATGTCAGTGTAGAGGTGTTCCAAAAGGAATCGGGTTGGAAAAGTATCGCATCAGCCAAGGCAAAATCCGGTGTGATGAGATTCAAGTTGCCTTCCTACTCCAAGAATGCGCGCTGGCGGGCAGTGGGTCGCAAGTGGGTATCAGATCAGCAAATCGGATCACGCAGCAAATTTCCCGCCAAATTTTACAAGGGCAAAAAAACCTTTGATGCAATCAGTGGCGTGTCACTTGGCGGTGGACGGTTGATGAGTGGCAATGTCGTGGCCATGGCGAGTTCCACCACGGCAGACGCAAGTAAGTCTTCGGCGGATGTCAGCCAATTGCCCGAAGAGGCCGACATTTGGAAAATCGACGGCAGCACGGTTTATTTTTTCAATCAACTCCGTGGATTGCAGGTGCTCGATTTGTCGAATCCTGCGGATCCTCGCCTTACGGCAAGTCTGAGAATGCCTGCGCTTGGTCAGGATCTTTATGTGATTCGTGAAGCCGATGGCAGCCGCAGGCTGGTTTTGTTGACGCAAGATTGGTCGTTAGATGGTGGGCAATCGACCCGGATTTCGTTGGTCAATTTCAATGGCGCTGTCCCGCAAGTGACTCATGAGCAAGAGATCCCGGGCGGTCTCTCGGACAGCCGGTTGGTGGGTGACAGGCTTATTCTGGTCACATCCGAATGGAAGAATACATCCGTTTCATCCGCAGGCGAATGGACATCTGAAAGCCGGATCAGCGAGTGGATTTTGAAAGCAGGTGAGGCCCCCTTGGCTGATGGTGAGACGGTGATTGTTGGTGCCAATCCATTGATTGCAGCAGGGGCGAATTGGCTAGCCGTATCCGTGCACCCGCAAGGCGAATGGAACAAATCGGAAGTGAGTGTTTTTGCGATCGAGCCTTCAGGACTTGAGTCGATGGGCGCTCCCATTCGTACCGAGGGGGCGATCTCCAGCAAGTTCGCCATTTCTTGGAGCAACAATGTTCTCACCACGGTTTCCCACAAGGATCGTTGGACAGCCAATTCGGTATCCGTATTGGAAAATTTCAGGGCCTGGGATCCCGAGGTGATTCGTCCGGCAGTTGTCGAGGAGACCCGTCTGGGCATGCTTGAGTTGGCAAAAGGTGAAAACCTTTACGCCACCAGATTTGCAGGTGATAGGGTCTACGTCGTGACATTTCTTGAAACCGATCCTTTGTGGGTGGTGGATTTGAAGGATCCGGCAAACCCCACTGTTACCGGTCATTTGGAAGTTCCGGGCTTTTCAACTTATCTTCAACCGGTCGGAAATTATCTTTTCTCGGTTGGGTTGGAATCAGGAACCGTTGCGGCCTCGTTGTTCGATGTTTCCGATCCCGCCAAGCCGGGTTTGGTGAAGAGGCTCAATCTTGGCAATTCGTACTCATACAGCGAGGCGGTTTGGGACGAAAAAGCCGTCAAGGTTCTTCCTGAGGCAGGTCTCGTGATGATTCCTGTCTCGTCGCCTGATCCCGCCGATGGCAAGTGGAAATCGAGTGTTCAACTTTTGGACTTGGATGCGGCAAACGGCGTCCTTTCTGCAAGGGGGGTGATTTCCCATGAGTTTGAGGCAAGGCGCTCCGAGTTGGTGGGTGATGCGCTTGTTTCAATTTCGCAGAGAGAATTGATTGCTGCTGACATCACGGATCGTGATGCGCCATCGATCCTATCCGAGGTTTCTCTTGCATGGCCTGTTGATCGTTGCCTTGAAGTTGGCAGCCACTTGATCCAGATCGAGAGTGGAAATTGGTATTCCGACGATCGTTCTACCGCCCGCATTTCTCCGAATGACAACACCGAAGCAATTTACGCCGAGGTTGATTTGGGTGAGGGGCAGGTGAAGATTGCAGAGCGTCGCGGAAACAATCTCTATGTGCTTCGAGACATGTCCAACAATTGGTCATGGGGTCGTTACCGCATCGCTGGCTGGTCATCGAGCGGATCAAACAACCTCGTTCTTGATATCTACGATGTGTCGAAACTTCCGACCATGAGCCTTGTTGGATCGGTTTCTGTGCCGTTGGGGGATTCTGGAAGTCGGCTGTGTTCAGAGCGCCTTCTGTGGCCGCGTGAGAATCGCCCGGCCGTCCTGATGGAATCTGGTTTCTCCTACTGGTACGGATGTTATGTGATGCCCATGCCCATTGCGGTCAGCATTGATGGCACCCCGGCCACGACTTCTATCGATGCGGCAAGCGTCAAACCTTACTGGATTTCCAATACCAAGCCTCAGTTGTTGGTTTTTGATGTGAGCAACCCGGCGGCGCCGAGCGCGGGCAAGGCAATCGACTTTGCTTCGGAGGGTTCGAGGCTGAATGGATCGCCTTCGGCGGCGAATGGTTTGTTGGTTACGGGAGTTTCTCATGCTTACAATCCAGTGACCAAAAGATGGCTTCAAGACAGCGGCGCCTATCAGAGCGCCCAAGTGGTGGATGTGCCGGTTTCCGGTGATCCGATCATGCGTTCGCTGATTGATCTGCCGGGGGAATTGCTTGCTGTCTCAGAACTCGATAAAAATGGCTTTCTCGCCTTCAGCGTCCGCAAGGATATTGGTGAACTTCAGGTCAGCGCATCTGATGGCTATGATGCGTTTCTCGTAAGCACTCTCAAGATTTCCGCTTATGCACCCTGTGCGGTGGATGGCAGGCGGGTTTATGTGGCCTCTGGCAACACCCTGCTTCGCAACTCATTGAGTGATGTTGGTTCATTTGTGAATGAGGGAAATCTGGATGTCGGTTGGAATCCCTATTCCTTGAAAGCGGTCAATGGAACCATTGTTGGATCGGGTGGCACTTCGATGTTGGCAACCAAGTCTGGCTCCAACGACATCAAGACTTGGCAATTCCCCACATGGAATGTTTATGCCGACAGGGTGGAAATAGCGGTGGATGGCGATTTGTTGGTTCCGCTTGGTGGGTATGGGATGGAGCGATTGGATCGCTGATTGAGAGTCGTCTCTGTATTTTCTAAGCCCGTTCTTGCCATCCATGATCGGGGCGTTGATGTTCCGTCCGCATGACTCTTTTGGATCGTTTGGAAAAACGCTTTGGGTGGTTGGCATTTCCGGGCTTGCTGCGGTTTTATGCGATTTTCCATGGCATGGTTTATGTGTTGCAGTGGTTTCGGCCGGATTTGGGGAAATTGCTGGAGTTTGACCTTGGTCGGATCATGGCGGGGGAGGTTTGGCGGGCGGTGACTTTTTTGATTGCCTCATCGGGTTCGATCGGGGCTGGGTTCTTTGGGATTTTGGCGACTTTGTTTTTCATCATGGTGGCTTTCATGATGAGCGACGCGCTGGAGGAGGCTTGGGGGGTGTTTCGCACGACATTGTTTCATTTGACCGGGTTTCTGGGGCTGATTGTTGCCAATTTTTTGTTTCCCTCGTTGATGCCGGAGTCGGGCACCTTGATTTATGGTGCCGCATTTTTTGCTTTTGCGACGCTGTTTCCGAAGGTTGAGTTTCTGTTGTTTTTCATCCTGCCGGTGCAGGTTCGATTTTTGGCATGGCTGAATGCCGGTATTTGGGTGCTGGCGGTGATGCGCGACTGGAGGATGCTTCCGTTTCTTCTACTTGGTTATGTCGGGTACCTGATTTTTGCGGGGATTCCCGCGTTGAGGGGGAAGTTGCGCAGCACTGCGGGCGGGCCATTTCTTGGGGGTGCGAGGCGCCAAACCCCTGCAAATGATACAGCTTTCCATGTTTGTGTTCATTGTCAACGCACCGACTTGAGCGACCCCGCGCTCGAGTTTCGCGTCGGACCTGATGGCCAAGAGTATTGTACGGAGCACCTGCCTGATTAGGTCAGACTCCCTGCGGTTGGAGTTGCATTCGTAAACAAGGTAAATCATATTACCTCTGTTCACCATGTCTGTTGAGAGTACTCCTGATCCACCAATTCTGATTCGTTGCCCCTCGTGCGGACAGCGTTTCCGGGTGCGCGATGATCTGGTTGGGAGGCCTGTCGAATGCGGGGCCTGCGAGAATAGGTTCAAGATTACCGAGGATGTGATTATTCGGGGACGAAAGGTTTACCCTGGCGAAAAAAATAACAAGAGGCTGGATTTCTTTCAGCGAGTTCCCAGCGCCGACATTGCCCCCTCGAATGGTTATTCAGCCATGAATTACGACAACTTTACTGACCCTTTGTTTTTCGAACCATCGGCTCCTCAGAGGATCATTGCGGGCATGATGGGTGCGGGGGTGATGCTGTTCATTGCCATGTTGTTGATTTTTGGGGTCTCGCATGGCGGCGTACTTGACGGAATGGTGACGCTCAACCGGATGGTCATGGGCGTCTTTGCCGGCGTGCTAGGTACGGCCCTATTGGCTTATGCCAATCCCAAGAAGCGCAAAAAGGTCTTGGGTATTGGCATACTGTGCACACTGGTGCTTCTTTCACTGCCGTTGTTTTTGAAGGGGGGCTCGACGTCGCCACGTGTGGGGGATGTGGCGAAGAAGGTTGTGGCACCTAAGAAAATCGAGGAGGCACCGGATCTGGTTGAGTTGAGAAACCGTCTTGGCACACAACCGCTTGAGGAGGAAATCGCAAGGCTCAAGGCTGATGGTTCGGCGCGCCATGCAGTGGGGCTCTGGCTTAGAGACCTGCGCGAGCAGAACCGCTTTCTCATTCGGGACTATGTGCTGCGCGTCACCGGTGCTGACCCTCAATCGCACTACTACCCGCGCGGTGACGGCGATTTGCTTATGGTCGTCACGGGCATCACCACGCCGATGGATGAATTGGTGAAATTCTGCAAGCCGCTCGGTGAGGTTGTGATGGTCCACTCGACTCTGCCGATTGTGGAGGTCAAGGTGCGCAATGAAAACTTCGTCGAGAACCCGATCGACAAGCTCAGCAACAAGGCGGATCCGGATTTTTACACGCTCAATCTTGCTGAGTTGAACTCGATCGACCTCGACCGGATGGAAAAGGCAGTGAAGCGTCTGATGGATTCCTCGCCGAAGATCTTGCGCTCCGATATTACCCAAATGCTCCTTGAGTTGTTGGTGGTGGATGAGGTGGACTTCAAGGCGGAAATTTGTGCGGCGCTCGCTGTTTGGTCTGAAAAGCAAGGCGTGGCGGGTGCGGTTGCGATGAAACAGGCGGCAAACCTTGTGTCGAGAGACCTTGAGGTTCCAAAGGAGATGATCGCTCTCGCGGTTAAGGAAGGTAATACCGATGTCGTCACTATTTTGGACAAGTTGTGGCAGAAAAGTCCGACTGATTGGGAGGCGTTGTATTCGGATGTAGGGCCTGCAGCTGAGCCTGTTTTATTGACCCATGTTGCCATCAATGATGAAGGCCGTCGTCGTTCTTTGGTTCGAATTCTTGGTAAGGTTGGCGGGAAAGACGGCTTGCAAGCCCTTGAGTCGATGAAGGCCACGGCGATAGAGCCAGAGCTCAAAATCCTTATCGATAACTCGCTGGCGGCGATCCGTACGCGTATTTCGCAGTGAATGCGCACGTGCCGCTGTGCCGCATCCGTTCTTGCGGTCGATTGATCCACGGCTAGGATTGGACCCAATCATTTATGTTCAGCGCCAAGCAGTTATCCACCGAACAAGTCGCATCGCTTCACCAATGGGCCGCGGAGGGGGCGTCGATGTACGACCTCCAGCGCCGTTTGAAGGAGGAATTCGGCATTTCGCTCACTTACATGGACACACGGTTTATGGTGCTGGATCTTGGCATCAACCTTGTCGAGGCCGCAGTCGAGGAGCCGAAGCTTGAGGAAAAACCCGCACCGACGCCGACCGGCAAGGTGAGCGTGACGATGGATACGCTTGCTCTGCCCGGGGCATTGGTCAGCGGCAAGGTCGAGTTCTCAGATGGCGAGACGGCGGTGTGGATGCTCGATCAATCGGGCCGCCCAGGTCTTGATCCCGACACTGCGGGCTACCGTCCTTCGCAGCCGGACATCGTGGAGTTTCAAAAGCAACTCCGCACGCTGCTTGAGAGCAGCGGGAGTTATTAATTTTTTGCCGTTTCAACAAACCCACAAACCCACAGACACATGGTCGCGGCTGCGGCTTTGTCCCATGAGCATGCATCTTGAGCGACTGATCGTTTCGCCGGGTCCGCTGTCGGTGGTCTTGTGTTTGTCGATGCTTGCGGCTTGCAAGCCGGAGCGGCGCGCAGCGGAAAAAAGTGCGGGCCACAATGTAGCCGCGCATCGCGAGAGCGCCGAGTTGCCACTGCGACAAAGTTTGGCCGAGGCGCGGATCGCACTAGCGAAGCAGGTGTGGGATGCGGGCGCGGCGGATCATGCCTTGCTACATGCGGTTTCGGCGTTGGAGGCCGATCCCGCCTCTACCAAGGCGCGTGACTTGGTGGCGGAAATTTTTTCGGGTCATGCCTGGGCGATGCATGAAGTGCGGATCCATATCGGCAGCAAGGTCGACCACCTGATTTATCGCAGACCCGATTGCCTGTGGGTCGCATCATCGAACGAATGGAACACGGTCTCGAAGTGGAATCCCGAGACGCTCACGGTCGAGGCGGTGCTTTTTCCGCTGAAAGGTGGCGCAGTGCGCAGCATGGTTCTTGATCCGAGCGGGCAGTGGATGGTCGTCGAGCGGCATGGCCGCGCTTTGTTGTGTGATGCGCGATCGCTCAAGCCCATTCGCGACATCGGTGTTTTACCCGAGAGCACGACGCCATCCTCGGTCATTGCTTTTTCGTCGGACGGATTGCTGATGGCGCATCCGGCCCTTGATGTGGCCGATGCGCAAAAACTGGTGTGGCATTTGCGCGATGCAAAGTCCGGCGAGATCATTCGGAGTTCGGAGCCCTTTGCCGAATCTTCGCGACGACCGCTGGCCGCATTTCTCGATCGCAAGGAATGCAAGGTCATGCATTCCGATGGCTCGTTGTGGGTGATGCCGGTATCGCCGCTGCAGCCGTGCCGCTGGGAAGATGCGAAGGAGCCGCTTGATTTGAAGTATGCCAGTTATACGCCGGATGGTCAGTCGGCGCATGTGTGGGCGGAGAAAAGCCCGCATGATGCAGGGCAGGTGATGGTAATGCCATCCGGTGCCGCGCTTGAAGAATCTGCGGAGCTGTTGAAAGAGCATCCGTGGAGTTTGCAGCCATCGGTTTGGAACGGTCTTTACCGTGGTTTTTCGCGAGCGCCGCGTGTTGATGGCGATTGCATGTGGGTGGGATATGGAAATGCCGCGCCGATTCGCTGTGATGCACGCATCAGCGCGGCGCATCAATCGTCCAATCACGTGATAGTTGCCAACGAGCGTGGGCACATTGATTTTTATCGGACCATGGCGTTGCCGCTCAAGCATGGTGGAAAGCATGAGTCGCGTGTGGTTGATGCGTCGGTGTTGGTGTCATTGCAAAAAATCGCCTGCGCGCTCACCGGGCTGGGTCTTGATGCTAAGTTCGGTGAGTTTGTGAACCATGATGCGGAGGCGAGGTTTGCCGCGGCCCGCGCCTGTGATTTTGATTTATTGTCCGAAGTTTTTCCCGAGGTGGATTTCAGCGGCTTTCGTGAAGCGCTCGATGGCATGGAGTTTCGCCAGAGCAATCAGAATTCCGTTTCGATTCTGGTATCGCGGCTGGCCGAGGCCGACCCGGAAAGCGCGGGTGATGGTGCGGAAATTGCGGAGTTGTTAGCATCGGGTGATGTGCCGCGAATCATTGCGTCGATTGAGAGTGTCGATCCAGGTGGGGCCGCGGCGGCGAAGCATTTGCAGTTCGCGTTGGCTTCATCCGATGCCTCGCTCATCGATGCTTGCCTGCGGCGCTTTTCCGACATGCCGGCGGTGTTGCAGAGGCTCGCGCATACGCGCACCGCATGGCTGCAGCAACGCAAGGCCGATGCGATCGCGTCATGGCCCGAGCCATTTCCCGAATATGAATCAATTCGCCTTGCGGAAGACTGGAAGGGTTGGGAACAGGCGGATTTTGCCTCGGCGTTTCATGCTTTGCGCGAGTGTGTGGCCAAGGAAATTGATTCGCTGAAATTACCGCCCGAGCCATCAGTCGAGCAATTGCAGGCATTGGCCGCGCGATTTGAAGATCAGGAAACCATGCGTGCCGTGGGTCGCACGCGTTATGCCAAGGCATGCATCGATGCCGCATTCGGATTTTGCAAATTCAAGGATCATGGTCAAACCGCGTTGTTGCTCGCCACCCGCGCCCGCAACCTTGGGCATGCGCCCGAGCCATGCCTGCGTGCCGAGGCGATGGCCTACACGGCGCTTGGCGATTATCGCAAGGCGCATGATCGATGGTTGTTGTTGATTACCGAATTTCCTGTCGCGGCCCATGAGTCCGGCGACTATGCCGAGGCTGCCTACACGGCCTTTGAGAGTAGCGATGCGCGGCAGGCGATGGAGATTCTGATCACCGGCATGCACCGTTTCCCGCGTGATGCGGATTTCGCGTTGCGTGCCGGATGGATCGCGTTGCTGACGGATCATGATGAGCGGGCCTATCGATTTTTGTTGGGTGGCCAGCAGATTGGCTATCGTGCGGAGAAGGTCGAAAATGCCACAGCCTTGCTTGCGATTGCGGCGATGCAATGCGGTGCGAAGGATGATGCCTCGGCCTACTATGTGAAACTCGTTGAATCAGATCCTGCTTGGAAGGATGCAATGACGATCGAGGCGCTCGATTGGCCTGTGGAATTGAAATCAGCGCTCGAGTCGGTGCGTGCTTCGACTTCGTTGATTCCCCTTACGCGTTAGCGTAGGTTTGCATCAATCATCGCCGAATTTTTGCATTTCGAAAATTCGCTGCTAACATGTCGGCGCGTGAACTACTCCCCCCGGTCACGTTGCATCGCATTTCTTGGTGACTATGTGCCCCGAAGGTGCGGTATCGCAACATTTACTCATCATCTGTGCGAGGCAGTCGCCTCCCATCCCTCATCGCCGGCATGCTCGGTGGTGGCGGTGAATGATCATCAAAACGCCTATCGCTATCCGCCGCGCGTGCAAATCGAGGTCGATCAGCATGATCCGGCATCCTACGCGATCGCGGCAGAGCGGCTGAATGAAAGTGGCGCCGATATCCTATGCGTGCAGCATGAATTCGGCATTTATGGAGGTCCGGCCGGATCTCATTTGCTTGGATTTCTTGATGCGGTCGCGATGCCGGTGGTGACGACACTGCACACGGTTTTGCCCGAGCCTGATGTGCACCAGCGGCGGGTGATGGATGCTATCATTGCGCGGAGCTCGAGGCTTGTGGTGATGGCGGACAAGGCGGCTGATCTTTTATCCGCCAATCATGGAGTGAAGGACGCGATGATCGATATCGTTCCGCACGGCATTCCCGATGTGCCGTTTGAACCCAGTGCTTTGTTCAAAGGTGATCTTGGTCTGCAAGGGCGTTCGGTGCTGCTGACCTATGGTTTGCTTGGTCCCGGAAAGGGCATCGAGCACGCGATACGCGCCATGCCGGAAATCATTCGCAGGCATCCCGAGGTGCTTTACATCATTCTTGGCGCAACGCATCCGAATCTGCTTGAGAGTGAGGGGGAGGGCTATCGCGAGAGTCTTGAGGGATTGGCGGACGGGCTTGGTGTGGCGGACCATGTGGCATTTGAAAACCGCTTTGTGACGGCGGATGAGTTGGCGCGATTCATTGGTGCGACCGATGTGTATCTCACGCCGTATCTCAATGAGGCGCAGGTCACTTCTGGTACTTTGGCGCATGTGTTTGGGGCGGGTCGGGCGATTGTTTCGACGCCGTATTGGCATGCGCGCGAGTTGCTGGGGGCTGAGCTCGGTGTGTTGGTGCCATTTCGGAATTCAGGCGCGATTGCCGATGGTGTGTGTGGCCTGCTTGATGAGCCCGAGCGCGCCGACGGAATGCGGAGAAATGCCTATGAACAAAGCCGTTCGAGCGTGTGGTCTGAAGTGGCGGCGCAGTACATGGAAATCTTCGATGAGGTGGCGGAGCAAAAGTTGGTGGAAGCCAATGGTGCTGCGGATCTCGTGAAATTTGGATCGGCGACGGAAAATTTTTCCGGCTTGAAGCTCGATCATTTGAAGCGTCTCACCGACGACACCGGGATTCTGCAGCATGCGATCTACAATGTGCCGAATTACCGCGAGGGATATTGCATCGATGACAACGCGCGTGCCTTCATTTTGTGCAATCGGATCGAGGCGTATTTCCCCGGCATGCGGATTCCGGAGATCGACATGCTGGCGACGAGGTATCTTGCCTTCATTGCGGCGGCGCTTGATGAATCAACCGGGCGCTTTCGCAACTTCATGAATCACGAGCGGCGTTGGCTCGAGCCTTTTGGCAGCGAGGATAGCCATGGTCGCGCGGTGTGGGCGGTTGGCATGGGTGCCTCGCAATCCGCCGACAGCGGCCGCCGCAAGCTTTCGGCGCAGTTGTTTGAAAACTCGATTTCGGCGGTGACCCAATTCACTTCGCCGCGGGCATGGGCATTCGCATTATTGGGGATTCACGAATACGAGCTGACGCGCAACAGCTCGCAAAAAGCCCGGGCGATTCGCGAGTTGCTTAACGAAAAATTGCTTAACCTTTGGAAACTTTGCTCGGAGCCCGATTGGCCATGGTTTGAATCGCATGTGACCTATGAAAACGCGCGGATGTGCCAGGCCTTGATCGTGACCGGTGCGGCGATTCCCGATTCACGGTCCTTGGAGATCGGGCTTTCGAGCTTGGCGTGGTTGTGTGACCAGCACCGGATGCATGACGGAAATTTCCAGCCGACCGGCACCAATGGATTTCATCATCGCGATGGCGAGCGGGCGGTTTTCGATCAACAACCTGTTGAGGCGCAAGCGATGGTCTCCGCCTGCATTGAGGCATTTCGCGCGAGTGGTGAAAGGACTTGGTTGGATGAGGCTAGCCGTGCCTTTGATTGGTTTCTTGGCGCCAACGAACTTGGAATCCCGCTGCACGATGCCACATCCGGCGGTTGTCGCGACGGGTTGCACTGCGACCGTGCCAACGAAAACCAAGGCGCGGAATCCACGCTCGCGTTCCTGATCGCCGCCACTGAAATCACCGCGGCGAAAAGACCGCTATCCCATATCCACGCATCCTAATGAAGCCCCTTATCCTGTGTCGTCATGACATCATTTTGCAGCCCGAGAGTTCGCGGGTGATCATTCGCCCGTTCATTCCGCTCGAGAAAACGCGCATCACCACCATCATTGGCCGCGCCTTGTTGTTGAGCGAGAAGGAGGTGGAGGCCGAGTTGAAGATGATCCGCGAGGAATTTCATGCCCGTCATTTCGATATCGAGGAGGTGATGTTGTATCATTTCCAGATGATCGAGCGTCATGTGTTCACGCAGCGGGAGCTTTCGCAGGACCGCAAGCTGCTGATTGGTGCGATGTTTTCCGGCGAGTATGCCTTGGAGTCTGCGGCGCTTTTCAATCCCTCGATCGTGCCGCATCCGGACCAGAGCGATGTGCCGCCCGGGGCCTTGCGCTTTGTGATGAGTCTTCGCGCGACGGGCGAGGGTCACATTTCCTCGATCGAATTCCGCTCGGGCATCATTGATGCCGAAGGCATGGTGAGGGTGGATGAGATTTCCAAGTGCCTTACCGTGCCGCATGTGCTGCGTGATCCGAGCTACAATAAGCGGCGCTTTCTCAACAAGCTTCATGAGATGGGCGCCGAGAGTGAAAACGCTTCCGCGGTGATGGATTCGCTGCCGGACTTGTTCACGCTCACTGATCTCAAGCTCTCGATCGAATCGGTCAAGAAAGAGGCGAAATTCCTCTCAATGGACTTGATGCGCGCGATCGAGCGGATCAAGTGGCTTGCCGATTCCAACTACGAGCTTCAATTCCCGCTGAGTCTGCTGATGAGCGAGCGGATCATTTTTCCGGTCTCGGCCAATGAGAGCAACGGGATCGAAGACGCGCGCTTTGTGCGCTTCGTCGAGGAGAATGGCAGCGTGATGTATTACGCGACCTACACGGCTTACAATGGCCGCGCGACGCTACCGCAATTGATCGAGACCCACGACTTCCACCATTTCCGCATCCTGACGCTGAGCGGCAATGGCGTGCAAAACAAAGGCATGGCGTTTTTCCCGAGAAAGATTGGTGGCCAGTATATGACGCTTTCGCGCCATGATGACGAAAACCTGTTCCTCATCCGCTCATACGACCCGCATCATTGGGACAACCCCGAGCTTTTGATGCGGCCGTCGGAGATGTGGGAATCGGTGAAAATCGGCAACTGCGGATCACCGATTGAAACTGAGGCCGGATGGTTGGTGATCACGCATGGCGTCGGGCCGATGCGCAAATACTGCATTGGCGCGGCGCTGCTCGATCTCAATGACCCGGCAAAGATCCTTGGTCGTCTGAAGGAGCCGCTGATCATGCCGGATGGCAATGAGCGGGAAGGGTATGTTCCGAATGTCGTCTACAGCTGCGGATCACTGATTCACAACGGCAATTTGGTGTTGCCCTACGCGATGAGTGACATGGCAACCGCCGTGGTGAGCATCCGGCTCGATGCGTTGTTGGAAAAGCTGCTTGAAAACGGGCCCTCAGTGAGAGCAGCAGCCGCCGCCGCCGCCACCTCCGCCACCGCAGCAACCGCTTGAGGATTCTTCGAGGTCTTCGGCATTTGGCACGCGGCCGAGCTCGAGGGTCATGCCGACATAGCGGCCGATGAGTTTCTGAAGTTGTTCGAGCTCGCGTTGGGCCTCGATGAAGTTGGTGGCGATTTCGTTGGCGAAGAGTGCCTCGCGGGCGGACTCGAACTCGCGGATTTCCTCAGCTCCGAGCTGAATGCCTGCGTGTTGCTTGTGGTGGAGCTCTTCGCCACGCTCGTGCACGCTCTGGTACTGGAGGCGTGCGGCATCGTCATTGAGGAAGCGCTCGACCTTGTCTTGCAGCTGCAGGTAGGTGGGATCGCTGACGATTTGTGAGCAAAGCTCGCGGGTCTTTGCAATCAGGGTGGAGTCATAGGAGGCGATGGACATGTGGGTGAATTAAACCCGATAAGGGGCAATGGCAACGGTGATTTGCCGTAATGTGGGGTGGGTTTTGCGCCCGGAGCGCTTCCGGCGTGACAAAGCGCTCCGTCGGGTCTTCGATTTTCGCACATTCAACGACCCATGGCCATTGACCCACTCAAAGACGGCATTCGCTCCCAGGTGAGGATCGATTTTAGCGGTAATGTCCACAAGCGCCTGCGCGGGACTGATGCCGAAAAGCGCTACGCCACCGAAGTCGAGGTGCTCAAGGTGCTTGAGCAGCGTGGTTGCCCTTATGTGCCGCGCGTGTTGGAGGAGCACCCCGAGGAGCTGTATTTTGTTTCGAGCAACTGCGGCAAACCTGCGACGCAAATTTCCAAAGAGAAGGCCGACAAGTTGTTTGCAAAACTTGAGACCGAATATGGGGTTCGTCATCTCGATGCTGAACCCCGCAACATCACCTATTCCGATAAGCTCGGATGCTTTTGCATCATCGACTTCGAATTGGCGGAAATTTTGCCCAACCCGAACCCGCAAGCTCCGTGTCCGCCGCCCTGACAGTCCAGTGGGCATCGCTCACTCACAGTGGTTCGCGCAAGGCGCGCAACGACGACTCGCTCATCGCCTTCGCATCCAGCCCGAAAGGTGCCGAGACCTTGCCGGCGCATGGCACGTGCTCGTTGGAAAATGACGACCTCGTGTTCGCGGTTTCCGATGGCATGGGTGGGGGAAATGCGGGCGATCTCGCATCATCGCTTTTGCTCACGCGCATGGCGGAGACCATTCCCGAAACTTTCAAGATCGCGGCTGCCGGATTTTTTCCCGATCGACTCGAGTACCTCCGCAAGGCGATCCAGTCGGTGCACGAGCAGATCAACCAAGCGGCCAACAACGACGAGACCCGCGGCATGTCGGCGACGCTGGCACTGACCTGGTTTACGCCGGAAAATCTCTATCTTGCGAATGTCGGCGACTCGCGGATCTATCTATCGCGGGCCGGAAAGCTCAGCCAGTTGAGCGTCGATCACACGGCGGCGTGGTCGAGCTGGAAGCGAGGCGCGATTGGCGAAATCGAGTACCGCAACCATCCGCGGCGCTCGGCGCTTTATGAGGTCATCGGCGGGGGGCACGCGCAGGTTTGCCCGCACTTTGCGGCGGTGCCATTTGAGCCCGGTGACTCTCTGCTGATCTGCTCGGACGGGCTGATCGACGGGCTGTGGGAGCGCCACATCGCCGATGCCATGGCCTCGGGAAGGCCGGTTTGGGAGATCGTTGAAATTTTGGCCAAACGCGCGATCGACAATTCCGGGATCGACGATACAACGCTGATTGTCGTCCGCGTCGCCTGAGGCGGGGGCCTGCCTGACAGGGAAAATAATGGAATTTGTTCCGAAAAATTAAATTTTGGCACGATTTTTGCTTTTTTCTGTCGGCTCCTGATCCAAAAATCGGGTGTCGCAACCCATTCACACTAAACAACAACAAACGACCATATTATGGCCAAATACAAACTGGAATACATCTGGCTCGACGGTTACACCCCCGTGCCGAACCTTCGCAGCAAAACCCAAATCAAGGAGTTCGACAGCTTTCCTAAGGTCGAGGAGCTTCCGATGTGGGGCTTTGACGGCAGCTCAACCCAACAGGCCGAGGGCCGCAGCTCCGACTGCATGCTCAAGCCGGTGGCGATTTACCCGGACACGACCCGCCGCAACGGCGCACTGGTCATGTGCGAAGTCATGATGCCCGATGGCGTCACTCCACACCCGACAAACTCCCGTGCCACGATCCTTGACGATCCGGGTGCATGGTTCGGTTTCGAACAGGAATATTTCCTTTATCAGGATGGTCGTCCGCTCGGTTTCCCTGCCGATGGATATCCTGCCCCGCAAGGCCCATACTACACAGCCGTTGGCTACAAGAATGTCGGCGACATCGCGCGTCAGATCGTTGAGGAGCACCTCGACCTCTGCCTCGATGCCGGCATCAACCACGAAGGCATCAATGCCGAGGTGGCGAAAGGCCAGTGGGAATTCCAGATCTTCGGCAAAGGCTCCAAGAAAGCCGCCGACGAAGTTTGGGTTGCCCGTTATCTTCTCATCCGCCTTTGCGAAAAGTACGGCATCGACGTTGAGTTCCATTGCAAGCCGATCAAGGGCGACTGGAATGGCTCGGGCATGCACGCCAACTTCTCGACCACCTACCTTCGTGAGAAGGGTGGCAAGGCTTACTTCGAAGCGCTCATGGCCGCCTTCGGCGAGCACTGCGAAGAGCACATCGCCGTCTACGGTCCCGACAACCACCTCCGCCTCACCGGCCTCCACGAGACCCAGTCGATCGACAAGTTCTCGTACGGTGTCGCCGACCGCGGTGCATCGGTCCGCGTTCCTCACAGCTTCGTGAAGGACAACGCCTATCGCGGCTACCTCGAAGACCGTCGTCCGAACTCGCAAGGTGATCCATATCAAATCGCTTCGCGCATCCTTAAGACGATCGCAGCCGTTCCCGCTCCTTAATCGGAGACTTACCAATCCCAAAGCCGCCTCCAGAAATGGGGGCGGCTTTTTTTGTGGGGGCAGGGCGATGTGGGATCGCGGCGGCGATTCATTCAGAATTTTGAACCGCGAATGAACAGGCATGTAGTCATTCAAGTTTTTTCTTCATGCGGTGTCGATTTTTGCATGGGAAAGGATTTGGTTTTGGAAGTGAAGCACGCAGGCATCCAGATTTCCGGGCAAGCTCAGTTCAGCTCGGAGAACTT
>JBIKIR010000096.1:0-2882 GCA_044361475.1 Luteolibacter sp. | reverse complement strand
AGGATCTTGGGATGGTGCCGGCTTGTGTGCCGGGGGTCATGAAAGAGCTCGGCATTCTTTCGCTGGAGATCCAGCGCATGCCGAAGTCCTCCGATGTCGAGTTCTCCAATCCCGCTTGGGCGCCTTACTTGAGTGTCGTGAGCCCGTCGACCCACGACATGCCGACGCTGCGCGGATGGTGGCGCGAGAATATGCATGTGAGCGGTCAGTTTGCTTGGAAGATGCTCGGGGTGGCCTTTCCGCCGACAGATTTGCCGGGCGACCTTGCAGCGCGCATCGTTGAGCAGCATCTCCACTCACCGGCGATGTGGGCGATTTTCCCGCTGCAGGACCTGCTGGGCATGGACGAGCAGCTGCGCAATGCGGATGTCGATATCGAGCGGATCAATGTGCCTGCGATCATGCCGTTTTATTGGAGGTATCGCATGCATCTCGGTCTGGACGGTTTGGCGAAAGCCGGCGGATTCAATGCGAGGTTGCGGGAAATGATCGGAAATTCCGGTCGCTGAGCGGCTGGAAAATTTCGTTGAGGATGCCTTGACCTGTCAGGCGTGGGGGCAATAGGGTTCGCGCGGTTTTAGCCGAACACTTTTCCCACACGACCGCCGATGAACATTCACGAATACCAAGCGAAGGAGCTTTTCGACCGATTTGGAGTCCCCAGCCCGAAGGGTGCTGCGGCATCGAGTGCCAAGGAAGCGGGCGACGCCGCGACGGTGCTTGGAGTTAAAAATCTCGTCGTCAAAGCCCAGGTGCATGCTGGTGGACGCGGCAAGGGGGTTTTCAAAAATGGCTTCAAGGGCGGGGTTCATCTCGTCGAGTCGGCCGAGAAGGCTGCTGAAGTCGCTGGCAAGATGCTCGGCGAAGTGCTCGTCACCAAACAAACCGGCGACGAAGGCCGCTTGGTGCGCAAGGTGATGGTCGCCGAATCGGTGGATATCAGCCGCGAACTTTATCTCGCGATCCTCGTCGATCGCCAGACCAGCAAGCCGGTGATCATCGTTTCGACCGAAGGCGGTATGGACATTGAAGAGGTGGCCGAGCGCACGCCGGAGAAAATTTTGCGCGAGTACGTCAACCCGCTCGGCGGCTTGCAGGCCTATCAGGTGCGCAAGATGTGCAAGAAGCTCGACCTTCAAGGCCACGCCAAGCAGTTCAGCCAACTGATCAATTCTCTCTACAAACTCTTCATCGCGCTCGATTGCTCGATGGTCGAGATCAACCCACTGGTGGTGACCACCGACAACCAGGTCTACGCGCTCGATGCAAAATTCAACTTCGACGACAACGCGCTGTACCGTCACCCGGAAATTTCCGCGATGCGCGACCACGACGAGGAAGACCCGCGCGAAGTGGCAGCCGCCGCGCACGATCTCAATTACATCGGCCTCGATGGCAACATCGCATGCCTTGTGAATGGTGCCGGACTTGCGATGGCGACCATGGACATCATCAAGCACCACGGTGGGGATCCGGCGAACTTCCTTGATGTCGGCGGTGGCGCTTCCAAGGACCAAGTGACAGCGGCCTTCAAGATCATCCTCGGCGATCCGAATGTTCGCGGAATTTTCATCAACATCTTCGGCGGCATCATGGACTGCAACATCGTCGCTGAAGGTGTGGTCGCCGCCGCACGCGAGACCGGGCTTTCACTGCCACTGGTCGTGCGTCTCGAGGGCAACAATGTCGATGCTGGCAAGGCCACGCTCGCCGCATCGGGACTCAACATCGTTTCCGCCGACGGCATGGATGACGGTGCCGCCAAGATTGTCGCCTCCGTTGCCTGATCTCATTTTCACAAACAACCGTAACTCCTTTCAACCATGTCCATTCTCATCGACGAAAACACCAAGGTGCTCATTCAAGGCATCACCGGAAGCTTTGGAGCGCGCCACACGCAGCTTTCACTCGAATACGGCACCAAGGTGGTCGGCGGCGTGACGCCGGGCAAGGGTGGTCAGAAATTTGAAAACACCGTGCCGATCTTCGATACCGTGTCCGAAGCGGTGCAGGAAACCGGTGCTACGGCATCGGCGATTTTCGTGCCGCCGGCCTTTGCGGCTGATGCGATTCTCGAAGCGGCGGACGCTGGTGTGGATTTGATTGTGTGCATCACCGAGGGGATTCCCGTGATGGACATGATGCGGGTCAAGGCGATGCTTGCCGGATCCAAGTCGCGCCTCGTCGGGCCAAACTGCCCGGGACTGGTGACACCGGGTCGCGGTGAAAAAAGCCATGGCGGTTGCCGCATTGGCATTGCGCCGGGATACATTCACAAGCGTGGCAATGTCGGTGTGGTTTCGCGTTCCGGAACTCTCACCTACGAAGCCGTGTGGCAGTTGACGCAACTCGGTTATGGTCAGAGCACCTGCGTGGGCATTGGCGGTGATCCGATCAATGGCACCTCGCACCTCGATGTGCTTCAAATGTTCAACCAAGACCCAGAGACCGAAGCCATCATTTTGATCGGTGAGATTGGCGGCAATGCCGAGGTTGAGGCTGCTCGTTGGGCGAAGGAAAATTGCAAGAAGCCGATCGCCGGATTCATCGCCGGTGCGACCGCGCCTCCGGGGCGTCGCATGGGTCATGCCGGTGCGATCGTCGGTGGCGAAGAAGACACCGCGCAGGCGAAAAAGCGCATTCTTGCCGAGTGTGGGATCGCGGTTGCCGAGACGCCGGGCGTGATGGCAAGGACGCTGCTCAACGCTTGGGGCAAGTGATCAAGCTGCGGTGCGTTGATGCACCGCTTTTTTTACGCCACCACATGCACGCCGTGCGGATTGATCCGCGAGACATAGGCTTGGCAGTTGATCGGAATTGCTGAGAACACCTTGCTGATCGCATCTGCGACTTTGCGTGCGATTTCTTCGCCTTCGCAAAGT
>JBIKIR010000062.1:0-9078 GCA_044361475.1 Luteolibacter sp. | reverse complement strand
GAAGCAAAGTGAAACCATTCAATCCACCGCACAGGGCCTGACAAGAACAATGCCCACGGTCGAATTATGCTCGATATCGCATGAAAGATGCAGGAATCGGCCGATATTTCACATCTGGGCTTGTTTTCCCGTGAGAATAGGTGATTGCCTTGTTTCCCGACCGCCCAGGCACATCGCTTTTCCGCGCCGGATTTTTTCACACGCTTCATGGACACGCCTCCCTTCTCAGAACTCGGATTGCCACCCGCCCTGCTCTCCGCCATCGAAACGCTCGGCTACGAGCGCCCATCGCCGATTCAAGCCATGAGCATCCCGCCGGCGCTCGAAGGTCACGACCTGCTCGGCCTTTCCGCGACTGGCTCGGGCAAAACCGCTGCCTTCACGCTGCCAGCCCTCGCCTCGGTCGATACCGCCGCACGCTTCCCGCAGGTGCTGATCCTTTGCCCAACCCGCGAACTCGCGGTCCAAGTCTGCGAAGAGGTCCACCGCCTCGGCGCAAAAATGAAGGACCTTCACGCCACGCCGGTCTACGGCGGTGCACCCATGGATCGTCAGCTCCGCGCCCTGCGCGACGGCGCCCAAGTGGTGGTCGGCACCCCCGGCCGTTTGCTCGATCACCTGCGCCGTGGGTCCTTCGATCCCTCGCGCGTCCGCATGGCGATCCTCGATGAGGCCGACCGCATGCTCGACATGGGCTTCAAGGAGGAAATGGACGAACTGCTCGCCGCTCTGCCAGCCGAACGACAAACACTTTTCTTCTCTGCGACGATGAGCCCGGGCGTTTCGCGCCTGATCAAGAGTTTCGGAAAAAATCCGAAGGTCATCGAGATCCAACAAAAATCCCGAACGGTCTCGACCGTCGAGCAATCGTATTTCGAAGTCCGCCAGCGCTCAAAGGTCGAAGTGCTCTCGCGCATCCTCGACATGAATCCCCCGCGCCTCGGCATCATCTTCTGCAACACGAAGCGCTCGGTCGATGAGTGCACCGAGGACCTCATCAACCGCGGCTACGCCGCCGACCGCCTCCATGGCGACATCACCCAGCAAATGCGCGAGCGTGTGCTGAAACGCTTCCGCGATGGCGCGGTGGAACTGCTCGTCGCCACCGATGTCGCCGCCCGCGGACTCGACATCGATGAGATCGACATCGTCTTCAATTACGACCTGCCCACCGACCCGGAGGACTATGTTCACCGCATTGGTCGCACCGGCCGCGCCGGACGCTCGGGCCGTGCAGCGAGCTTTGTCTATGGCCGCGACATTTACCGCCTGCAATCGATCGAGCGCTACACCCGCCAGGTGATCAAACGCGAACGCATCCCCTCGGTCGAACAAGTCGAAGGTCGCCGCGCCGACCTGATTTTTGAATCGCTGCGCGAGCGCCTCGAATCCGCAAAATTCGATGCCTATCAGGACAACATCGACCGACTCCTCGAACAAGGCCACACCCCCACCGACATCGCCGGCGCACTGGTCACGATGCTGCGCGAATCGAGCGGCCGCGAAGGGTCGCCAATCGAAGAAGACCGCGAGCCGGAAAAACCCGCACGCGGCGGCAAGGTCCGCGACGCAAGACCATTCGATAGTGATGAGCGTGGATTCAGAACCGAGCGCCCGAGGCCCGGCGGAAAATTCGAACGCGGCCCGATTCCAAATGAAGCCGGCATGACCCGCATGTTTGTCTCCCTCGGCAAGACCCACGGCGTGCTGCCCAAGGACATCGTCGGCATGATGTATCGCGAAGCCGGCCTTCCCGATGGCAGCCTTGGCCGCATCACGCTGTTTCCGAAACACTCGCTCGTCGATGTGCCGGAACAATTCGCCGATCAAGCGATCCGCAACACCCGCAATTCCAAACTCCGCGGCAAAGCCTTCCGCATGGATGTCGACCGCGGACCTGTTTGAACATCGACGATCGGAAAAAATCCCATTTGGCGCTGATGCCCGCGCGCTTGCGGTTGACCCATCATGCGTCAGCTCATAGTTTCCCCGCGCATCATGAATCCCACCACGACAGCCTACGGCACATGGAGCGGCGGACGCTTCATGCACTTTGGCGAGACCCTCGACGAGGACCGCTTCATCCAGTGCATCGAGACCGCCTATGAATCCGGCATCCGCACCTTCGTCACCTCGGATGTTTATGGAAATGGCAAGGCCGACGAACTTCTCGGACGTGCGCTCGCCGGCATCGATCGCTCGACTTACTCGCTCGTGGGAATGATCGGCCACGATTTTTATCAAGGTCAGCGCCAAGGCTCACGCGGCTACCCGCGCTTCACCGATCCCGAGCTCCGCGGGCCCGAGGGCTACGCCGACTTCGTGCACATGGCGACCTCGAAGGAACTGGAACGCTGCGGCAGCGATCACTTCGACCTGCTCATGCTGCACAACCCGGATGAGAGCGGCTACACCAGCGAGGTGCTTTGGCAGGCGATGAAATCCGCCAAAGACCAAGGCCTCACCCGCATGCTCGGCATCGCACCAGGCCCGGCCAACGGCTTCTCTCTCGACCTCGTTGGATCCTTCGAGCGCTTCGGCGAACTCATCGATTGGGCAATGCTCATTCTCAATCCACTCGAACCATGGCCGGTCGGCCTCACCCTTCCCGCCTGCGAAAAACATGGCGTGAAAGTCATGACCCGCGTCGTCGACCATGGCGGCGTGTTTCACGATGACCTCACCCGCGAAGGCCACATCTTCAAGCCCGGCGACCACCGCAGCTACCGCCCCGAAGGTTGGGTCCAACATGGCATGGAAAAAGCCGACCGCATGCGTCCGATCGCGGAAAAGCACGGACTCACCATGATCCAGTTCGCATCAATCTGGAACCTCAGCCACCCAGCTGTCGAATGCGTGATTCCGACCTTCATCCAGGAAGCCGGCGATGGCGCGCGTCCGATCGAGGAAAAAATCCGAGAGTTTGCCGCGCTGCCCGACATCCGCCTCAGCGCCGAAGAGGTCGAAGCCGTGCGCATGATCGGCGACAACACCAGCTGCATGACCCTCAAGGGTGCCAGTAAACGCCACAGCACCAGCGAGCGCCCCGACGAATGGCCCATGCGCGAGGACCTGCTCGCCACCGCCGGACGCTACGGGCTCGGCACCGATTGGTAATTTATTATTCGCCATGCACCTCGTCGCCATCGTCGCCATGACTACCGATCGCGTGATCGGCCGCAATGGCACGCTGCCATGGCACTTGCCCGAGGACCTGGCATTTTTCAAACGCACCACAAGCGGTCACCCGATCGTGATGGGCCGCAAAACTTTCGAATCGATCGGCAGGCCCCTGCCCAAGCGCCGCAACATCGTGCTCACGCGCGATCCGAAGTGGTCCGCCCCCGGCACAGAGGTGATCCATAGCCCGGAAGACCTCGCGAAACTCCCCGACATCAGCGGCACTGTCTACATCATCGGCGGCGCCGAAATCTATAAGGCCTTCCTCCCGCACACCGACGCTTTACTCGTCACCCATGTGCTCACTCCTCACGAAGGCGATACCTATCTACCGCACTTTGAAGATGAGTTCTCGCACTCGACCCTTATCGAGACTCATCCGCAATTTGAAATTCGTCGCTGGACGCGCGAGCCGGCTTGATCCGGTTCACTCGCCGATCCAGCTCAGGCGCAACAACTCGCGAAGCCTCTCCGGGTCGGTCGCAGTGGTCTTGGCAACAAAGCCCCGGGCATGCGCGAAATGCACATCGTCGCATTGCCCAATGCGGGTGAAATCAAGACGCGGATGATCGTTGTGCCGCGAAAGACCAAAGCCCTTGCTGCGCCGATCGGGGTACACCAAGCCCACAATCTTGCTGCCTTCGGGATGCCGCAAAATGAATCGCCCAACACCTGCCGAGGGTTCATCGGTCAGCGGTTCCGTGCGCGGCAGGTAAAGCACGCGAAACGATTCGCCACCGCTTTCAACATCCCAAAATTCGCTTATTTTCTCGATGAAATTCAAACGCTTGCGCAGGCCCTTGATGTAGGCCACGAGGTCCTCGCCGATCCAACGCATCATTTCCCATAGGATCGCCCCCTTTTCCAATCTGCAGGAATTTGCGAACCTCCGCAACATGGTCACATCGACCGGAGAGTTCATCTTCGCCAGCGTATCACGCTCGATGCCAAGCCAACGCGAAGTTTCCTGCGGCCCGCGCGTGTCGAGCCACTCAGCCGGCTCAAGCCAGTCGCAAAACGAACGGGCATCATCATACATGCCCAAATGCTGAAGCACCAAACTCAGCGAACACAGCGGCTCATGGTCGCGGGGGAATTGATGATGATCAAAATTCCCCAGTTCTGGCTGATGCTCACCGCCGACATCGACCACCGCGATGGTCGGGTCAGCCAGGTCGGCTGCAGTTGGTTCCCTGCGCACAATCGGCGCGGGGCTCAGCGCCAACAACACGCAGCAGGCAAGAAACTCATCTTTGTGCGAACTGCCGGGATGGGTGACGATGAGCGAATAATTCATGGGGAAAATTGAAGCAAAGGGGTCTAACACCGATCCGGCACAACCTGCAACCTCAAGCAGAATTTTTTATCATATGGTTCGACTACCCATGCGTTTGTCGGCAAACCATTCGCAAAAAAATACAATTGGCGAGGCACTCTCTGGCATCTAAATCAGCGCCGGTAAATTGCACCCATGATCACCCGTCGCGAAATCCTTCAACACCTCGCCACCCTTGCCGCATGGAGCGCCGCACGCTCCACACTCAGCGCTGCCGAAAATCCATCGGCCAATGCAGATCCCGGCAAACCATTCGACAGGGATTGGTTGCTCTCGGAAGCCAAGCTCATCGCGAGTCTGCCGTACGAATCACCACCATCGAAACTTCCCGCATGGATCGAGGGCCTCGACTACGATGGCTATCAATCAATCAAGTACCGCCCGGAAAAAGCACTTTGGCATGGCGAGAATCGTCAACTCGAAACTCGGCTCTTCCATCTCGGACTTTTCTTCCGCCACCCGGTCACGATTCACGAAGTCGAAGAAGGCCGCGCCCGCACGATTTCCTACTCCAAGGACCTCTTCACCTACGGCAAAAATCTCAAGGTGCCCGAGCATCAGGAAAACCTCGGCTTTGCCGGATTTCGCGTCGGCATGGCTCCCGACTTCAACGCCGACATGTTCGCATTTCTCGGTGCCAGTTATTTCCGCGCGGTCGGCGGCACCAAGCAATATGGACTCTCGGCACGCGGGCTCGCAGTCGACACGGCTTTGCCACGCCCGGAGGAATTCCCAGACTTTCGCCAGTTTTGGCTCGAAAAACCGGCAAAAAATTCCGGCTCTCTGCGCATCCACGCACTGCTAGACAGCCCATCGATCGCCGGCGCTTACACCTTCGATGTCACGCCTGGCGACATGACGGTCATGGAGGTCGATGCCACGCTCTTCCCGCGCAAGAGCATCGAACGCGTCGGCATCGCACCACTCACCTCGATGTACCAATGCGCCGAGAACGATCGCCGCGTCGCCGACGACTGGCGCCCGGAGATTCACGACTCCGACGGACTCGCGATGTGGAATGGCGCTGGCGAATGGATCTGGCGACCACTCGTGAATCCCACCGTACTGCGCTTCAATTCGTTTCTCGACGAAAACCCGAAAGGCTTCGGCTTGCTCCAGCGCGATCAAAAATTCGACCACTATCTCGACGACGGCGCGATGTACCACAAGCGACCATCGCTCTGGGTCGAGCCTCTCGAAGCATGGGGCAAAGGTCAGATCCAACTCGTCGAAATCCCAAGCCCCGACGAAACCTTCGACAACACCGTCGCATTTTGGAACCCGGAGGAAGCTTTCACTCCCGGGCGGGAACGGCGATTCCGCTACCGCTTGCATTGGGGCGACCGCGCACCGGTCTCATCGCCGATGGCCCATGTGGTCTCCACACGCATCGGCGCCGGCGGCATTCCGGGTCAGAAAAACCGCCCCGCATCGCGCAAGTTCGTGCTCGATTTCAAAGGTGGTCGTTTCGAAAGCCTTCCGTGGGAAACTCCGGTCGAGCCGGTGCTCACCGCCTCGCGCGGCGAAATCCAACACCCGGCCGTGCGCCCGGTGGTCGATGGCGACACTTGGCGCTGCAACTTCGACCTACTCGTCGATGGCAAGGACCCAGTCGACCTGCGACTCTACCTCAAAGACTCCCAAGGCGCGCTGACCGAAACCTGGCTGTACCAGTACACGCCAACATGAGGTGTTCGAGCCGGCTCTGCTTGCAACTCAAGCTTCGGCAGCATCAACACTCGACGATGCGTTCCTAACAGCCAGCACCTTGTCGACGCGGATGCTGTCCATGTCGATGACCTCAAAGGTCCACTCTCCGACGCTCACCCGGTCAGCCTCGACCGGAATGCGCTCAAGCTCCTTGACCAACCATCCGGACACCGTCTGGAATTCGTCCCCCCCACCTTCCGGTAGCACAAATCCCTCAAGCCGCTCGGGCAATTTTTCAATTTCGAAAAGCCCGTCAATCAGCCAGCTGCCATCCTCGCGTTGCCGCACCGGCATCGCCATCTGCTCTTCCATCGATGGCACATCACCGACGATGGTCTCCATCAAGTCGATGAGCGTCACCATACCCATGACGCTGCCAAACTCATCCAATACCAAAGCCGCGCGCTGACCTGTTTTGCGAAAAGTCTCCAGCAACACGCTCGCCTTCTGGGTCTCGGGCACCAGCAGCGGTGCCTTCATGATCGATGCGAAATCCACGGTTTTTTGCGCGGCAAGCTGTCCGTAAATGTCCTTGATCGATACGACACCCACGAGGTTTTCGCGTCGGCTCTGATACACCGGGAAAACCCCCTGCGTGCTGCACATGATCACCGGCCATACTTCCTCGTGCTTGGCATCCTTTTCGATCCAAATAATTTTCGGCCGTGGAATCATGATGTCATAAGCGACCAGTTTCTCGAATCCGATCACGCCCTCCATCATCCTCGATTCCATGCGGTTGATCGAACCAGTAGTCATGCCCTGCCTCACCAGCACCGTGAGCTCCTCACGCGAAATCCCGCTATCATCGGTCTCACGCACCCGGAAAAATTTCAGCAAGGCCCCCGTCGACCACGAGAGAAGACTCACGACCGGCGATGCCACATTCGATAACGCTGCCATCGGGCCCGACATCGCGCTGGCAATGGCCTCGGGATACTTCATGGCCAAGCGCTTCGGCACGAGTTCGCCAATGACCAAGGAAAGGTAAGTGAGAATACCAATCACGATGACCAACGAGGCAGGCCTGGCATATTCTCCAATCAGCGGAAGGACGCCAAGAAACTCCGCGAGCTTGCTAGCCACCGTGCCGCTGCCGAGCGCACCGGCGACGATGCCTACCAGCGTGATGCCGATCTGCACGGTGGATAAAAACCGATTGGGCGAATCCGCAAGTTTCAACGCCCGGGAGGCACCGCTGTTGCCCTTCTCCGCCATCGACTGCAGCAATCCCTTGCGGGATGAAACGATGGCGATTTCGGTCATGGCGAAAATGCCGTTGGCTAAAAGAAGCACCAGAACGATGGAGATTTCTAACAGGGCGGAATTCATGAAGCAAAGCGGCGCAGATGTGCCGACAACATGCAGTATAACCAACGCCTGTCAAAGGTTGGAAAAAAGTCATTGGTCAATAGTCAGGAGTCATTGGGGAAGATGATGAAGATTCCACTTTTTCTTAGGCAGGGACCGTTCTCCGCAACGGTCCGCTCCGGTAGGGCGACGCGGCCCCGCGGCGCCGACTCTTTCCAAGAGATGCTTGAACCACGAATGGACGCGAAATTGAAGGGATTGCAGATCGTGGATCGTGGATGCACCCGCCTCTTCTTCTACCTTTGACTTTTGACTTTTGACTTTCAGACCTGCGACTCTTTTCCTCTTCCCCATTTCAGCTTTTCAGCTTTTCAGCTTTTCAGCTTTTCAGTCCCCCCCCCCCCTTTGGTTCCATGGCATTTTCGCCAGCACCATCGCCATGCCGCACCAGTCGGTGATGCCCGCAAATACCAAACCTGCACCCACAAACGCGCTCAAGCCATAAAACGCGAGATGCACCCATGTACCAAGAGCCACGCCCAAAAGCACAAGAAGGCCCGCCGTGATTCGCACCTGACGCTCGAGCGAAATCGCCTTCGCGCCACGCACCACCGGCAAACCTGCGCTCTCCCACGCGATCACGCCACCATCAAGCACCGCAAGATTTTCGCATCCCGCCGCCTGCAACTTCTGATAAGCCTGCTCAGCACGCTTGCCACTGCGGCATATCAACACACAACGCTCGGCACCGCTCGCCACGGATTTGACCGCCCCGGCATCCAGCCGATCGAGCGGCATGAGATGCGATCCTTTGATATGGACCTCCCCATGCTCCGCAGGCGTGCGCACATCGATCAGGGAAACGCGTTTGCCGGATTCAATTTCGGCGTTCAGTTGATTGGCTTGGATGTTCATATGGTTCGTTTGACAATGTGATTATATTGCCATATAGTTATGCTTGCAAGTTTTAATTTTTCATGATACGGGTTTGCGCCATGAAACTCAAAACCGACCAACTCGAACGCGTCGCGGGCTTATTTCGTGCCTTTGCTGAGCCGACCCGTCTGGCTATCCTGCAGGAACTTAAATCTGGCGAGCTGAGCGTTTCCGCGATTGTCGAACGACTGGACACCAGCCAGGCCAACATCTCCAAACAACTCAAGCTTCTCCACGATGCCGGCCTAATCACCCGCCGCAAGCAATCGACCCAGGTCCTCTACGCGATCTCCGAGCCAATGGTTTTCGAAATCTGCGCGCTCGTTTGCGACAAACTCAACAGCGATGCAAAAAAAAGCGCGAAGTTGAAATTCAAGATTCTGGGATGACCCAAGAAAATTGACTCCGGCAAACGGACATCGATCAGTACAAACCGCTTTCACACGGGCCAGCGGACATCGTGCCCGCATCATGTCTTATACCAAAAGCCGATAGCTTTTGGACTTTTGGAAAGTGGCGCGGTAGCGTCCGGTCTCGGGGAGCGCGCCCGCCTCGGGTGCCGTCGGTTGCGCCCCGCGACCGACATGGAGAGGTTCGAGTAGCCA
>JBIKIR010000095.1:0-2893 GCA_044361475.1 Luteolibacter sp. | reverse complement strand
TGGAGCGATTGGATTGCGGGATCGCTGGCTGCGGTGGTGCTGATATTTGCAACGATGATCGCGATGTGGAAAATCCTCGGCGCGTTCGGATGATCCACTGATTTTTCCAAATCATGAAACATGCTTCCATCGTCGCGTTGTTTTGCATGGCTGTCCTTTCGGGTTCGTTGGCGCGTGCCAACGCGGCGGATCCGGCGGTGATGGAGAAGGGCAAGGTTCAGTTCATGATGTGCGTCGCATGTCATGGCAAGGAGGGCGAGGGGACTGCCGCGGCACCGCCGCTGGCGGGCTCCGAGTGGGTGATGGGTCCGGCGGAGAATCTCATTCGCATTCAGCTTCGCGGCTTGCGTGGGCCGATCACGGTCAAGGGTCGTGAGTACGACATTGCCGGCGGCATGGCGCCGATGGCGTACCAAAGAGATGAGCAGATCGCTGCGGTGCTGACCTATGTGCGGCAGTCTTTTGGCAACAACGCGCCAGCGGTCGAGCCTGCACAGGTTGCGGCCTTGCGCGATGAGGTGGGCAAACCGCAACTGACGGTGGCGGATCTCGTGCCGCATGGTGGAGCCGTCCCTGCTTCCGCGGCACCGCCTTCGAACAAGTATGCCAACCTCGATCAAGACAAATCATTCCCGCGATGGGCGGTGATCGGCATCATTGTCGCTCTGCTGGCGGGCGTGGGGCTTTGGCTGGCGAAGTCGAAGTGAAATTTTTCCCCTTCGACTCAGCGAATTGTTTGGATGCGACCATTGCGTTCGATGACCACCGATTGCAGTTCGTTTCTCGATTCGATGAACGATGCAAGTTCATCCGGCTCGACGAGCATGAGCGCGGTCGACCAAACCTCGGCGCTTGTCGCATCGGCCGCTCCGACCCAGATGCGGGTGCAGCGTTGCTTGGGCATGGCTTGGGTGCCATGTGGATGGACGATGTGGTCGCCTTGGATCGTGATGCCTGAGGCGCTGAGTGCTTGATCGCGGATTTCGATGCGCATGGTTTCTGTGGTGCCGTGGATGTCGATCGGCCATGGATTCGGGCTGATGGCGAGGATCGAGCTGGCGCCGGCGCTGAGCAGGGCATCGTGTGTGCCCCAGTCTTCAAGCAGCGTGCGGAGTTGGTCGAGCGCGAAGCCTTTGCCGATGCCGCCGAGGTCGATTTCGCGTCCGGCTTCGATGCAGGTGATCGCTGGTGCGTCGGGGTGGATGGAAAGCGTGCCGATGAGTGTTGGCGGGATTTCGCCGGGGCTTGATTTGCGGTGTTCGATTGCGGTGCCAAGCGTGATGTCGAAAAGCCCGCCGGTTTGTGCGTGTGCGTCGAGTGCGCGCAGCAGGCATTGGTGGGTGGCCTCGTTGAGGAAAAGTGTTTCGCCGCTTTGCATGTGGTTGATGCGCCAGACATCGCTGCCTTCCATGAAGCGGCTGAGGCGTGCCTCGAGCGCATCGATTTGATCGAAGCACTCGCGGGCCATGCCGCGCGCGGTGGCTTCATCCATGCCGCGAAGGCACAGGCAGAAGCTTGTGTTCATCGCATCGTGCGAGAAATGCCGTGCGTCGTTGATGGGAAACGGTGAGTTCATCGCGGGTCGTGCTGCATCCAGAGTTGCCAGAGGTCGCGTTTGACGAAAAGCATCACCGGCACGCCGGAGCGCAGGCCACGGGGCAATGGCTGATGCGTTGCTTCGAGTTCTTTTGCCACCGATGCCGCATGTTCCGGCATCGCGAGAACGATCGGCATCGCGGCGAGGTTCGGCGGTGGATTTTGCCAATAGCCGGTGTTTTCAAATGAGCGCAGGACCCATGGCAGCGGCCAGTATCCGTTGCCGATGACCGCGATCGGTTCGATCGATTGGCCGGGCGCGATCGCTTGAAGTTTTTTGAGCCATGGTTCCAGGTCTTCGATGTCCTGGCGCGTTGGGACATAGGCGAAGGGGTTGCGTTCGTCTGAGGCGAGGCGGCCGGTGGCGTGGCGCGATTGCACGGTTTGGGTGACAATCGAGATGGCGGCGATCGCGACGATCCATACCTTCATTGCTTTCGATCGATTTGAAAATCCGGCGAGTGAAAATCCCGCGAGCACGCAAAGTTGCGCCCATGGCAGGCAGGCGAGCCAAGGGGTTTTGTAGCGGATGACGCTGTAGGCCAGCGCATGGAGGATCACGCTGATAGCGATGAAACGAATCACCCGCGCTTGCGGTGGTGGATTTTTGCCGAAGGCGTGAATGCATGCGGTCGCGGCGAGAAGGATCACCGGCGTGCCGAACCACCATGTGCCGCCGGACTTCACAGGCAGGGCAAAAAGTTTGGCGTAGTAGCTGATCGGTTTGTCATGACCGCCTGCGGTTTCATACACGAAAAAGGTGCGGACCGCATCGAACATGCCGCGTGCTTCGCGAAAGGCATCGGTGTAAAAAAATGCGGCGGTGAGCAGAGCGCTTGATGCGGCAAGCGCGATGGAAATGCGATGTTGGTTCCACAGTGCGCGGATGGATGCCCATTGCGGCCTGCCCTCTTCAAGTAACAGAAGGCCACCCGCCGCCGACCATGCGATGAGGCTGATGATGAATGTTTCCTTGGTGGCGAACATCAGGCCGATGCATGTGCCGGTGATGAGTGCCGGTGCGCGGTAGGCCAGCGCGAGCATGGCCGCGAGGCCGAAAAGTGTGAGCGGCATTTCGTGGATGAACATGCGGCTGTAATAAACGAGCAATGGCGAGCCCGCCAAAAGCGCGGCAGCGAGCAGTGCGCTGGCTTCACCGATGCGTTTGCGACAAAAAAATGGCAGCAGCACGAGCAGGGATCCGGCGATGGCTGGCAGAATGCGCAGCGTGCCCTTGCTCATTTCGCGCCACGAATTTTCGCCGCGCCAGTGGCAGATCGTCATCGCAAAGCGGCTT
>JBIKIR010000094.1:0-2901 GCA_044361475.1 Luteolibacter sp. | reverse complement strand
CAAATGATTGGACGGATCCTGCCACGGCGGGTAATCGAGCATTTTACCGCGTGACCGTCCCGGCGGGGAACGATTAGTCGGCGGCAATGACGCGTATGCTCAGCCTGAACGCACGCGCTCGAGTGCCCAACAAACAGGTGCAGGCGCCGTTTGACAGCGCGCCTGACCTGCGACGTTCGCACCACTTCCTCGCAGTGGCGAAGGATCTCAATGTCGCGGCGTGTCACCTCGTCGCCGAGTGACCAGCCGTTGGTGGGTCTCACGCTGATTAGCTGGGCGACCATCTTCGCCTCGTCCATGCAGGCGAAGCATCGCGTGCTTGAGAGTCAGGCGGATCTGGCGGTGATCGGTGAAGCCTCAAATGGCAGCGAGGCTCTTGCACTTGCCATCGAACTTGCTTCCGATGTGGTGATGATGGACATCGAGATGCCAAAGGGAAATGCTTTGGAAGCAATCCGCCGCATTCTCAAATTCGCAGCCTAAGATTCACAATTCATCGCAAATAATTATTCCTTAGAACTTTGAATTTGCTTCGTGTGATTCAAAGCCGTGGTGTCATCTAATCGGGAGAGAACATCTCTCCATTTGCCGCTTAGCGGTGACTATTTCTCAAATGAGTCGGCGCCGCGAGGCCGCATCGCCCTACCGGGGCGGACCGTTGCGGAGAACGGTCCCTGCCTTTGAAGCTATGACTTCTTTCTCTTCTTCAATAACCTCTAGCTCTTCTCCTCGCCCGCCTCACTTGATTTCGATGCCGCTTTTGGCGTGGATCCATTTTTTGATGCTGCCGTTTTTGATGAGGGCTTTGGCCTGCATGGTTTTTTGGCCTAGGATGGTTGATGATTCGTAGCTGACAGTCCCGGTGGTGTAGGTTTCACCATCGAAAGTTTCCTCGCCGCCAGGAGTCCATGTGACGATCTGGTCGATAGCAAACTCCTTGATTGAGTTGTTTTGTAGGCTATCGCGCATCAGTTTGAGTGCATCGACGGGAGTGTCGCTTGTCGCAGCGGGCTGTGGCGTGTTGGTGATTGGCCCGGGTGTCTCGGTCTGAGGCTTGGGGGGGGCTGGTTCTGGCTCGGTTTTGGTAGGGGGGAGTTCGGCGGGTTCGTCGATGGTCGCTTTCAATGGCATGTGTGCGAGTTGTTGGAGCAGGTCGGTTTTCGATATGGGCAGTGTGATTTTGTATTTGGTGTCTTTGACTTGGATTTGTAAGTCGGAGCCCATGACCTTGAGCAAGGGGTGTTTGCTGCCGGCCATGAGATTGGCAGTAAGTCCGCTGCTTTCGTCCTTGAAGGGAATGGTGACGTAGATGGAGACCTCTTTGGGAAGTTGATCCGGGCGAAGGGTGGTGGGATCGATGTTTAAATCCGACTGATTTGCGGGCAAGCGGTTGGCTTGATATGGTATGCCGGTGATGACTTGCCTGAGTGCAGGTTCGAACTTGTAGCCGAAATATGCTGCAAGGCATACAACGCAGAGGGTGATAAGGTGCTTCATGGGTGGTTGGGGGCTTTGATAAAATTCAGGGGCGGGCGGACTCCAAGTGGGCGAGGGCTTTGGCGAAACTGGACTTTTGCATATAGTGGCGGAGTTGCGGATCGATGCGGGTTCGGTTTTCCTGATGCCATGCTGCAATCGCTTCCGAGACTGCGCGCAACGCATCGAGATGGCCGGCCGAGTCACGATCGCGCCACGCGTGATCTGCGATGACAGACTCTCGGTGCTTGAGCAAATCGATGAGTGGCTGGTGCATGTGTGATGATTCAAGCATGATCCGCCAGCGTAGCCAATGCGATTGTTGGCAAACGCGCGCTTGCGGGGATGGCCTGATTTGCTAGGAAAGCGTTGTGGCGCAATCTAGTGACGTGAGAGAAGTTTTGCAGTATATTCCCCAATTTCGGGGAAAGGTGTTTCTCGTATTGGTAGAGGCAGGGCTTTTGCCTGAGCCGGCGCTTGCCGAAACATTGTTGGATTTGGCGGTTTTGGAGGACTTGGGGGTAAAATTGGTTTTGGGGGTATTGGGTGGGGATCTCAAGGATTTGTATGATTGGACCCTCGAGTGCGAGATCATGGCTGCGCGGGTTTCTCGACCGATTTCGGATCCTGAGGTGGTGAGCGAGGTGCTGGAAATTTTGGGACGTGGGCAGTCGGCTGTGGTTGATGCTTCCTTGGTTGGCCCTTTGGACGAAGCGGTGGTGGATTTCGCGAAAGGTATCGGGGTGGCTAAGATCATCACTTTGCTGGAGGAGGCGATCCTGATAGACGGGCATCCGGCGCATGCGATCCGCGCTGCTGAGGCTGAGTCATTGGTTGCCCGGACGGACAACCTTGGAGCGGCTTTGTTGAGGTCTGCTGCCAGGGCTTGCTTGGCCGGCGTGCCACGGGTGCATGTGCTCAACGGTCGTCGCCAGGGGGTGTTGGTTGATGAATTGTTTTCCAACGAGGGTGTGGGCACAATGGTACACGCCGACAGTTACCGGTTGATTCGTCCGTTGCGTGAGGAGGATATTCCCGAATTGCTAGGCATGATCGGTAGGTCGGTGCGTCGCACGAAGCTGGTTGAGCGAACCTATGAGGGCATCCAATCGAGGATCAACGATTTCCATGTGCTCGCGATAGACGACAATGTTGTCGGCTGCGTCGCCTTGCATGAGTACCCGGCTGAAGCCTGTGCCGAGGTGGCGTGTCTATACGTCAAGCAAGCGCATGAACGGCGGGGTTACGGAATTGAGCTTGTGAGGCATGCGGAATCGGTGGCGAAAAGCCGGGGCATCCCGCGGGTTTTTGCGCTCAGCAATCGTGCTTCGGACTTCTTCATCCACCGGCTTGGTTACAGCGAAGCGACGCTTGAGGTTTTGCCTGCCGCGCGCAGAAAGCAATATGAAGAGAGCGGTCGCGACT
>JBIKIR010000026.1:0-35438 GCA_044361475.1 Luteolibacter sp. | reverse complement strand
AGAGTGCGCCGAGGAAAGCGCTGAGTTTTTGTGGGTAGGCGAAGAGGTGATTTGACCACTGATTGCGCTGATTTACTGATTGAGGAATGAAGAAAATTCCTTCGGCGTTGTTTCTGCGTCTCAAATCAGTCCACCAGTTTCCTTAGTGGTTTTTTCGTATGGTTTCAGCGAAACGCGGAGATGCAGAGTGCGCGGAGGAAAGCGCTGAGTTTTTGTGGGTGCGATGAGTGCGCGGTAAAGGTCATCCGAATTTTTCTCTGCGAAGTCCTTTGCGCTGTTCGCGCCTATGCGTTTCGATTTTGTCCCTTGGTCAATCACGGCCTCCCGTGCCCAAGCTGAAAGCACAAAGTAGAAATGAGGAAGAAGTGGCTGCTTCTTTAGTCACAATTAACCATCATCAAGGGGTAAAATGACTGTTTCAGCGAAACGCGGAGATGCAGAGTGCGCCGAGGAAAGCGCTGAGTTTTTGTGGGTAGGCGAAGAGGTGATTTGACCACTGATTGCGCTGATTTACTGATTGAGGAATGAAGAAAATTCCTTCGGCGTTGTTACTGCGTCTCAAATCAGTCCACCAGTTTCCTTAGTGGTTTTTTCGTATGGTTTCAGCGAAACGCGGAGATGCAGAGCGCGCGGAGAAAAGCGCTGAGTTTTTGTGGGTGCGATGGGTGCGCGGTAAAAGATCACCCAAATTTTTCTCTGCGAAGTCCTCTGCGCTCTTCGCGCCTCGGCGTTTCGATTTTGTTCCTTGGCCAATCACGACCGCCCGTGCCCAAGCTGAAAGCACAAAGTAGAAATGAGGAAGAAGCGGCTGCTTCTTTATCCCCAATTAACCAATCACAAATAACCATTCCCTCATCGTTCGAGGATTTCCACTTCGTAGCCGTCGGGGTCGGTGACGAAGGCCATTTTGCGTCCGCCGGAAGAGAATTTTTCGCGCCAGCCGGAGGGCCAGATTTCGATGCCGGTTTTTTCGAGTTGGTCGCAGTAGGCGATGATGTCGGGCACGCCGAGGGCGGTGTGCATGAGGTCCTCGGGGCAGGTGGCGGTGTATTCGGGCGAGTGGCAGAGTTCGAGAAAGACATCGTTGCCGGGGAGTTCGAGGAAGGCGAGGCGGTTGCCTTGCGGTGAGTCTTTCATTTCTCCGGGGGTGTAGCCGAGCAGCTGATAGAAGGCGACCGAGCGGTCGAGGTCGCGCACGCGAATGCGGGTATGGAGGAATCGGATCATGGCGGGCTTATTGAAGATCATGAAGCGGGCTTTGCCAAATCCGGATTGGATGCGTGTGCGTGGATTGCGTGATTGCGCGGTGCGAAGTGCGGTGCTTTGTTGAAAATGCCATGAAAACGATTGTAGTCGCTGTTGATTTTTCCGATGCCACCCAACGGGTGGTTGCCATGGGTGCGACGCTTGCGAAAGCGTTGGGCGCCCATTTGTGCCTGTTTCATGTGGTTGAGCCCGAGCCCAGCTACACGGCCTATGGTTTCACGCCCGATGAATTTCCCGCGCTGCATGCGTATCACGAGGAGGCCAAGCGTCGGGCAGTGATCAAGCTCGGCGAGTTGCTTGCGACCGTGCACAAGGATGTGCCGAATGCGGTTTCACAAATTGCCGAGGGTGGCGCGCTATCGGCGTTGCTCGATCATGTGAAGGACAAGCATGCGGACCTTGTCGTGCTCGGTTCGCATGGTCATGGCGCGATCGCGGCGCTCTTGCTTGGTAGTGTGGCCGAAGGCATGCTGCGCAAGGCGGTGGTGCCGACCTTGGTTGTGCCTGTGAAAAAGGGGTGAATTTTCAAGAAGACGGAAGACCTGGAGACAGAAGAAGCTAGATAAGAGGAAGAAGAGGCGGTGGATTCACCTTTGATCCACGATCTTCACATTCGTTTTTCACCCGCGGAGTTTGCGCAGAACCATGGCGATGGCTTCTTTTGCTTCGGCGACCTTCATGAGGCTGGCGATGGAAAAATAGGCTAGCTGCGCGGCGCCGATGGTGAGCATGAGCCAGAGCGCGCGGTGCCACATCGAGAGCTTGCCGGGATCGGGGAAGAGCCAGTGATTGGCGGCGATGCAGACGAGCGACATCGCGACGGCCGCAATCGAGAGTTTGCCGAGCAGTGAGATCAGCTCGCCACCGCCGATGTCGCCGGCGAAGCGGCGCATTGCGATGAAGAGGATGAGGAAATTCACCGTGGCCGAGATGCTGGTGGTGAGGGCGAGCGACTCGTGGCCCCAGCGCATGACGAAGACGAAGAACCAGTTGAAGGCGAGGTTGAGTACCAGCGCGAGGATGCTGACCATCATCGGCAGCCAGCGTTTGTCGACGGCATAGAAGGCCGGTTGCAGAACCTTGAGCCAAGCGTAGCCGAGCAGGCCGTAGGAGTAGGCACGCAGCGCGGCGGCGGTCTGCAAGCGGTCCTGCGCATCGAAGGCACCGCGCTCATAGAGCAGGCTCACGATGGGGTCGGCCAAAAGGATGAGGCCCAGCGACGAGGGTAGCACGAGAAACGCAACGAGGCGCAGGCCTTTTGACAGTGTGCTTCTGAAATCATCGGTCACGCCATTGGTCGCAGCGCGTGAGAGTGCGGGCAGCGTCACCGTTGCCACCGCGACACCAAACACGCCGATCGGCAGTTGCATGAGCCGAAAGGCATAGCTGAGCCAGCTCACTGCGCCTTCGCCGACGCCGTAGGCAAACATGGCATTGATCACCACATTCACCTGCACGACCGATGAGGCGATCACCGCCGGGCCCATGAGTTTGAGGATTTGGCGCACGCCGGAGTCCTTCCAGCGGAAGTCGGCGACGAAGCGATAGCCGACCGCGCGCAGTGCGGGAAACTGGCAGACAAGTTGCGCCAAGCCGCCGATCACCACGCCGATCGAAAATCCGACGAGGCTTTGTTTTCCCCATGTCGGATCCATCCACCAGCCGATCGCCGCGCCACCGATCATCGAGCCGAGGTTGAAAAAACACGACGACAGCGCCGGCATGCCAAAGACATTGCGTGCGTTGAGCATGCCCATCACCAGCGCGGCGAGTGAGACCAACAGGATGAAAGGGTACATCACGCGGACCATCGTGATGGTGAGCGCGATTTCCTCTGGGTTGTAATTGCGTGCGGTTGCGCCCGAGCGTGAGAGCGAGGTCAGAAACTCGACGATCCATGGCGCCGCGGCAACGCCGATGAGAGTGATCACGCCCATGGCAACAGCGGCGAGCGTCATCACCTTGTTGGCGAGCTCCCATGCGGAGGCTTCGCCCTCCGATTTGAGTTTCTTGGAAAAGGTGGTGACGAATGCCTGCGAGAGCGCGCCTTCGGCAAACAGGTCGCGCAGGAGGTTTGGCACTTTGAATGCCAGATAGAAGCAATCCATCCAGCGGCTGCCGCCGAAGAGGCCGGCAAACATCATTTCGCGCAGCAGTCCCAGCACACGGCTGGCCATGACCGCCGCGCTGACTTTCCATGTGGCTTTGGCGGACATGGCTTGCGCTTTTTTTGCTGCTAACCGAGGCGTGCGAGCACCTTGCTGGTGGCGACTTCGGCGCTGAGGCCGTGAAGTTCGCGAAGCGTGTCGGGCTTGCCGTGTTCGATGAATTCATCCGGCCATGCGATGCGCTCGACCGGCGTGTGGATGCCTGCGTCGTGAAGGTGATCGATGACGGCGGCACCAAAACCGTGAAACATCACATGGTCCTCGAAGGTGCAAAGCACGCGGCACTTGCGCGCGTAGGTCTCGAGCACGGCGGTATCGAGCGGCTTGATGAAGCGTGGGTTGATGAGCGCGACCGAGAGCCCTTGAGCCTCGAGCATTTCCTTCGTGCGCTCGGCCATTTCAAACATCGTGCCGAGTCCGATGAGCGCGACATCTGTGCCATCGGCGACGACCTCGGCCTTGCCAATTTCGAGCAATTGCCGTTGTTCCTTCACCGGCGTGCTGCGGATAGGGCCGCGCGGGTAGCGGATCGCCGACGGGCCCGCATCGTATGCGGCCATCGTGTGGAGCATGTCGACAAATTCGTTTTCGTCCTTCGGCTGCATGTGCACGAGGCCGGGGATGTGGCGGAGGTAGCCGATGTCGAAAAGCCCGTGGTGGGTCGGGCCATCATCGCCGGAGAGGCCGCCGCGATCCATGCAGAGTCGCACCGGCAGGTTTTGCAGCGCGATGTCGTGAATGATCATGTCGTAGGCGCGCTGCATGAAGGTCGAGTAAATCGCGAGGAAGGGGCGGAAGCCTTCGGTGGCGAGGCCGCAGGCGAAAAGCGCGGCATGTTCCTCGGCGATGCCGACATCGTAGTAGCGCTCGGGCACTTCCTTTTTGAAGATCTCGAGTTTCGTGCCGCCGGGCATCGCTGCGGTGATCGCGACAAGCTTCGGATCGTTTTTTGCGATGTCGGTGACGGTGCGGCCGAAGAGGTCCGAGCAGGTGGGTGTGTTGACGGCGGCGGTGGAGCCATCGTCGATTTGATAGGTGCCGAGGCCGTGAAATTTCCCCGGATTGTCGAGGGCTGGTTGGTAGCCGCGGCCTTTTTCGGTGATGATGTGAAGGACGACCGGTTCGTTGAGCGTCTTGAGGTGTTCGAAGGTGCGGACCAGCAGCGGGATGTCGTGGCCGTCGATCGGGCCGAAGTAGCGCAGACCGAATTTCTCGAAAAGCACATTGGGGAAGAGCAGATTTTTGGCGCCTTCCTCCATGCGGTGGGCGAGGCTGCGTGCAGTTTTGCCGGCGATTTTTTCGACAAACTCCGCGGCCTTGGCGCGTACCGACGCGTAGGTGTGATGGGTTTGCAGTGCGTTGAAATATCGGGCGATGGCGCCGACATTTTTGTCGATCGACCACTCGTTGTCGTTGAGCACCACGATGAACTTGCGGGTTGTCTCGGCGATGTTGTTGAGCGCCTCAAGCGTCGGGCCGCAAGTGAAGGCCGCATCACCGGCGACAGCGACCACATGGTTGTCGCGCCCGGCGAGATCGCGCGCGGCGGCCATGCCAAGCGCGGCCGAGAGCGCGGTGCCAGCGTGGCCCGCACCATACGCGTCGTGCTCCGACTCCGAACGCAGGAGGAATCCGTTGAGGCCCTTGTAGGTGCGGATCGTGTGGATGCGGTCGGCGCGGCCGGTGAGCATCTTGTGGACATAGCCCTGGTGGGCGACATCGAAGACAAACTTGTCCTTGGGCGTGGAAAACACGCGGTGCAGCGCGATGCTCAGCTCGACGACGCCAAGGTTCGGGCCGAGGTGGCCGCCGGTTTGCGAAAGTGAGGTGATGAGTGAGTGCCGGATCTCCGCCGCCAAATCAGTCAGCTTCGCATCGGTAATATTTTTGACATCATCGGGGGACTGGATCGCCTGCAGGAGCGGGCCGAGGGCGGGGGGCTTAGAAGAGGCGGATGTCATCATCGTCGGTGGCGTCCGGTGATTCGGACTGGGAAGGGGCGCCGGCCTGGGTGCCGGTTTTGGCGGGTGATTCGGTGGAGTCGTTGCGCAGGGTGATCAGCTCGATGCGTTCGCGCGCGGAATCAAGGATCGATTCGCAGCGTTTGAGCAAGGCCGATCCTTTTTCGTAATGGGAAACGAGATCTTCGAGCGGCAGGTTTTCGTGTTCCATGGCCTCGACGATCGACTCGAGTCCAGTGAGGGCGTCTTCGAACGATGGTTCTGATTGCCCGTCATCGGGGCTGGTTTTGCGGCGGGCCATGGTTTGATCAGGGGTTGATTTCGGCGTCCGATTGGGTGGCCTTTTCGCTGTAGTAAACCATGTCCATGCCGACGAGCGGCTGGCGGTAGGGGTAGCGCCGCGTGATGTCCTGGATGCGGGTGTTTTTGTCGTTGATCGGGATGCCGGGCGGGTAGGTGGCCATGATCACGCGGCCATCGAGCACCAGCGAGGTGAAGTCCTTGTAAAGATTTGCCACTTCGGAAACCGGGCCCGAGCCGTGTGACGAGGGTGAAATGAGAATCCCAGCCACCGGCGTTTGGAGGTCGTTTGCGATGGTCTCGAGTTTTTGGAATCCTTCGCGGCTGGGTGGCAGCCAGATGCTGATGCGATCCGCGTACCATGCGACGGCCCAAGGTTGATCCGAGAACACCACTTGCTTCGGCGTGGTGAAGCCTTTGACGCCGTTTTCGTTGTTGAGGGCGGGTGCGTAGTAGGGCGGCCAGTGAGGCACGCCGCCACGGTTGCTAAGGTGCATGCCGGTGCGCACCTTTGAGGGCAGCGAAAGCACGAGTGGCAGGGCGCAGATGCCGATGATGATGAAGTGGTGGACATTTTGCAGCATCGGCGTCGAGCCGACGAAATCGAGGCGTGTCCAGAGGATCGAGATGAAGGCTAGCCCGTAGGCCGTCATGATCGGCGCGAAGAGCAGGTGGAGTTGGTTCGGATCGAGCGGCTTGGTGCTGATGCCGAAGAAGGCGAGGCCGAAGGCTGTCGAGACCCACATCAGCAGGATCGCCCAGCGGAAGTCGGCGATTGATTTGCGTTTGAAGGGGTGGAGCAGCGCGAGGAAGAACAGCGGAGCGACGATGATGCTAGCGAGCAGTGGGACGATGTCGGTGGCCTGCGTGAGGGTGGTGCGCAGGACCTTGGCGATGAGGCCATCGAGCACGAGCGGCTCGGCCTCAAGGTCGGAATTGCGCATCACGGTCGTCTCGGTGCCGTTGCCGAGGCCGTTATAAAGCGTGAGGAAGGCGGTGCCGAAAGGTGAGCCGGTGATGTCGATGTTGCGGAGCATCGGCCCGATGCCGGCGACCAGCAGAAGGCCGAGGATGGAAATGCCGACGATGCCGCGCGGGCGGAAGGCGATGGCGGCGTAGAGGATGTAACCAAGCGAGATCCACACCGTCATCCAGTGGGCCAGCGCCAGCAGGGTGAAGAAGATGCCGGCGACGATGGCCGGGGTCATCGCGATGCGGCCCTCGGTCGAGGCCTCGGTGGCGCGGTAGGCAAAATACAGGCCGCAGGAAAACAGCAGCAGCATGAGCATTTGCGGCAGACCGCTGAGCGAGTAGTTCCAGAAAACCTCGCAGAACAACATCAGGATGGCGCAGACACCCGCGATTTTGGGGTCGAAGATGCGGCTGATGAGCAGGTAGTTCACGCCGATGGCGATAAGGAAGAAGAGCGTGCAAATGCTGGCGATCACTCGGTCGAGTGGATAGACCATTTCGTTGTCGCTCATTTGCCATGAGTTCGGTTTGTCGGCGCCGATGAGCTTGAGCACGGCGGCGTTGAGCAGTGGGTTGAGCGGCGAGTGGTAGGTATCTTGGAAGCCTTGAAGCGGGACGTCGCGGCGGGCGGTTTTTTCTGCCTGATAGTAGGCGACGGGCCGGATCATCTTGGTGGCGAAGCCATTGCCACGGGCAATTTCGCGTGCGATCTGTGCTTGGTCCATCGCTTGCGGCGAGTTGAGGCCTCGGAAGAGCGTGAAGAGGTTGCCGAGCGTAAGGATGATCAGGACGATGAAAAACAGGCTGCGCCGGATGAGGGCGCCGGCGATGAAGTGTCGTGTGTCGAGAGACATGGTAGGGTGGTGCGATGGGGTGGGATCAGATGTCGAGTTCCTTCAATTTTCGTTGGAGGGTTCTGCGGCTGAGACCGAGGAGTTCCGCAGCGTGCGTCCGGTTGCCGGCGGAGGCGGCGAGAGCGGCGCGGATGGCATTGGTTTCGAGCACATACAAATTCAATTCGGCCGGATCATCAAGGGGGTTTTTGGAAGATGCGGCGGGCTTGGCGGGTGCGGCTGGGTCGAGGAGAAAGCCCGGGAGGTGGCGGGTGTCGATTTGCGGGTCGTTGCTCATCACGACGCCGTGCTCGATGGCGGTGCGCAGTTCGCGGACATTTCCCGGCCACGGGTAGGCGAGCAGGAGCTTGAGCGCCTCGTCGGTGAGCGGTTTGAGTGGGCGTTGGTTTTCCTTGGCAAACTCGGCGAGAAAGCTGTTGGCCAGCAGGATGATATCCTCGCGGCGGCGGCGCAGGGGTGGCATCTCGATTTTGACCACATTGAGGCGGAAGTAGAGGTCTTCGCGAAAAGTGCCGGCGTCGACCATCTCGCGCAGGTTGCGGTTGGTGGCGGCGATGACGCGGACATCGACCTTCACGGGCGTGTTTGAGCCGACGCGTTCGAGGCTGCGTTCGGAGAGGATGCGCAGCAACTTGATCTGGGTGGCGGCGTCGATCTCGCCGATTTCGTCGAGGAAGATCGTGCCGCCGTCGGCTTGCTCGAAGCGGCCGATGCGGCGTTGGGCGGCGCCGGTGAAGGCACCTTTTTCGTGACCGAAGAGCTCGCTTTCGAGGAGCTGCGGCGAGAGGGCGGCGCAGTGGACCGTGACCATCTTGGAGGCCGGGCGACCGGAGAGGTGGTGGATCAGGTGGGCGACAACTTCCTTGCCGGTACCGGACTCGCCTTCGATGAGCACGGTGGCGCGGGTGGGCGAAACTTGCTGGATCAGCTCGGAAACTTTTTGGATCTCGAGCGATTTGCCGATGAGGCGGTCGAGCTTGTGGGACTTCGCGACCTGCTGGGTGAGCTGTTTGTTTTCTGTCTCGAGGTTGCGGCTGCGGAGCGCGCGCTTGAGGAGCATTTCGACCTCGTCGAGGTTGAGCGGCTTGGTGACGAAATGCCAGGCGCCGTGGCGCATCGCCTCGACGGCGGTGTCGACCGAGCCGTAGGCCGTCATCATCAGCGCGAGCGGCGGGTCGGGCAGCGCGAGCGCGGTGTCGAGCACCTGCATGCCCGAGTCGCCACCAAGGCGCAGGTCGGTAAGCAAGAGCTGGATCGGCTCGCTTTTCAAAATCTTTGCCGCCTCGCTCGCGTTGGCGGCGGTGTAGATGTCGAATTCCTCCTCGAGCGCGCTGCGCAAGCCCTCGCGGGTGGCGCGTTCGTCGTCGACAATCAGCAGGGTGGGCAGCATGGGGGAAAGAGGGTGGAAAAACTTTGCGGCTAGTGGAGATCGATCACCGGTTCGGGTGATCCGAGCAGGCGCACTGGGCGTTCGCCGCGCGGCAGGCGGATGATTACGCGGGTGCCTTGGTGCTCTTCGCTTTCGATGGAAATTTCGCCGCCATGTTCGCGCACGATGCGGCGCACGATGAGCAGGCCGAGGCCGTTGCCCGAGGATTTGGTCGTGCGGTAGGGCTCGAAGAGCGTGCCCATGTGCTCGGGCGAAATGCCGGTGCCGTTGTCCTCGATCGAGATGATCGTTTCGTAATCGTTGAAGCCGGTGCGCACGGTGATTTTCCCGCCATCGCCGGGCAGTGCCTGATAGGCATTGCGGATGAGGTTGTGGAAAACCTGCTGGAATTGCCCCGCGTCGACCATCGCGTGCGGCATCGATGCGGCGAGGTCGAGCTCGACCGGGATCGAGCGTGATTCGAGCTCGGTATGCAGCAGCTCAAGCGTGTCGTGCAGGATGCGGTGAAGGTCGTGTCGCTCACGCTGTGGGATGGTCGGGCGGATGGCGCTGAGAAACTGCTTGAGGATTGTATCGAGCCGGCGGATTTCATCGCGGGCGGTGGCGAGGCTGCCCTCGAAGGGCTGACGCTCTTTTGGCGGCAGTTGGCGCAGTTTTCGGTCGATCAACTGCAGGTGGATGCCGATCGAGTTGAGCGGGTTGCCGATTTCGTGGGCGACGCCCGCGGCGAGCAGCGTGAGGGCGTTGTGGCGTTCGGACTCGAGGATTTCCTCGGCCTCGGCGCGGGTGCTGGTGAGGTCGCGAAACAGCATCACATAACCGGCGGGGTCGAGCGGATCGAGGTCGTCAATCGGCGCGAGGTAGAAATTCAAAAACCGATGCTCCGGGTAAAAAACCTCGAGGTCGCGGCTCACCGTGCGGCCCGGCCTGCCGAGCGTCGACCAATCGAGCCCCCGAACCTTTGCCGAAAGCCGCTCGCCGACCGATGCCTCGGGGTCGATCCCGAGCAAGCGACCTGCCGCGCCATTCACAAATCCGATCACCCCGTCGATATCAAGCAGGATCACCCCCTCCTGCATCGCCTCGAAGACATTTTCCAAAAAGCTGTTCTCGCGCGCCAACCGCGTGACGATCTGCTGCACCTCACCGTGCTCGACGCGGTCCAGCCGGGTCATGAGTTTTTGGATGAAGCGCGATTTCACGGAAAGTTTGCCAGTGGGTGATTTTCGGTGTTCAGAGGAGGCATGGAAAGCGTCCGACTCGTGCTGTGCAGCTTCCCCGATCTCGATTCGGCGCGACAGATTGGCACACTTTTAGTGGAAAGGCAACTCGCGGCCTGCGTGAATCTGCTGCCGGGCGCCGAATCGATCTATCATTGGCAGGGCAAGGTGGAGTCCGCCCCCGAGGTGCTGGCGCTCTTCAAGACCACCGAGGCCCTGAGGCCTACACTCGAAGAGGTGCTCGCGGAGGCCCACCCCTACGAGGTGCCGGAAATCATCGCCCTCGAGCCAAGTGCCGTCGCCGGACCCTACCGCGCCTGGCTGCTGGAAAGCCTGCGGCAGGATGGCCTTTAGGGCAGATACAAAGTCCGATCAATATCGAGGCATCGACGGATCGATTTGATCCGTCCAAGCCTCGATGCCGCCGGCCATCGAGAAGGCGTTTTCGACGCCGCGCGAGCGCAGGAACATCGCCGCCCGCTGCGAGCGCATGCCGTGATGACAATAGACTACGATGCCGCGCTCGGTGTCGGAGGTGAGTCCTTCGAGGGTCTCGGCCAGCGTGCTGAGCGGAAACCACTCGTTGCCGGCGATCTGGCAAATTTCGAGTTCTTCTCGCTCACGGCAATCGATCAGGCGCGGGCGCTCTTGTGGTGGAAGTTGGATCCAGCTTGCGACATCGGCAGGGCTGACCTCTATGTGGGTTTGTGAGTTTGGTAGCATGGGGGATTCAACGGCAGGCGCTTCGGATTTATTCAACGACGACCGGGGTGCCGACCGACACATTTTCGAAAAACTTCTCGGACATCTGGTGGGGCATGCGGATGCAGCCGTGCGAGGCGGCGTATCCGGGCAGGTAGCCGGTGTGCATGCCGATGCCACCGGAAAAGCGCATGAAATTCGGCATCGGAGCCGGGTAGTAGATCGCGCCCGGCGGGATCTTGTCGACGCGGATGTCGACATTGTCATTGATGGTCATGCCGGTCTGCTTGTCCTTAAAGACCCCGTAGAGCGACGATTTGTGATCCTTGCTTTTTTGAGTGATCTTGTAGTTCCCCGGCGGGGTGGCGTGATCCTCGCTGCCACTCGAAATTCGCGACACTCCGACCAGTTGTCCGCCCTTGTAGAAGAAGGCCTTTTGTTGGCTGCGGTTGATTTTGATGAGCGGACCGCCCTGCACGCCATCGCCGTCCCAGTATGAAATATCATCCGGGATGGCAGGCGGCGGATGGTGCGGGCCATTGGTCGTTTGTTTTTTCAGCGGGCCGACCCCTGCCATGTAGCCGGAGCGGGCGGGGCCCGAGGGGCCGCAGGAACTCAAGGCGACGATCGCCAAAAAACACGGAGCGGCCCAAGTGGTGGTGAGCTTCAAAAACTTCATATCCCGCAAAAAATGCCGCGCATGCTTCGGGGCGTCAAGCCGCACGCGATGGATAAATAAACTCAAGCAGCAAAGAGGGCCTAAGGTTGAAGATGAAGCAGTTCTTGCTTCTGATGCAAATTTCACACCCCGGCCAAGATTGCCATTGTCATTTTCAAGGATATCGCGATAGTCATGTTATCTTGATTAAAGCAGGTGGAAGTTTGATCGGTTGTTTTGGCACCATGCATGCTCTCTATGGGCTGGTCGCCGATGTTTCGCGCTCCACCGAGGTCCATTTCCCCTCACTCCCAAATCCATGATCAATCAAGCCGAAGAAGAATCGCAATGTGCCCTGTTTGAGGAGCCCGCTGTGTTGGGTCGCCTAAAAAAACCGCGGCGCAGTTCGTCCAAACTTTCCCAGCCCGAGGATTTCGGTCTCACCGCTCCCTCGCAGATCGTCAAAAACTATGTGCTCGATACCAATGTGCTGCTGCACGATCCGGCGTCGCTCGAGCGCTTCAAGGAAAACCACCTGTGCATTCCGGTGGATGTGTTGGCGGAGCTCGACAAGTTCAAGTCCGAGCAGACCGAGCGCGGGGCCAATGCGCGCCGCGTCCACCGCAGGCTCACCGAAATGTTTTCCTGCTCGGAGAAAGTCACGCGCGGCGTTGCCACGCCCTTCGGCGGCACGGTGCGCATGGTGATCTACGATCCGGCGATCTGCCCGAAGAACTCCGAGCAGCTCAACCTTTTTCACCGCATCTTTCCCGACCGCGAGCGCGTTGATCACCGCATTCTCGCCGCTTGCTTGTTGTTGATGCAGCACAACTCAGCGCCGGTGGTGCTCGTTACCAAAGACATCAACATGCAGCTCAAGGCCCGCGCGGTCGGCATCGAGTGTCAGGATTACCTCAACGACAAGGTCGATGTGCGCGAGGTGTCGAACTACGAGGTTCATCGTATTGAGGTCGACCCCAGCGAGCTGCAGCGCTTCGCCAGCGCCGGCGAGATCGTGCTCGACGAGGAACGCTGCGCCGGTGTGGTCGTCAACGAGTACGTGCTGCTCAGTGTTTGTGAAAAGCAAACCATGCCCGCGCGCCGTGTGGCCGATGGCCGCTTCGTGCGACTCAATTTTCCCGAGGCGCTCAAGATCCCCGATGGTCAGTCGCTCAAGCCGCTCAACCTCGGCCAGCGCTGCCTCATCGATGCCTTGCTCAATCCGGAGATTTCACTCGTGACATGTTATGGCCATGCCGGCACCGGCAAGACGCTCGTCGCAGTCGCGGCCGGACTTCACGAAATGTTCAACCGCCGCTACAACGGCATCACCGTCAGCCGCCCGGTGGTGGCGATGGGCGAGCAGCTTGGTTTCCTCCCCGGCTCGCTCGATGAAAAAATGCGGCCGTGGCTGCAGCCGATCCACGACGCGCTCGATCTTCTCATGCGCCCGAGCACGCCGCTTGGCCCGCGCCGCAAGCAGCAGAAGCCGAATGCCAATCCCAATCCTGCTGGCGTGAAGAAGCCTTATGAAATCCTCATGGAGCAGGGCATTCTTGAAATTGAAGCGCTCTGCTACATCCGCGGCCGTTCAATCCCGAACCGCTTTTTCATCCTCGACGAAGCGCAGCAACTCACGCCGCAGGAAGCCAAGACGATCGTCACCCGCATGTCGCGTGACTCGAAGCTCGTGCTCGTCGGCGATCCGGCACAGATCGACAATCCCTATGTCGACAGTCGCAGCAACGGCCTCGTCTACACGCGCAACCGGCTCAAGGGCCAGGACTTCGTTGCGCATGTCGCGCTCAACCGCGGCGAGCGCTCGGAGCTCGCGGAGGCTGGCGCGAGGCTGATGTGATCGCCATGGCTATGCGGATCAAATCGCTCTGCCGCATCGGTCTTATGGCCTTGGCCGCAGGGCTTGTGCTGGTGGTCGCGCAGGACCGCACTGCGCGCCCGAATCCGCGAGGTTTTGATCCGCAGGAAATGGGCCGCTTGGAATCCGCGATGTGGCGGAGTTATTACGATGGTCGATGGTTGCGCTTGATCGGCCAGACGATGCAAGTTTCCTGCGGTCAATATGGATTCTCATGGTGGGACGGCGCGCGGCTTTCCAAGCATGCGGCGATCGCGGCGATGTACTTTCGCCGTGAGACCAACGACCCGCGCTGCATCGGCCAACTCGAGTCGTACTACGGCATCGTGCGGCACGCGACGCGCATCAGCTTCGATGTCAGTGAGGCGGCGCGATTGGAGTTGCAATGGTGGCAGGAGCGCCGCCGCGATGTGCCGCCCGCGCAGTACGCCCGCACGATCGCGCGACTCTCGGGCTTCATCCACGGAGTCGGCGAAGTCGAAGCGATGGAATCCGCCCTGCTGCGCACCCACGCGATGGTCTATCGCGACGCGCGACGTGATGGCAAAATGACCGATGCCGATTGGGAGGAAGTGTCGCGTCAACTCACCGCCGCCTACACGGTTTTGAAAAACGAAGTTATTCGCACCCCATGAGCGCCGCGGGTGGATTCGAGCCCTTTGCGCGCGACTCGATGATGTGGCGCATCAATCGTGAGCGCGTGGTCTTGCTGGCGGGCCCGGCGGCTGCCGTGTTGCAAGCGGCGCATCCGCAGGTCGCGATGGGCGTGGCCGCGCACAGCAGTTTTCGGCGTGATTCGATTGGCCGACTGCGGCGCACGCTCGATGCGGTTTATGCCGTCGCCTTCGGCAGCGGGGAAGAGGTGGATCGAGTTCGCGATTCGGTGGGGCGCGCGCACCGTGCGGTGCGGGGTAAATCCCCCGAGGCCTACTCCGCCTTCGATCCCGGCGCGCAGCTTTGGGTGCTCGCCACACTCGTCATGGCAAGCGCATCGATGTACCGGCGCTATGTCGGACCATTGAGCATCGACGAGCTCAATGCCTTTCTTCGCGAAAACGCGCGCTTCGGCACCGTGTTCGGCGTCGCGCCTGATGCGCTGCCGCAAACATGGAGCGCCTTCGAAACTTATTGGGACGAGATGATGCAGGGAGACCTTCTCGGCTCGCATCCGCTTTGCGGCGAAGTGGCGCGCGCGGTGGTGAAACCCGATGCGCCATGGACCATGCGCGCGCTTTCGCCGGTGTTTCGCGCGCTGGCTTTCGAGTTCCTTCCCGCAACCCTGCGAGTGCGGCTCGGCTTTCCCGAAAACCCCAACCATGCCTGGCTGTGGCGACCACTCGATCGCACCCTGCCCTCGCTCATGCAAGCCGCCCCCGCATCACTGCGTTATGCGTCGCAGTATCTGCGGGCGAGTGAAAGGAGATGATGAGGAAGTTTCAAAAAGACAGAAGACTTCGAGACAGAAGACAGAAGACGAAGAAGCAGCTTCTTTTCTAGCTTCTTCTGTCTTCAAGTCTTCTGTCTCTTTCCGCAGGAAGGCCGCTTCTCTTGAAACAAAAAAAACCGACGCCCTTTTGGGGCGCCGGTTTTTGAATGCTTTGCTATGGGCGCTGATTACTCAGCGGCGCCGGCGGTTTCCGCATCGGCTGCGGCTTGATCGCGGAGCCAGGCGCGGCGTGACATTTTCACGCGGCCTTTCTCATCGACGCCGAGGCACTTGGCGGTGACGACATCGCCTTTCTTGACGATATCCTCGACCTTTTCGGTGCGGCCTTCGGCGAGTTCGGAAACGTGGATGAGTCCATCCTTGCCGGGCAGCACTTCCATGAACGCGCCGAACGCGGTGATCGAAACAACCTTGCCGGTGTAGACCTTGCCGACTTCGATTTCCTGGAACATGCGATCGATCATTTCCTTGGCGCGGTCGAGACCTTGCTGCTTGGAAGCGTAGATGTGCACGGTGCCGTCGTCCTCGATGTTGATCTCGGCGCCGGACTCGGCCTGGATGCCCTTGATGTTCTTGCCGCCAGGTCCGATGAGCTCACCGATGCGATCGGCTGGGATCTTGACGGAAACGATGCGTGGGGCGTGCGGGCTGAGTTCCTTCGGCTCGATGATTGACTCGGCCATCTTTTCGATGATCTTGACGCGGCCGGCCTTGGCGATATGGATCGCCTCTTCGAGCATGGAGAGCGGGAGGCCCGGGAGCTTGAGGTCGAGTTGATAGCCAGTGACGCCCTCGCTGGTGCCACAGAGCTTGAAGTCCATGTCTCCGTAGAAGTCTTCGGAGCCGATGATGTCCAACAGCATTTTGTGGGACTTCATGGAGCCGTCTTCGTGGTTCTCGGTGACGAGGCCGACGGAGATGCCGCCGACAGGACGGATGAGCGGGACACCGGCATCGAGCAGCGCCATGGTGCCGGCGCAAACCGAGGCCATGGAGGTGGAACCGTTAGATTCCATGACTTCCGAGGAAACGCGGATGGCGTAGGGGAAGTCGGTTTCGTCTGGGATGACGGGCTCGATGGAGCGCTCGGCAAGCGAGCCGTGACCGATCTCGCGGCGGTTGATGCCACCCATGCGGCCGGTTTCACCGACAGAGAAGGGAGGGAAGTTGTAGTGGAGAATGAAGCGCTTCTCGTTCTCACCGCCGGCGTAGTTGTCGAAATGTTGCTTCTCGTCGGCCGGGGCCAGTGTGGTGATGGCGAGTGCCTGAGTTTCGCCGCGGGCGAAAATGGCGGAGCCGTGAACGCGTGGCAGCGTGCCAACTTCGCCGTAAAGCGGGCGAAGGTCGCCGACCGAACGGCCGTCTGCGCGCACGCCTTTTTCCATGATCGAAATGCGGAACGCTTTCTTCTGGAGGTATTCGAAGGCTTGCTCGACATCGAAGTCGGTAGCCTCCGGAGCGCGCTCCTTGATGGCGGCCTCGACTTCGTCGCGCAGGGCTCCAACCTTCTTCGCGCGCTCGGTCTTCGACGGCGCGTAGATGGCCGACTCGATGCGATCGCCGGCGATTTCATAAGCGATCTCAAGGAGGTTTTCCTTGGCGAGGATCTGGCTGAACTCGCGCTTGGTCTTGCCGGCGAGTTTCATGAGTTGTTCCTGCACTTCGACCAACTTGGTGACGGCTTGCTGTGCAAAGTGAAGGGACTTGATGAATTCGTCTTCCGGAAGTTCGTCGGCTTGGCCTTCGATCATGATGACGTCGGTCTTGTTGCCGACGTAGATGAGATCAAGGTCGCTGTTTTCGCGTTGCTCGTGGGTCGGGTTGATCACGAATTGTCCGTCGACGCGGCCGACGCGCACTGCGCCGATCGGGCCGGCGAAGGGGATGTCGGAAAGGCAGAGGGCGGCGGAGGCGCCGTTCATCGCGAGGATGTCGGAGTCGTTTTCACCATCGGCGCTGAGCAGGATGGCGACAATCTGGGTGTCGTAGAAATAGCCCTTTGGGAACAGCGGACGCAGTGGGCGGTCCGTCATGCGGCAGGTGAGGATTTCCTTTTCGGTCGGGCGGCCTTCGCGTTTGAAGTAACCTCCTGGAAATACACCGGCGGCGGTGGCTTTTTCTTTGTATTCCACGGAGAGTGGGAACCAGGTTTGGCCGGGCTTCACCTTGGTGGCGGAAACAGCGGTGACGAGGATGATGGTGTCGCCGCAGCGGACGGTGACGGCACCGTCGGCGAGTTTGGCAATTTTGCCGGTTTCGATCGTCATCGGATTGGTTCCGACATCGGCCGTGAGTGTATGGATGTTCATTTCTTTCTTCTTTCTTCTGTTGTTCTTCTTTTCTGTGCCTGCGACCCGTGCGACGGGATTGCCGCGCGGGCATTGGTGGGTTGTGACCGCCGCGTCCGGGCGCGAATGAATTTCGCGAGCGAAACGGGCTGAATCACGCGGCCTGCGGGAAGCCACCTGGCTTCATGATGCGAGGGCCGTTTTGCGCGACAGCCACGAGTGGATTCCCATGGCTGCCGTGCGGAGAGTGTTAGTGGCGAAGTCCGAGGCCTTGGATGACCTGCTGGTACTTTTCCTCGGAGCCGTTCCTGATGAAGTCGAGCAACTTGCGGCGGCGCGAAACCATGGTCAGAAGACCGCGGCGGGACGAGAAGTCCTTCTTGTTCGCGTTAAGGTGATCGGTGAGGTGATGAATGCGCTTGGTGAGCAGTGCAACCTGATAAGGTGCGCTGCCGGTGTCGCCTTCGTGGAGTTGATAGTCCTTGGTGTTGATTTCTTTGGTGCTCATGGTCGTAGGGGATGGATCCAGCCGTGGCCAGGTCGTCCTTGCTTGGTTGGGGGGCGGATGAAAGGTCCCCGAGGGGCGGAATGCAAGAAAATTGAGCCTACAGCCGGGATTTTTTGAAATTTTCCCGCTGCCCCCGCCCGGGGGCTCTTCAACCACGGTAGGGCGACGCGGCCTCGCGGCGCCGATGCATTCGGAAAGATGTTGAACCGCGAATGAACGCGAAGAATGGAGATCACGGATCGTGGCAGATGCCCGCGGTCCTTTGAAGGGGTGGCTTTTTCTCGCCAATCACGAATATCGAATCGCCCATCGCTCTTTCCCCGCTTTGCGGTGAATCTTCCTGAAAGAGTCGGCGCCGCGGGGCCGCGTCGCCCTACCGGGATTGGACTTGGAGCGTGGAGCGGAAATTCTTCCTCTTTCCCAATGATTGCTGACCACTGATCTCTTCCTCCAGCACTCACCTCCCTCAAACTCCCCGCATGAGGGAAATTTCGGCGAGGGAGATCATGGCTTTGAAGAGGTCTTCGCGTGGGGCGGTTTTGAGGTCGGCGACGGTGACGGCGCGGTCGAGAGTGAATTTGCCGGAGCGGGTGCGGCGCAGGGCGCTGAGGTGGGCGCCGCAGCCGAGTTTTGCGCCGATGTCGTGGGCGTAGGTGCGGACATAGAAGCCCTTGGAGCAGTTGACGGTGAAGTCGGCATCGGGCAGGGCGATGCGGCTGACCTTGTATCCGGTGACGCGCACCGGGCGTGGCTGGCGTTCGACGACTTCGCCTTTGCGCGCGAGTTTGTAGAGTGGCACGCCGTCTTTTTTGATGGCCGAGACCATGGGCGGGATTTGCTCGAACTCACCAGTGAAGGCATCGAATGCCTCGCGGATCTGGGTTTCAGAAAATGCGGGCACATCGTGGGTTTCGAGCACTTCGCCTTGGCGGTCTTGCGTGCTGGTGACGCTGCCAAAGGTCATGGTACCTTCGTATTCCTTGTCCTCGCTCATCAGCAGGTCCTGGATCTTGGTGGCGCGGCCGATGACGAGCATGAGCAGGCCGGTGGCCATCGGGTCGAGCGTGCCGCAGTGGCCGATTTTTTTCGTGTTGAGCGCCTTGCGGGCGATGGCCACGACATCGTGCGAGGTCATGTCGGGCGCCTTATCGATGAGCAGCACGCCGCTTGGGCCGTCTTGTTCGAGGGGATTGGATTTCATGAAAGGGGAATTTCTAACAGAATTTTTGAACTCGATTTCGGAAGTTGAAATCTAACAGAGCGGATTTGACCACAGATTTCACAGATTGCGCAGATTAAGAAAAATTACAAATGATGCGCCTCTCATTAATCTGTGTATATCAGTGAAATCAGTGGTCAATTTGTCCAAATGAAATACCGACATCGAATTTCGAGATGAATGCGCGAGTGGTGGCTATTGATGAAATCAGAGTCCGGCTGATGTCACTTTGTTGACTCGTTGGGTGATGGCCTCGAGCACGAGGGCCTTTGCGTCCTGGAGTGGGCCTGGCATGCGGATGCCGGCGGCGAGTGCGTGACCGCCGCCGCCAAAGAGCATTCCGATCTGGCAGACATCGATGCGTTTGTCCTTTGAGCGCATCGAGACGCGGATTTTTCCATCGGGCAGTTCTTCAAAAAACACCGCGATTTGCACGCCGCGGATCGCGCGGATCACATCGATGAGGCCTTCGCTGTCTTCGGGGCGAAGGTCGAGATCGATGCGTGTTTGGTCGTGCAGTTCCCAGTGAGCGACGATGCCATCGTCCGAGCGCTCGAGTGTGTTTAGCAATGCGCGCATCAGTTCGAGGCGGCGATACGGTGAGTCGTCGTAAGTTTTCGAATTGATCTCACCGACATCGAGGCCCTTACGGATCAGGTCGGCGGCCATCTCGTAAGTTTTCGCGGTGGTCGCTGGATATTGGAACGAGCCGGTGTCGGTCGAGACTGCGACATAGATCGCATCGCGCGACTCAGGCGTCATTGGTAGGCCGAGTTCGGTGATGAGATTGTAAAGGATTTGGCCGGTGGCGGGGCTGGTGGCATCGATGAGGTTGTGGTCGCCGTATTTCGGATTGGAAATGTGGTGATCGATGTTGAGCCAGAGTTTTGCTTTCGATGCCGCGTGCAGGGCATTGTCGCCGAGGCGGGGTTTGGTGGCGGTGTCGAGTGCGATCGCGACTTCGACATCGAGTGGCTCGGCGGGCGGGGTTTCGATGCGATCTCCGCCTTTCATGAAGGCGAGGTTTTCCGGCAGCCCGTCCTCATTGACGAGTCGCACCGACTTGCCGAGGGCCATCAGCGCGAAGCCGAGTGCGAGTTGGGATCCGATCGCGTCGCCATCTGGGCGGATGTGGCTGAGGATGATGAATGACTGATGCGCTTTGAGGATTTCGCCGATTTCGGCGATGGTGGCATCGACTGGTGGATTTGCTGATTCGCTCATGGGTTGGAACCGCGGCGCGGGGGGCGGATTCTTCCCGCGTGGGGGATCCGTGCAAGGACAAAACGCATGATTGCACGCGATCGCGCGGGTCACTCCGCGCTTTCGAAGATGCCGCCGCCGAGCAGACGTCCGCCATCGTAGAAGGCGCAGATTTGGCCGGGGGCGATCGCGCGTTGGGCGCGTTCGAAGTGGAGCTTCACGCGGTTTTCGCCGAGTGGTTCGACGCGTGCCGGCTCGGCCTTCGAGCGGTAGCGGGGTTGGGCGGCGACGAGTTTGAGCGATGGGATTGGCTCGTTGATTGATGAGATTGTGCCGACCACGCAGCTGCGGGCGTAGAGGCCGGGTGTGTCGGAGTTGTCCCAGCCGACGATGAGTTGGTTGCGCTCGTGGTTTTTGCCGACGACCACATAGGCCATGCCTTCGCGCGGTGAGGCGACGCCGTGGCCTTTGCGTTGGCCGAGCGTGTAGAGGTGGAGGCCGTGGTGAGTGCCAAGCACCTTGCCGGTCGTGTCGACAATTTCGCCGGGCGAGTCCGGCACATAGTGGCGTAGAAAATCACTCATCTTCACCTGACCCAGAAAGCAGATCCCCTGGCTGTCTTTTTTTTCCGAGACCGGTAGGTGGAAGCGTCGTGCGACATCGCGGACCTCGGGCTTGAGCATCTCGCCGGTGGGAAACATCGCGTGCGCCGCCTGCCACTGCGTCATCAAGGCGAGGAAATAACTTTGGTCCTTGTTCGGATCGGCGCCGCGAAGAATCGCCGCCGAGCCATCGCTCTGCGATCTACTACGAGCATAGTGGCCGGTGGCGACCTTTTCGAATCCTTGGGCGAGCGCGTAATCGAGAAACACGCCGAACTTCATTTCGCGGTTGCACCACACATCCGGGTTGGGCGTGATGCCCGAGCGGTAGCCTTCGACGAGGTATTCGACGATGCGTTCGCGATAGGCATCGATGAGGTCGATGACGCGTAGCTCGATGCCGAGGGTTTTGGCGATGGCTTGCGCGTCTTCGATGTCTTTTTCCCACGGGCAATCGCCGGGGATGCCCTCGGCGTTGATCCAATTTTTCATGTAGCCGGCGGTGACCTCGTGGCCTTGCTCGATCAGCAATGCGGCGGCGACCGCGCTATCGACGCCGCCCGAGAGACCGACCAGGACCTTTGCCATGCGCGGGGATTCTAGAAATTGTCGAGCAGGTGGTTGAGCGTCTCGCTCGGGCGGAGAGCGGCGTGGGCCTTCGCGTCATTGGGCGCGTAGTAGCCGCCGATGTCGACCGGCTTGCCTTGCGCAGCGAGCAACTCGGCGACGATCGTTTGCTCATTGGCACCGAGCGCTTCGGCGAGCGGTGTGAAGGCGGCCTTGAGCGCGGCATCGTCATTTTGTGCGGCGAGTGCGCGGGCCCAGTAGAGTGCGAGATAGAAGTGCGAGCCGCGGTTGTCGATCGTGCCGAGCTTGCGGCCGGGTGAGCGGTCGTTTTCGAGGAACTGTCCGTTGGCGGCATCGAGTGCATCGGCAAGGACCTTGGCCTGCGGATTTTTTGCGGTTTCCGCCAAGTGCTCAAGCGATGCGGCGATGGCAAAAAACTCACCGAGCGAATCCCAGCGCAGGTAGTTTTCTTGGACGAATTGCTCGACATGTTTTGGCGCCGAGCCGCCGGCGCCGGTTTCGAAAAGCCCGCCACCATTCATCAATGGCACGATCGAAAGCATCTTCGCGCTGGTGCCGACTTCGAGGATCGGGAAAAGGTCGGTGAGGTAATCGCGCAGCACATTGCCGGTGACCGAGATCGTGTCTTCGCCCTTCACGATGCGCTCGAGGCTGAAGAGGCAGGCGTCGGCTGGCGCGAGGATGCGGATGTCGAGGCCGCTGGTGTCGTGGTCCTTGAGGTAGGCCTCGACCTTGGCGATGAGTTGCGCGTCGTGGGCGCGGTTGCGATCGAGCCAGAAGACGGCGGGCGACCCGGTGGCGCGCGCGCGGTTGACTGCGAGCTTCACCCAATCCTTCACCGGCGCATCCTTCGTTTGGCAGGCGCGCCAGATGTCGCCGGCTTCGACTTCGTGCGAGAGCAGAACCTTGCCTGTGGCATCGACCACACGCACTGTGCCGGCGCTTGGAATTTCAAATGTTTTGTTGTGCGAGCCGTATTCTTCGGCAGCTTGTGCCATGAGGCCGACATTCGGCACCGAGCCCATTGTCTTCGGCTCGAGCGCGCCGTTGTGTTTGCAGAAATCGATCACCGTTTGATAAACGCCGGCGTAGGATGAATCGGGAATGACCGCGAGCGTGTCCTGCGGTTTGCCAGCGGCATTCCACATTTGGCCCGAGCTGCGAATCATCGCGGGCATCGAGGCATCGACGATCACATCGGAGGGCACATGGAGGTTGGTGATGCCTTTGTCGGAATTGACCATCGCAAGTGCAGGGCCTTGTGCGTAGACCGCTTGGATGTCGGCCTCGATCGCGGCCTTTTGATCGGCGGGGAGTTTTGCGATCTTTGCGACCAGGTCGCCGAAGCCATTGTTAAAATCGACGCCGAGTTCATCGAGCGTGGCGGCGTGTTTGGCGACGAGGTCCTTGAAAAACACCTTCACCGCGTGACCGAAGATGATCGGGTCGGAAACTTTCATCATCGTTGCCTTCATGTGCAGCGAGAGCAGCACGCCATCGGCCTTCGCGGCGGCGACTTGCGCGCCGAGGAAACTGGTGAGCGCCTGCTTGCTGATGAAGGTCGAGTCGATGATTTCACCGGCCTTGAGCGGAGTGGATTCCTTGAGCGTGCGCGTGCTGCCGTCCTTGGCGACCAACTCGATTTTCACATCGGTGGCGTCGTCGACCGTGACGGACTGTTCGTTCGAGAAGAAATCGCCTTTGCCGCCCATCGTGCCAACGCGGGTCTTTGATTTTGGCGACCATGCACCCATTGAGTGCGGGTGTTTGCGCGCGTAGTCCTTCACCGCTTTTGGGGCGCGGCGGTCGGAGTTGCCTTCGCGCAGGACCGGATTCACGGCCGAGCCGAGCACCTTGGCGTAGCGCGCGCGGGTTTGTTTTTCCGCATCGGTGGATGGGTTTTCGGGGAAATCAGGAATCGCGTGGCCTTGTGCCTGAAGCTCGGTGATGGCGGCTTTGAGTTGCGGGATCGATGCGGAAACATTGGGCAGCTTGATGATGTTGGCATCGGGCTGCAGCGTGAGCTCGCCGAGTTCGGCGAGGTGATCCGGGTGTTGGCCGGCTTCGGGAAACTGGGCGAGGATGCGGCCGGCGAGTGAGATGTCGCGCGTTTCCACCTTGATGCCTGCGCGGCGGGTGAAGCTCTGCACAATCGGCAGCAGCGAGTAGGTCGCGAGTGCGGGGGCTTCGTCGGTCTTGGTGTAGATGATGGAGGACATGATAGAAACGGGTGAATCGGAGGGGCATTCCCCTAATGCATCCGCGGCCCCGGGGCAACCCCCGCGAGAGAATATGTGCGAGGGGCGATGCGTTCTTCCCATTTCCCGCCGGGGCGGGCATCGTTGGCGCATGCAATCGATGACGGGATTCGGGCGGGGTTCGGCGACTAACGAGTTGTGGCATGCCGAGGTCGAGCTCAGCTCGGTGAACCGCAAGCAGGCCGAGGTGGTGGTGCAGGCGCCGCGTGAAATCGCCGAGCTTGAGGGCCGCATCCGCAAAGAAGTGCTGGCGTTCGTCTCACGCGGCAGGGTCCAGGTCGCGATCCGCATCGAGCCGGGTCAGGCGGCGACACCCAAGGCACGGGTCGACGCGGTGTTGGCCAAGGCCTTTCACGAGGCCTTTGAGGAGTTGGGAAAATCGGTCGGGCATCCGCTGCGGCCGGAGGCGGCGGATTACTTGCGTCAGCCCGGGATCGTGACGCTCGGCGGCAGCGAGGTCGATGCCGAGCAAGCCTGGCTGGTGATCGAGCCGGCCTTGGCGGAAGCGCTGCGCGGCTTGGTCGCGATGCGCCGTGCGGAAGGTGGGCACCTCAAGGCTGACTTCATCGAGCGGCTTGGAAACTTGGCGGGCTTTGCCCAAACGATTGCCGACGACGCGCCACAGCGTCTGCCGCGTCAGCGCGTGCAGCTGCACAAGCGCTTGCGCGATGCCGGGATTGAGGTCGATCTTAACGACGAGCGCCTGATCAAAGAACTCGCGTTGTTTGCCGACCGCTGTGATGTGAGCGAGGAGCTGACGCGGCTCGATTCGCATTTCGCAAAATTTCGCGAGTACCTCGAAGCCGAGGATGCACCGGGCCGTGCGCTGGATTTCCTGTGTCAGGAATTGTTTCGCGAGTTTAATACCATCGGCTCAAAAGCCAACGACGCAGGCATCGCTCAAACGATCGTCGAGGCGAAGACCGAGGTGGAGAAGATTCGCGAGCAGGTGCAGAATGTGGAATAGGGAAGTTTCAAGTGGGCAGTTGAAGAAGACGGAAGACTTGGAGACAGAAGACAGAAGAAAAGAAGGGGATTCTTCTTTGGCTGATTGTGGTCTTTTTGCGGTCCCCGTGAAGTGAGGCGTTTGGTCTTACCAGGAGATCACATCGTCGCTGTTCTGGAACGGAACGACGCTGCTAACATTAGGGGCGTTTTTGCCCTTCTTTTTGTCCTTACCATAGGACCAGAACACATAGGCCTGCTCCTTCGGTTTGGTTTCAGTGTATTCCGCGAGTCCCCATGTGTGCATTCGTAGATCGCTCCCTCCGTTGTTGAAAGGTACCAGAACGCCACTGGTGGATTTGAATCCGTTGATTCCGACCATCACCTCGCCACCCCATGGATCATAGAGCCTGCCATCGTTTCCCACTCCGTACTTCTTGTCAGCCGAGTAGGGAAAGATCACATAGGTTTCGTTGCGGGGATTGGCGGCTTTTCCGGAAAAGGTTTCATCTCCATAGGTATAATTCCCTTCCTCGTCCGTGAGGTCGCCTTTGAGTGCGGAGACTAGGAATTCGGTGGTGTACTTGCCCCCCGGGTCCCCGTATATGGTGTCCCAGCCGCCAGGTAGCTTGGATTGGGGAATTGGTGGCTTCTGGTAATCACCCACAAAAAGCGTCATCCCCACCCCAAAATTCCGAAACTGGTCCATGGCTTTGACCTTGCGGCTATTTTCCAAGAGGCGCCCACCTCCCATGATGGCGAAAAACGCTAAAGCCATGATTATGGCAATTACGACCAACAACTCGACCAAGGTGAAAGCGCTTTGGTGTGCTGAATTGAATTTTATGGGTTTCATTGGGGTATTTTTTCCGTTAAAACGTTAAAATATCAGTGATCTAGCTGATGGTCATTTGATAGAGGAATTCGCTCTTTCTTGCAAGCTCGGACTGATGGAACTCGCCGAGCAGATCGGCGCACGGCAGTGATCCATTCGCGGGCTTGTGAAGTGGGTGGCGGGGGGGTATCCAGTGGGTGTGTTGATGCTGCGTCACCTTGAGGAACTGGCCGGGCTGGATGAGCCTTTGCATTTGGCGTTGGGGGTTTTTGATGGTGTCCATTTGGGGCATCGGGCGGTGATTGATGCGGCGGTGGAGGCGGCTAAGCGCGAGGGAGGAATGGCGGGCTTGCTGACCTTTCATCCGCATCCGATCCGGGTGATCGCGCCGGGCAAGGCGCCGGCGATGATGCTGACAACGCTGGGGCAAAAGATGGATTTGGCCGGGGGGCTGGGGATTGAGTTTTTTGTGGCGCTGAACTTCGACGCCGAGATGGCGGCGATGGCGGCGGCGGATTTTCTTGGGCGATTGTGTAGGGCGGAGGTGCGGACGATCGCGGTGGGGGAGGACTGGCGTTTTGGTCGGGGGCGCTCGGGAGATGTGGCATTTTTGCAGGCCGAGTCGCATCGGCATGGGTTTCGGCTGGTGGCGGTGCCGCCTGTGATGGCGGAGGGCGATCGGATCAGCAGCACGCGGATTCGCCAGGCGATTCGCGATGGAAATCTTGCGGCGGCCGAGCGGATGTTGGGTCGCGCGCACGCGGTGAGGGGCGAGGTGCTCAAGGGAGCGCAGCTTGGTCACCAACTTGGGTTTCCGACGGCAAATCTCTCGGTCGCCGAATTGCAGGTGCCGCCCGATGGCGTGTGGGTCGTGCGGGCAAGGGTGAATCATGGCGACTGGATGCCGGCGGTGGCGAATCTTGGTCTGCGGCCGACGATCGGGGCTGAGCAACAACGCTTGCTGGAGGTGCATGTGCTGGATTTTTCCGGGGACCTTTATGGCAGCGATATTGAGGTCGAATTTGTGCGTCACCTGCGTGGCGAGCGGAAATTTTCCGGGCTGGATGAGCTCAAGGCGGCCATCGCGTTGGATGCTGAGGCGGCGAGGGAGCATTTTGCGGGGCGGACGGAATCGTGATTTTTTGGATTGACGGAGAATTGGTTCTTTTGAACACTCTTCGCATGAACACCATTCATTCGTTGATTGATCGTGTCTTGCCCTTGCTGGTCGACAAACTCGGGATGCCATTGCCGCGCAAGCCCGTGAGGGCGCGTCGGATCGAAGTGCAGCTGGAATTTGCCTGGGCGCGCAAAAGATGAAATTTCCGGATTTTGCGCTTACCCTTGTGGAGTCGATGCACTAGGGTTTTGCCAGCGTTCGAATGTTGATTTTCAAACCTAGCAAATGGATCCGGCCTCTGGTGGTGTGGTGCTTGGCGGCTTGCCTGTCGGGCGCGCTGTACGCAGGTGGGGTGGGTGGTGGTTCGAGTGATGTGGGGGCGCGCGAGCAGGCGCGGCGTGCGGCTGCGGTGCAGGAGGCGCAGGAATTGCTGTTGAAGGGCGATGAGGCCTATGCGGCGGGGAAATTTGCCGAGGCGGTTGCGGCTTTTGCGGGTGCGCGGGAATTGTTTTCGGATGCGCCGCAGACGGCGGAATTGCGGGCGGCGGCGACCGATCGATATGCCCAGGCGGCGGTCGAGCAGGGAAAAATTTTATCGAGAAAGGGCGACATGGATGGCGCCAAGGCGTTGTTAGACAAGGTGCTCGCGGAGGGGGGCGCGCCGCATCATGCGGGGGCCTTGGCGTTTCGCGCGCAGCTCGATGATCCGATTCGCAGCAATCCGGCGCTGAATTCCGATCACGCGAAGGATATCGATGAGGTGAGGCGTTTGCTTTACACCGCGCAAGGGGCCTTTGATCTTGGGAAATTTGATGAAGCGACCCAGCGTTATGAAGAGGTGTTGAGGATTGACCCCAACAACAGCGCCGCACGTCGTGGCATGGAGGAAACCGCGGCTGCCAAGAGCGGATATGCGAAGGCCGCCTATGATGACACGCGTGCGGAAATGCTCGGGCAGGTTGATGCTTCGTGGGAGACGCAGGTGCCTGCGCCGGAGCAGGGGCTGGGACCGCTTGATGGCGGCGCGTCCTCTGTCGCGATGGATGAGACGAGTCTCAAGGCGAAGCTCGAGCAGATCATCATTCCGAACATCGCGCTGGAGCAATCGTCGCTCGATGAGGCGCTGGATTTTTTACGGATCAAGGCAGCGGAAAACGATACGGTCGAATTGGATGCCGCTCGCAAGGGTGTCAATTTCACCGTCAATCTTGGCTCGCCGGATTCCGAAGCGGCCAAGCGGATCCGCGCCTTGCGATTTGATCTGCGCCTTTCGCAAGTGCCGTTGTCCAAGGCCCTGCGTTACCTCACCGACGTCACGCAGACAGAATACAAGACTGATGAGTTTTCGGTGTTGATCACGCCCTTGGGATTTTCCTCGGATGAGCTTGTTGTTCGCAGCTATCGCGTGCCGCCGGATTTTCTCACAAGCATTAACAGCGCGGCGGGTGCTGGTGGAGAAAAGGCCGCGGCCGATCCATTTGCGGAAGCGCCGGAAAAGGGTGGATTGCTCACCGCGCGCCTGAGCGCCCAAGAGTCGCTCGCCAAGCAGGGAGTACCATTTCCACAAGGAGCGAGCGCACATTACAGCCCGGCGACGAACACCTTGAGAATCGTCAACACCGAGGGGCATCAGGAAACCATCGCGCAGATCATCGATGCCATGTCACAGAGCGAGCCGGTGGCGGTGGCGGTGAAGGTCACGATGATCCGCACGCAGCAGAGCAATCTCGAAGAGCTGGGATTTGATTGGTTGCTGAATGGCGCGGGCAGCATCGAGAACAGCGGTGTCGCCGCAGGTGGTGGCACGGTTGGGAATGGCACGCCACGCACGGCCGCTGATTTCACCGGTGAAAACATCGGCGATCCCGAAGGCATCATGACCGCCGGCCTGCGCAGTGGCGATGGCGCGATCGGCAGCAACAGCATCGATGCTTTGATCGCCAATCCCGATCGCACCACACAGGCGATCAATGTCGCGCCCGGCGTGCTATCGGTCACCGGGGTTTTTGGTGATGCCCAATTTAAGAGCATCTTGCGCGGGCTCGATCGGAAGAAAGGCATCGACATCATGGCACGTCCGTCGGTGGTTACGCGGAGTGGTCAGGCCTCGAGCATCGCGGTGATCCGCGAGTTTATTTACCCCACCGAATACGAGCCACCGGAAGTGCCGCAGTCGGTTGATGGGGCCGGTTCCACTCCGGTGACACCGGCGACGCCGACATCGTTTGAGAAACGCGACGTGGGCATCACGCTTGAGGTGTTGCCGGTGGCGGATGCCAACAAGCGCTTTGTCGATGTGACGCTCAATCCTTCATTCATTGAGTTCGACGGGTTTGTGAATTACGGCAGTCCGATCACCTCGACGACACAAGGCTTGCTGGGCAGCGAATCGGTGGAGATCACCAAAAATGCGATATTGATGCCGGTGTTCAGCGCACAGAAGCTCGCCACCCAACTGACAGTTGCCGATGGGGCGACGATTGCGATTGGCGGCTTGATGACCGAAAGCGTGAAGAATGTGGAGGACAAGGTGCCGGTATTGGGCGCGCTGCCTGTGGTGGGCAGAATGTTTTCATCAAAGAGCCGTGAATCGGTTTCCACTGCTGTTATATTCCTGGTCAACATCGAGTTGATTGATCCGACGGGTCGTCCGTACCGCGACCGCTGATATTCATCATTATCCCCCCCCTATCGAATGTCTACGCATGATAACTCGAATCCGGATCAATACTCCATTGATCAGATCATGGAGCGTTTGAGAAATCGTGGCACGGACCCCGCACCGGAAGATGGCGAGCTCGTGACCAGGGCCGATGGTTCGCAGGCGATACGGGTGCGTAAGCGCAAGCGCCGTAGCCACCAACCGGACAAGAATAGGCGTCTCAGAAGGCGCAGGATGCATGTGTTCCAACTCGCTGGATCGCTGATCCTCGTCGCGCTGTTTGTCTTGGGGTCGGGTCTTGCTTTGGTGTACGCCAACAGCGGTTTTTTCCGCAAGGGCTTGATGGAAAAGATCACGGCTGCGACAGGATCGAAGGTGAAGCTCGAGCAATTTCGCATGAACCCGCGCAGCGCGAATGCCGCGCTCATCGAACTCGAGTGGCCGCAGTCGGAGCTGATGAAAAAAATTCTCGCTAGGGGGTTGGTTGCGACGGTTTCGCCGCAAAGTTTTCTAGGTGGTCGCATGACGGGCGACGAGGTGGTCGCGCAGCAGGCGATTGTTTGGTTGGGCGCGCCGGACCGGGAGGGGCGGTCGAAAATCGGGACGAAGGACATCCCTACATCGCAAATCCAATTTGCGCGACTGGCAGCGAACAAGTGCGATGTGATTTTCGGGGATCCGCTGTCACCGATGGTTAGTCTCAAGGACTCGGAGGTTTCGTATTTCCCGAGTGTGGAGGAACCTGTGGTTTTGGAAGATTTGTTGGACAATGATTCGGTGGGTTTTCTGGACGAGGGGAAATCCATCTCCAGCATGGCTGACAACCGCGGTGACCTCAGCGACCGAGCTCATCATTTCCCGGGGTCGGGGGCATCCATTCCGAGACTGCTTGCCAATCGCGGTGAACTCGCGATCAAGGATTGGCCGAAGCTTCAGGTGGATCGCGGGCAGCTCGAGTTTGTCGATGGCATGGTGAAGGTGCTTGGTTTGCGTTTGCGTTCGGAAAAGGAATCGCGCGGCAAGCTGGAATTTTCCGGAAAGGTTTCTCCCTACGCGGTGGATCATGCGTCGCGATTGTCGGTGGCCGCCAACAACTTCCCTCTTGAGGAAATCGCTGGTGCCGAGCTTGGGAAAATTTTTTCCGGCGGGATTGAATCTGATCCCATCGCTCCCAGCGAGTTGTTGCTTGGTGGCGGGAGGGAGGTCATAGCATCGATGTCGCTGTCGTTCCGCTGCGCGCCGAATTCGTCGCTTGCGCTGCACGGCTTGCCCTTTCTCAAGATCTTGTCGAATGTGCTCAACGACGATTGGTTCGAGCAACCGGTGTTCACCGGAGATGTGATCGGCACCTTGAGGCGTGAGGGCGCAGGTGTGTCGATCACCGATTTGGATCTACAGAGCCGGGAGCGCATGGCGGTGCGGGGTAGTATCCGTTATGGCCGCGAGCGCGCATATGCGGGGGTGCTTGAAATCGGTATCGCGCCCACGGTGATCAAGGCATCGGGCAGTCGTCGCATGGATCTGATGTTTGGTCCGCCCGAGGGAAATTTTCGTTGGGTTTCCCTCAAGGTGAGCGGGACTGCGGCATCGCCCGCAGATGATTTCGAGGCGAAGTACGATGCGGCGGCGCGTGGTGCCACGGGTGAAAAACCCGCGGGAAAAGTGCCCTCGTTTGAGGAGCTCACGCTTCCGGAGTAAGCTTGGCGGGTGGTGACCTAAAAAAGCACGTCAAGGGCGGAAAATCGCGATTTGCGGTTGGAATTTTTTTCAATCCGCGTTTAGTGTGTAGCGTGGAATACGGGCCAGTTTTTGATCCTGTATTTCCTAACATTGAAAGGAAAAATGACATGCAAACCGCAAATGTGAATCTGCCCATTACCGTGACTGTCCGCCATGACCAAGTGACCGATGCCCTGCGTGATCACGCGCGCAAGAAAATCGAGGGACTGCATCTCGATTACCCGCGTATCATCGAAGCAAAGGCAATTCTCGACGCGCACAAGAACCGGCGCCAAGAGCACACGGCGGAGATCATCCTTTTTTGTGCCAACCACATCACCATCGAGGCTCACACCGAGAGCAAGGACATGTATGCGGCCATCGATGAAACCATCGAGAAAATCGCGCGCCGCATGCGCAAGCACAAGACGCGCTTGCTCAAGAAGAACCGGCCGCATCGCAACGAATCGATCCGCCATCTCGAAGAACGCTTCTTCAATGAAGATGCGCTTGATCATCCCGAGGACTCGAAGTTTGATCCCGTGCCCTACATCGTGCATCCCGACAATTACGGCATCCGCACGATGTTCAAAGAGGATGCGATCATGCAACTCGAGCTCTCGGACCGGCCCTTCGTGCTGTATAAAAGCGCCCGCCGCGGATGCCTGACGATTGTTTATCGCCGCAAGGACGGCGATTATGCGTCGCTTGACATCAAGGAAGGCGATCTCTGAATTTTCATCAGCGGCGTGCGAGATCGCCCGCCACCTCAATGGCAGGGACCTTTGTGCCTATGCTACGATCCGGCCATGCCAAGTCCGCTTCGCGGTTTTGAAAAATTGCAGCCAAGGCGGCAAGGGCATTCCACAAAGGTCCGCTCCGGTAGGGCGATGCGGCTCGCAGCGCCGATTCTTTCGCGTAGCTGGAGCATTTTGCTCCAGCAAGGAGGAAGAAGCAGCGATCAATCGCGCGGACCTTTGGGACAAAGGTCCCTGCCATTAAAAAAGCGGCTTCTTCGATCGATCATCCGCGATCCGCAATCCGCAATCCCTCTTTCTCTTCGCGTCCATTCGCGGTTTAAAATCTTTCTTCAAAGAGAAGTCGGCGCCGCGAGGCCGCTTCGCCCTACCTTGGGTGAAGAGGTGGGCAAGATGCCCACGCTCCTTGAAGACACGGGCGGGCCGCCCATGCCCCTCTGTGAAGAAGCCGCTTCTCCGATCACTCACCAGCTGTAATGCACCCGATAGCTAACGATCTTTTCCTCATCCGGCTTGAGGGTGACGGGGAACTCGATGGTGTGGCTGTCGAGTTTGTTGAAGTCGGCTGACTTCTCCTTGATTTCCCAGTTATCGAAGCGAGTGAGGTGTTCGACCACGCGAATCTCGACTGGCTCTTGCTTGCGGTTGCGGACCTTGATTTCGAAGGTCTCGTCTAGCCAGTCGTTGGCACTGTCCGCCTTATAAGCGGTGCGGCGGCGTTCGCCGACGAGGTCGAATGAATTGCCGACATAGACGCGGATGGTTTCATCCTTGGGAGTGTGGTCGATTTGGTTCTCGCCTGTGAACTGGAGTGAGCCGTCGTCATCCTGCGAGTAAAAGCGCAGCCGTCCCTTGGGCAGTGGCAAGCCGAGGTTGTTTTCCTTGCTGTTTTTGAATTCGCGCAGCACCCAGACTTTTTTGTTCGTCGGCACCCCATATTCGCCTTCGCCGCGATAAAAATTCCACGCGCCGTAATTCATCGTCGCGCCATCATAAACGAAGATTTTCGGTGCCTTCACACCGCTGCCGCGAATGAACTCGACTTGCTTGGTTTCCTGATCGTGCAGCGTCAGCGGACGCGCGATGGTGTAGAGGTGGAATTCATCGAATGATTTCTCGGTGACAGCTTCCGTCATCGCATCGGCCGCCATGGCCATTGCTTTCATGCGGGGCATAGCCGGCTGCGCTTGCAGCTTGTTCACATCGCCTGCCATCAACTTGACCTTCGCTTGCTTGAAACCAGTGCCGCTTTGGTTTTTGAAAGTCACCCAGCCGACGATGTCGATCATATCACCTTTGTCGGTGGCGACGATGTTGTAATCCGACTGCCAGCTGAGGCCACCGGTGACATAGGCGATCTCGGCGCCGAAACTGGCAGCCTCTGCGGAGTTGATCGTCCATGTGAGGGTCGGGTTGAGGATCGTATCATCACCGAGCGCGGGAAATACCGGTTCGCCGGGCAGGGAGAAACGGAGATTTCCATCCACCTCGATGATCGGTTGGCTGGTTTGCCCGCCGGCATTGTATCCGCTGCGGATGATCTTGCCCTGCACGGTACGGTCCGGCTTGTTGGGCTCGCGGATTTCGAAGCCGATCGTTTTGCCTTCATTGAGTTGGAGCATGAGGCCGGATGAAACCGGGTCGTTGCGATAGGCTTGCTCGAGGATTTGAAATTTCACCTTTCCCGCAGGGTCGCGCAGGATCACCGAGTCGGTTTCCGCTTGGGCGGTCATGCCGGAGAAATGGGCCTCAGTGATTCCCGCCTTCAGATCCAGCGGCACCGTGTCGCGAACAACCGCGAACCCCTGATTGTAGATGGTGAGCGAGGGCTCGGCGGCGGCTGGGATCAGCGCGGCGCCGGCCAATGAAGTGAGAAAACGGAGCGGGTTCATGGCTGGTGGTTTGATTCTCATGAGTTTCGACACAATCAACGGCAAATCCTCGAAAAATACCATCCATTTTGGCGTAGGGTGAGCGCGTCGGAGGGTTTAGAAACGGGTTGCTCGCCTGTTAGTCCTCGGGATTCAAGCCGCAGGCAAGCGGTCATTTGACTGAAAATCGGGTCAACTCGCCGCTTTACAAGCCCTAAGGTGCCCCCCATATTCCCGCCCCATGACTCTTGCCGCGATCGACTGGCTCTCCATCAGCATCAACCTCTTGCTGGTGATTTTCGTAATTGTTTGCCTTCTGATGACCCTGCTCATTTTGATGCAGCGTCCGAAACAGGAAGGTCTTGGCGCGGCCTTTGGTGGCGGCGTGACGGATCAAGTTTTCGGTGCGCGCACCACCAATGTGCTTCAGCGTGGCACGGTCTATCTTGGTTCGCTGTTTTTCTTGCTGAGCCTCACGCTCGCGGTGCTGATCGGACACAAGAATCAGAAGACCACGCTCGTGGCTCCGAAGGTGGAGGTGAAGAAAGCGGTCGAGGAGAAATCAACTCAAGGCCAAGCCCAACCTGCAACGACGACTCCTGCGACTCCTGCGACTCCTGCCGCACCTGCTCAAGCCGTGGAGGAAGTCGCAAACGCGCTCAACGAAGCGGTAAAGGAAGTTCCTGCAGAACAAGCACCGGCTGCTCCTGCTCCCCCCGCTTCTGCTTCTGAGGCGTCGAAATCGGAATCTTCAGATAAATCCGGTCAACCTTAACGCTTCATTGGCGTGAAGGCACTTGATGACGAGCGACCCGACCAGCCGGTGTGGGCGCAACAAGATGCCTTTCCGGTTGCTCCGCCCGCGTGGGGGTGGATGGATTACAAAGGTGGTCTGCATCCCTGCGAATCCGAGGATGCATTGATCGCGGCGATTGACGGCGATCGAAATGCGGCGATGGCGCTGGTGTGGAGCCCAGCATCGCCTAACATGGTTTTGCCGGAGGAACTCCGTGGTGCGACGGCGGCGGTGCTTCATTCGCGGCGTGCGCTTGCGGCACTTGATCATGCCGATGCGCGTGACAAAATCCGCTGGTTCAGTTTGCTCGCGGGCGGGCTTGCGGTTTACCTTTTTTATCGTGCGTGGTCGATGGCGCCCGTCGACGCGATGTCCGCGCGCATCGAATTTTCGATCCGTGCCTTGGTTACCTCAGTGTCGATGGGCTTGGCCTTGCTGTTGTGGTTGGTGTTCGGATTCATCCCTTGGTACCAAGCGCGCAAGCGGGTGAAAGAGTTGGATCGGTGGACCGCTGGCGATGTGGAAGCGGCGGTGCCGGTGTTGCGGTTTGAGACGTGGCTGGAAATGCAAAAGGCACCGGCGACGCGATTTTTGTTGGTACTCATTGCGTTGGTCGGTGTGACTCAGTTGATGCCGGGAAATTCGATTCCAGCCGCGGGCCTGTTGAAGGATCCCGCGCATCGGGACTGGTGGCGGTTGCTCACATCGCCATTGATGCACGGCAACCTGATCCATTTCATGATGAATGCCGCGGCCTTGGTCTATCTTGGCAGGCGCATTGAGGTCATCGCCGGATGGCCGCATGTGCTCATGGTGTTTCTTTTTTCCGCATGGATCGGCGGTGAGTGTTCCTTGCGATTTGTCGGTCTGCCATCGGTGGGTGCTTCGGGTGGTCTGATGGGATGGCTGGGCTTTCTGATGATTTTCGAATCGCTGCATGGCCGCTTGGTGCCGGTCAAGGCGCGCCGCCGCTTGCTGGCGGGCATTATTCTCACCGGATTGATCGGGCTTGTCGGCTTCCGCTTCATTGACAACGCGGCGCACTTGGGTGGCTTGGTCGCGGGTTTGCTTTATGCTCTGATCGTGTTTCCGAAATCCGCCTCCGCCGCGCGGCCGTTGCCGACATGGAGCGATTGGATTGCGGGATCGCTGGCTGCGGTGGTGCTGATATTTGCAACGATGATCGCGATGTGGAAAATCCTCGGCGCGTTCGGATGATCCACTGATTTTTCCAAATCATGAAACATGCTTC
>JBIKIR010000093.1:0-3084 GCA_044361475.1 Luteolibacter sp. | reverse complement strand
ACCGCCTGCGCCGGGAGATAGGCCACGAGGCGATCTGGTGCAAGCCGCGCACCAGCATCCCCGACGACGGGCACCGTAAATACCCATATTTGCTGCGAAATCTCACCATCGATCGGCCCGACCAGGTCTGGTGTGCCGACATTACGTACGTACCGATGCCCCGTGGTCACGCCTACCTATGCGCCGTGATGGACTGGCACTCGCGCCACGTGTTAGGCTGGGCTGTTTCCAACACGATGGGCACTGGCTTGTGCCTTGAGGCTTTGGAGATGGCGCTGGGCTCTTCAGGAAGGTTCCCCGAGATCTTCAATACCGACCAAGGCTGTCAGTTCACCTCGGCCGAATGGACCAGTCGCCTGACAGAGCTTGATGTGAAAATCAGCATGGATGGCAAAGGTCGCTGGATGGACAACGTTTTCATCGAGCGGCTATGGAGAAGCGTCAAATACGAGGAAATCTACCTCAAGGAACATGCCACCATTCCTGAATTACAGAAGGGTCTTGGGACATGGTTCAACCGTTACAACCATTGGCGCCCCCACCAGAATCTCGGCAATCTCACCCCTGCCCAAGTCTATCATGCAATCACTCCAACGCCCCAAGCCGCATGAAAAGCCTCACCTTACCAGCAAAAGCAAGATATGGGGCTACCCGCCCCAAACCCCGGCAAGCTGATGTCAGCTTGACCACACCCGCTGCCCTTTTTTTTCCAAAAGGGAAGAGCACCGTTGACCCACGATCTATGATCTCCTACCAATCTCCCGCATCCCCACACCATAACTTAGTTTAGCCCATCAGTGGCCGAACATCGGGGGCCAGCTATTTTCGAGCCAGCGCGCTTTGAGTCGGTCGAGCGGGCATGCGTTCATCTCACGCAAGCGTTTCTCGATCTGATAGATGCTGCCAATGAGCAACAGGATGTGCGCGGCGATGCGCGGGTGTTCGTCGCGCGCTTCCTTGAACTTGCGGCTGATGTGAGCGAGGCAGGACACGGGCGTGATGGCCAAATCCGCGTGGCGTTCGATGAACGTGCGGTAGGCGCGAAGGCCATCGCTTTGAAGGTGACCGGCAAACGACGGTTCTCCATTTTTGCCGATCAAGATGTGATCCAAGCAATGGTTGGCCCGGCTTTTGTGCCAATCGAATAGCACTCCGTGTTCGTCATGATGATAAACCCAGAAGTAGCCCAGCGCGGTTTTGCCCGTGCCGGGCTCAAGACATCGAATCGGAGTTTCATCGACCTTGAGATAGTCCGAATTTCGAAAACGTGCGGTGAGGATTTGATGAAGCGGCAGCAGCCGGTCGGCAAGGTGGTCGTGCCAGGAGCACATCAGGTTGCGGGTCAGCTCGATGCCGTGGGTGGCCTTGAGTTTCCATTGCTCGCGATAAAATGGGCTGTGATAGCAGAACTTCTGGGTAAGCAGGTAAGCTCCAAGCGACGGGGTGAGGACAGAACCGGGAAGTAGGCAGGGCTCAAGCGGTGCAGTGACAGGCACCGCATCAACTTCGTTTCTGCGCACATGGGTGAGGCGCTTGATGATTTCGAGGGTGAAGGCGGCGGGCTTCACGTGGAGGCGTTCGCTGGTTTCCTCACCGATGAGGCGGAACTCTTCGGGTGCGGCGAGCACCTCGGGATGAACGATCTCGCGCACGATGGTGGGCAGGCTCTTGAGCGATTCACTGAGCTTGTTGGTGCGCCGCGCGCGGGGCTTGGTTTCAGCCGCCGGTCCTTGGTCTTCGGGAGCGGCGGCGACGGGCTTTTTTGCCTCATCATTGAGGAGCTGCAGGAGCAGCTGGTTGTGATCGAGCTTCTCACTCTTGGCGCCGTAAAGCTTCTTGAGCAACTCGGCGACGATGCCTTTTTGGATGGCGAGTTCGGCTTCGAGCGAAGCGACTTTCGCGGTGAGTTCTTCGATGAGTTGTTCGGGCGTCTTGATGGATGAATGAAAAGCACAAGGCATGCCATTTTCCAGAGGAATTACGATATTTATCGTAGTTCGTACCAAGGTCTTTGCAGACCGTCGCGCAGGTCGATGCCGTCGGTGAGCATGGCCAGTGCGGTGGGTTTGAGAACGAGCTTGCGGCGGTCGCCTTCAATGTCCTTGGGCCAACTAAAAGTGCCCTTTTCAAGGCGCTTGGCCACCAGCCAGTAGCCGGTGCCGTCGAAGTAGAGGATCTTGATGAGCCTGCGCGACTTGTTGGTGAAGAGGAAGGCCGCGCCGCTGAGCGGATCGAGTCCCAGATGGTTGCGGGCGAGCGCGGCGAGTGTGTTGAAGCTCTTGCGCATGTCGCAGGGTTCGAGTGCGACATAGACCTTGAGGTTGCCGTTGAAGGTGAGCATGGCAGTGGCTTCAGGCGAGTTGACGCAGAAGGGCGGCGAGCAGGCGGATTTGTTCTGCGTCCGCAGCACGGGCAAGAGCCCCGCCTGGCAACTGAACTTCCAAGGCGCACGCGCCGGTTTGTTCCGAGACCTCGGCAAGGAGGAAGGCTGGCGTGTTCTTCCGTGAAGGTTTGGCCTTGCCGCATCCGCGCGCAGCAACCCATGCAGCGAGCGTGGAATACTTGATGCCGCAATGCCGTGCGAAATCGGGAGCACTGAGGCTGCTGGATTCGAAGGCTGCGACGACTTCCTGTTTGTACTGTGAGGTGTAGCGGGCACGGCCGCAATGGTCGGACTTGATGATGACGCCTGCTGTCTGGTCGGTGTTGGTTGACATAGGCCACCACCCTACATCGAAACGAGCGACGCAGGATAGAGGGGTTCTGTTGAGCGCTTACATTAGAGCAAAGCAGAGCTGGGTTTGAGCAGGGATATTTTTTCTTCTTACAGCCTCACTCAGCTTTGGTGGGATCGATATGCTGAATCTCTCCCGGGTGAAACCCGGGGCGTCAGTCAGCGGGATGTCAGATATGACTGCGGAGGTCGGCCAGGACCCCTCATGGAAAATTATAGAGTGGGGTGGCAATAAGGGCGTCCGATATGGTGAAAACGAGGGTAAAGAAGGGGTGTTGTATTTTCGGGACAGGCACTTTAGCGGGGATTTTACCTTTCAGGGCCGGGTTCTGTTTCCCGCCGGCGGGCTT
>JBIKIR010000061.1:0-9983 GCA_044361475.1 Luteolibacter sp. | reverse complement strand
CGGAGTCTCGCTGCGCTTGCGCCTCATTTCACAATTCGTCGAGAAGAACACGCAACTGCCCGCCGACATGTATTTTTATTCGATGAACTCCGATGCCCTGATCTCCACCCACCGAAACATCGACCGCATGTTCAAACATCCGACCGATATCGGCGATGAAAGCCTCGGGCCGGCTTTTACAAATTCGCTCAAATCCGAAAAAGGCAATCTGGCTTATGAGCTGCACGGAAAAAACATCAGCGCCATTTTTCAAAAATCCAAAACACTCGACTGGCACTTCTTCATCGCCAAGCAAGTCGATTAAACCCGGACTCGAAAGCTAAAATGCAAACAAAGAGGATATGACCACACTGATTGAACAGATGAGGGAAAATCACCAAAGTTGCACCTCTTTAAATCTGTATCAATCTGTGTAATCAGTGGTCGAAATGATCCAAATGGACTGTCGACTTCGGATATCGGGTTAAAGTGATCCGCGAAAAGCCCGTATGTCAAAATGCTCCTCAGGCTCTCGCCCCTCGAGCATCCAAAGCGCCAGTCGCCGCGCCATGCCCGGCGCATATAGCGAACCCTTCGAGCCCAGGCCGTTGAACATCCAATCACCGGCTTCAATCGGACCGATCAGCGGCTCGCTGCGTCGCAGGATCGGCCGCACACCGGCTTCGTGCGCGATGATTTGATAATCCGCACCACCCAACTTCGTCGCAAGCGATCGCAAGCGCTCCAAGCCCGCTTTGCTCGGCTCCATGTCAAGTCGATCCCACTCGTAAGTGGATCCCAGCTTGAAACACGCCTCACCCAGCGGCACCAACCACCCACCCGCTCCGACACGAATGCGCGCCTCATCCCACCCCGCTGCACGCACGGTGAGAATCTCGCCCTTCGCACATCGCGACTCACCATGCTTTCCACTCACCAATCCCGCCGCACCATCACACCACACCCGCGCCATCTCATGGCGATCAAATCGAATCTCATCTTTGCGATAGATCCCTTGCGCTTGGAAAAATTCACGCGAGCGATCGACAAAAGATCCCACATCGAAGCGACCACCGCCGCTGATTTCAAATCCACCCAACCACCCGTCGATCTCCTGCTTCGAAAGTTCCCGGCCAACCCACACCTCCACATCGGCACGCGCCGCCTTCGCCCGCATCTTCGCCCACTCGGCATCATTTCCCGCCAGCCGCATGATCGGCATCGGATGCCACAAAGCCACCCTAAGGCGTTCTTCAATGCATCGGTAAAAATCCAAGGCCTCCGGCAAAAATTGGCCAATCATCGGACTGGGCTCGAAGTTTTTTCCGGTCACCGGATTCACCAAGCCCGCGGCCACCCGCGATGCGGCAATGCCACACTCGCGATCCACAATTTGAAAACCCACACCGCGCCGCCACAACTCCCACGCAAGGCAGCTGCCAGCCAAACCTTGCCCGACAATCGTCCACGCCGCACCGCTGTCACTCACTTCGGACACAAGGCATCATTCGGATCACTCCACGAAGAATCATAACCCTTGGCATAGTTGAACAAATGCCGGTGAAGGTACGGCACGAAATCCGCACGCTTCGCCGCAGGCAAACTTTTGAAAATCGCGTCATTCACCGCACGCGTCACCTTCTGCATCAAATGCAAGGTCAGCTGACGCCCCTTGCGAGCCCGCTGCACCTGCTTGTGGTTCAACTGCTCTTCGGAGTTCTCCACCAACTGGTGCGCGGTCAGCCCCCAGCGCTCCATCAAAGCCTCCACCGGCTGCACCCCATGATCCCGCGTCGCGTCGCTCATGCGGCCACCATACACAGCCACCCTGCGATCCCTAAGCACAAAATCCTGCCGCGCATTTCGATTGCCAGCATCCCGCGATTCTTGCTTTTTCATGCAAACACACAATTACCCAATGCTCTCCTACCTTACCCGCCTCTTCCCGCTCTGGATGTGCCTCAGCGTCGCACACGCACTCTGGATGCCCAAGGCATGGCTGCCACTCAACAACCCCACCATCACCGTAGCCGTCCTCGGCTTGGTGATGCTCGGCATGGGCCTCACCCTCAGCGTCGACGACTTCCGCCGCATCGGCCGCATGCCGCGCGCGGTGCTCATGGGCTTCATCGCGCAATTCGCCACGATGCCCGCGCTAGGATGGAGCATCGCGAAATTTCTCGACCTCCCGCCCGCCTACGCGGTCGGCCTCATCCTCGTCGGTTGCTGCCCCGGCGGCACCGCATCGAACCTCATCACGCTCATTGCCCGCGCCAATGTCGCGCTCTCAGTGATCATGACCGCCTGCTCAACGCTCGCCGCCGTGGTGCTCACTCCTCTCTTCACCCAATTGCTCGCCGGCTCCATCGTCGAAGTAAACGGCTGGCTTCTCTTCAAACAAACATTGCAGGTAGTGATCATTCCCGTCCTGCTCGGCGTGATCCTCAACAGCCGCGCACCCAAGCTCGTGCAACGCATCCTGCCCATCGCACCAATCCTCTCGGTCCTCGGCGTGTGCATGATCTGCGGCGCAGCCTTCGCCGCATCCTCGAAGGAAATCCTCGCCCACGGCGGCGAACTCGTCCTCGCGATTTTCATGCTCCACTTCGGCGGTTTCGTGATCGGCTACCTCGTCACCCGCATCTCTGGTTTCAACGAAGAAGTCGCGCGCACCATCTCAATCGAGGTCGGCATGCAAAACTCCGGACTCGCCATCGTGCTCGCCAAACAAGGTTTTCCCAACCTGCCACTCGCCCCCGTCGTCGGCGCCGTCTCAGGCGTCACCCACTGCCTCATCGGCAGCATCTTCGCCGCCATCTGGAGCCGCTTCACACCCAAAAATCCCAAGAGCGAAAAACCCTCCCCCACCTGATCGCGCAGTACCCACCTCTTCTCTTCCTCTTCCTCTTCCTCTTCCTCTTCCTCTGGATTCTGGATTCTGGATTCTTGATTCTTGATTCTGGATTGCCTTCACTTCGCTCCGGCCATGCCAGTCTGGCTTCGCTTTCATTGCGGGTCGCTAACACTCCCGTTGCATTCTTGATTCTATAATGTCTTCCCCCGTTTCACCGGAAAAAACCGCCGCGCTCGAACAAAGCATGGCCACCCTCGGGATTCGCGAAGAAGACCTGCTGGAAAAATTCGTACGCGGCTCGGGCTCAGGCGGACAAAAAATCAACAAGACCTCCAACTGCGTTTTTCTCAAACACCTGCCCACCGGCGTCTGCATCAAATGCCAGATCGACCGCTCGCGCGAAATGAACCGCTTCCTCGCACGCCGCGAACTCTGCGATCAACTCGACGCCATCCGCCAAGGCAAGGCGATCGCCAAAACCCAAGCGATCGAAAAATTGCGCCGCCAAAAACGCCCGCGATCCCAACGCTCCAAACAACGCTCCGTCGCAGACAAACGTGCACTCTCCCAAAAGAAATCCCTGCGCCGCTCCCCCGTCAACGACTAAGCCCCCTAGGGAGGCACGACACTCCTGTCGTGCACGGCAAGCCCCCCGCATCCCAACACCCCCCCGCGCGGAATTTCCAATTTTCCGCTTTCCAGCATCGCGGCTTTTACGCATCAACCAAGGCCATGGACCGCTGGCTTTTGATCGCCTCCACCCTGCTCGCCCTCATCGGCGGCGTTTGGGGCATGACCTCTGTCCACCGCGGGCGTCGCAGCCGCTGGACGGTCGCATGGATGGCCCTGGCCTTCGTGCTGCAAACTGGCTTCCTCACACTTCGTGGCGAAGCCCGCGGCGCATGCCCGCTCGCCGACCGCGGCGAGATCCTCGCCTATCTCGCATGGTCACTCACGTTGTTCTACCTGCTCATCGGCCCGGCTTACCGCATTTCACTGCTTGGCGTCTTCACCGCTCCGGTCGTTTTCATTTTTCAAGCCATCGCACTCGCTCCCGGCATGCTCGATGCGACACCCTTGAAAGTCCCCGGCGGCAACCCATGGCATGAAACCCACACGGCCACCTCGGTGCTGGCCTACGGCGCCCTCGCACTCGCCGCCATCGCCGGCGTGATGTTCCTCGTGCTCGATCACCAACTCAAAGAACACCACTTGAAAAGCGGACTCTTCCGCAACCTGCCACCAGCCCGCGAACTGCTCGTCTCACTCAAGCGCCTGCTGCGCCTCGGCAGCATCCTCCTCACCCTCGGCATCATCGCCGGCTTCATGATGCCACGCTCACCTTCCGCTACCGGCCACCTCGTCGCCGCGCTGATCGTCTGGGCCGGCTACGCCATACTTCTCTGGATCCAGTCGACTCGCGGCCTCACCGGGCGCCGCATCTCACTGCTGGCCATCGCCCTCTTCCTGCTCTCACTCGGCGTCTTCGCATTCGTCTGATGGACCTGCTCTGCCTCGGCCTCAACCACCGCACCGCACCCGTCGAGGTGCGGGAGAAATTTGCCGTGGTCACCAGCCACCTCGGCACGGCCTCACGCGAACTTACCACACTCGAGGATGTCACCGAAGGGGTCGTGATCTCCACCTGCAACCGCACGGAGTTCTACTTCGTCGCACCCGATGCCGCATCGGCCTTCGCAAGACTCGAATCCCACCTCGCCGCGAAAACATCACTACCGGAAGGCATCACCCCACATTTCTACCGCAAGGAAAAATCATCGGTAGCCCAACACCTCTGCCGCGTCGTCAGCGGGCTCGACTCGATGATGCTCGGAGAAACGGAAATCTTCGGTCAGGTGAAACAAGCCTACCAAGCCGCTCTCGATGCCGGCACGACCTCCGGCATGCTCAACCGTCTCTTCCAACGCGCATTCGGCATCGGCAAAAAAGTCCGCACCGAGACATCCATCCAGGAAGGCGCCACCTCGGTCGGCAGCGTCGCAGTCGAACTCGCGGAGAAAATCTTCGGCCACCTCGGCGACAGCGAGGTCATGCTCATCGGCGCCGGCGAAATGAGTCGCATCACCGCCCAAAGCCTCGTCTCTCGCGGCGCCCGCTCGATCTTCGTCGCCAACCGCTCGCACGAACGCGCCATCGAACTCGCCGCCGAAATGGGCGGCAGCGCGGTCACCTTCGACGACTGGCACCGTGTGCTCGAACGCGTCGATGTGGTGATCTCCTCCACCGGCTCACCCCACACAATCGTCCACCGCGCCGATATCGAAAAAGCCCGCCGCGCCCGCAAATTCCGCCCGCTCTTCCTCATCGACATCGCCGTCCCGCGCGACATCGAACCCGCCGCCGGCGAAATCGAAGAGGTCTACCTCTACGACATCGACACCCTCGAACAACTCGCCGAAGGCGCACGCACACGCCGTCAGGAACAGATTCGCGAATGCGAACGCATCATCGATGCCGAGCTCGCCAAGAACCGCCTCGCAGGCAGCTGATCGATAAAAAATTTCCCGCCGCATCATCCGGCTTTTCCCGTTTGCCTCACGCGCGGTATTCCGACACATTCCGGCGCATGCCGAAATCCAATGATCAAAACCGCGTGGTCGTAAAGATCTTCCTTTACGGCATCCAGCCACAAATTTGGCGCCGCTTCTCGATCGGCACCGATGCAACTTTCATCGCCCTCAGCAATGCGATCCAAGCAGCCATGGGCTGGGAAGACAAACACCCGCACGAATTCCGCCACGGCAAAGGCAAACGCCTCGTCGATGTGATCGGCCCGATCGGCCTTCAGGACCAAGTGCTCGGCGACTTCCAGGACGAAGCACAACTCACCGTCGGTGCCTTCCTTGGCAAACGCCGCATGCCGATCCGCATGCTCTATCGCTATGACTTCGCCGACGAATGGATCCACGAGGTGGTCTTCGAAAAATCATGCGCCGGCGAAGGCGGACCCCAAATGCTCGAAGGTCAACGCGCCTGCCCGCCCGAAGACTTTGGCGGCACCTTCCAATACATGCAGGCATTGCACGGCGAAATCGAATGGATGAACCCAGGCTATGACCCGAATGCCTTCTATCCGAATGCAGTGTCCTTCGAGTCGAAAAAATCACGCAAGGCGCGTTGATCACGCGAAGCATTGCCAGCAAATTTCGCATCAAGCATTTCAAGCACCACCCTTGACCGGGCTTGACTTGCCCCCATCGCAAGCCCATCGATTGTCGCGTGAAATCCCTGCCAACATTCACCTGCCTTGCCTCCGCGCTGATCATGCTCGGCATGGCTCACGCGCAGCAGGAAACCACAAACACCGAGTCCTTCGGCGAAGCCGAGGTCATCGCCGATGCGGTCCCGCCCGAAGTCGTACAATCAGCCACCAGCGCGGTCGCTGCGCTCGGCAACGAAGTGGTCCTCGGCCGCTACCAAGCCGCGCTCGAACGCATGAACCCGCTCTGGAAGGAACGCGTTTCGCAACGCATGGGCGGTATGCAAACACTCGAAGATCAACTCGCAAAAATCCCCCAGGAAATGGTCCGCCAAGGCATCACGATGCTTTCATCCAAACCCGAAGGCACCCCCATCGTCCATCAAGTCGGCCCGCAAAAAGGCAAGTCTGGCAACTTCGTTTACACCAAGTGGTTGGTGCTCGTGCCAACGATGACAAAATTCCGCTTCATCCGCGAAGGCATCCCAAAGCCGCTCATCATCGAAAGCCTCGGCTACCAAGCCGCCATTTCACCCAAGGACAAGCTCGACTGGACCTTCATCGACGGCGCTGGCCTCAAGGTCAGCGACCTCAGGGGCCTCTTCATCACGCTGCCAAGAAACATCGAGCTACCACCCGTCAGCAAACGCGAAGCCCGCTAAAGCAAACGCGAAGCCCGCTAAAGCCCGCCCCACACAAGTCATGCCATCAAGGAAAAAGGGAATCACCGAGGAGCGCCTGCTCCGCAAAAAAATGATCGAACTCTGGAAGCGCGGCGACAGCGATTACTGCGAAGTCCGCGGATCCAACATCCACGGCCGCGGAGTCTACGCCACCACCTTCATCCCGAAGGACACGCGCGTCATCGAGTATGTCGGCGAAATGATCGACAAACGCGAAAGCGACCGCCGCGGCGCCTCCCAACAAAGGAAGGCCGACGCCACCGGCGACGCTGCGGTCTACATCTTCACAATTTCAAAAAACTACGATCTCGACGGCAATGTACCCTGGAACATCGCCCGCCTCATCAACCACTCCTGCGCACCCAACTGCGAAGCCTGCATCGTCGGCCGCAGAATCTACATCGATGCGATCCGCGACATCCAACCCGGTGAAGAGCTTAGCTTCGACTATGGCTTCGAGGTCGATTGCTTCGAAGACCACCCCTGCCGCTGCGGCAAACCGGAATGCGTCGGCTACATCGTCAGCAAGGACCAATGGCCGGAACTCCGCGTCCGCCTCGATGCGCAAAAGACCTTCAGGTCCAAATCCCGCTCATCCACCCCACAGGCAAACAACCTGAAAAACGCGGACGACGATACGCTCATCACGCTGCCCGCATCAGCGTGATGCCCCACCAGACGAGCGACGCGGTCGCCGCCAGCAGCAGCATCAGCAGCATCATGCTGCGCTGATACTCGCGTTTCTCATTGGAAAGCGCCCCGCGCGAAACCACCAGATTCTCATACTTTTTGCGCCCCGCGCGCGCATCCATGTCGTCCGGCGGCGGGACCGTCCGCTCTTGCTCCTGACGCTGCAACGCAATCTGCCGGCTGTGCCGCGCGTATTCCAACTCGAGTCGCTTCAGCTCCTGCTGCTTTTCGCGAATCTGGTCGAGCTGGATGTCTTCCTTGAAGATCATGACGCGGATCAGGGCAAAGGACGTCCCTTACTTGAGGTAATAAACAACCAAGGCCGCACCACCCAATACGAGCAGCGGCAGGTTGAAGGCAAATCCGTTGCGAAGGTTGGAAATAAACTCGGTGGTATCGCGAACGCGCGATGCGGAACGCGCCTTCTTCGAAGCACGCCCGAAAATCGCACCACCACGAGTGCCTTCGAAGTGCGATGCGGCCTGATCATACTCGTCGGCCGCGATGTCGATCGCCATGCCGGCTTTTTCGAGTTTCTCGGAAAGATTCTCACGCGTCCAATTCTCGGGATTGATCTTCTGAACCTTATCAAGATGATCCGCAAAACAAACTCGGCACTGCTCAAGATCCTCAGCCTCGTTGCGCATTTGAAACAACTCGCGATCAATCAGGGTCAACGCCGATGTCAGGCGCTCGGTCAACTCGACCTGCTGCGACACAAAAACTCGTTTGCGATTGGTCAGCTCCTCAAGCTCCTGCCGCTCCCGCTCAAGTTCCTCACGCTGTTGCTGGATCCGCTCCAGCTCTTCCTGGGTGTCACGAAGCCGGCGGTCGTATTCTTCCGATCCACGCCCCGTGGCAGTCGCCGAGGGCATCTCAAGCTGGGTCGACCGGACTCGAATGTGGTGGGTATGCTCGCTGGTAAAGGCCATGATGGTAGGTGTTTCTAAAGACACCCACGCCTTAGCAATTTTCCGTCACAAGCTCCAGAAAAATATTTCAGATTTGTTGATTATCGCATTGCGCCAAGTAGAATGACACTGGGGTGGTGATGAAAAAAATCGGCTTTATACCACCCCTCGTAATAAACGCGACAGTCGAGCGGTTAAGACGCAGGAGAGAAGAGTCTAAAAGTCAAAAGTCCAAGGTCAGCTCAATATTCGCGGTTCTTCGACTTTTTGACTTTCAGACCTTTGACTTTCAGACCCATGGCCCGCTTGCCAATTTATCGCATTGTTTCTTGGGAGTGGCATTAGTCGGTCGTTGCGCCTGAACGCATGACCGCCGCAAACCCGCTTGCGAAAACTCACTTGGCGTGAACAAGATCGCTTCCACCGAGCGATCCCCAACATTGACTTTCATGAAATCATCCAAATCCCCAGCAACCGATAACGGCATGCCTCAAACATCCACGGTCCCCGACGCGCTGAAGAAGGCACGCTGGATCTGGCAGGGCCTTGCCAACACCGATCTGTACAACTGCTACACCCTTTTCCGCAAGAGCTTCACGCTCGATGCGATTCCACGCAAGGCGCGCGTCTTCGTCACCGCCGACCAATCCTATCGACTCTACCTCAACGGCCGCTACGTCTGCGGTGGTCCGGCGCGCGGTTTCCAGTCGCACTGGCCTTTTGACGAGATCGATATCCGGCCCTGGCTCAAGAAAGGCAAAAACATCATCGCCGTGCGCGCGCATCATCCGGGGTGCGGCACCTTTTCCTACATCAGCGAGGACACGGCCGGGCTCCTGCTCGCCCTGCAGGCTGGCAAAACCCTCGTGGTCACCGACGAGACGTGGAAAGCCCGCCGCCAAACCGAGGTCCGCAAGGATGTGGTCCCGCTGGTTGCCCAAATGTCCTTCCAGGAACACATTGATTTGCGTGAAGAACCCGCCGGATGGACCGGTATCAGCTACGACGACTCGGCATGGAAACATCCCAAAGACCAGCCGCGGGTCTGGAACGCCATGCCGTGGTATTCCCTGGAGACCCGCGGAATCCCGTTGCTCCGCGAAGACGAGAGTTTCAAAGGCAGCCTCGTCGGCATCGCTGCCGGTCGCTCCGCAAAGGGTGCGGCAAGCACCCGCGATGTCTATCTGACGCGCCATGAGGAAGGATTCGCCCACAAAACGACCGGCCCCGCGCGTTGGCCGCTGACGATCGAACCATCGCCCAAGGGCCGGTGGCGAAGTTACCTCATCGACTTTTCAAAAACCGTGGTCGGATGTCCCATCCTCACGGTGAACGGCGCCAGCGGCGGGGAGACCGTCGATCTGACCTTCCATGAAGTCGTCGATCCCGCAACGCTCGCGCCGTATGTGGATACCAACTCATGGTCCGACATCGCCCTGGGCAACCGGGCCATCTTGAGGAAGGGGAAGAACGAGCACACCTTTTTCCATCCGATGGGCTTCCGCTACGCGGTGATCACGGTGCGCGATGCCACCAAGCCGCTGAAGCTGGATTTCTCGATCCGCAGCATGGCCTACCCGTTCACGCGCGAAGGTTCATTCCACTCCTCGGACGAGACTCTCAACTCCATCTGGGAGTCCTGCGCC
>JBIKIR010000092.1:0-3205 GCA_044361475.1 Luteolibacter sp. | reverse complement strand
TTGCGTGCGATTTCTTCGCCTTCGCAAAGTGCGAAGACTGAAGGACCTGCGCCGGAGATGGAAAACCCGAGTGCACCGGCGGCGAGGGCGGCGCGTTTGGCTTTGTAGAAATCCGGGATGAGCTTTTGGCGGCGTGGCTCGGCGATCACATCGTGGATCGAGCGCGAGATGAGGCCGTAGTCTTCCTGGATGATGCCGCAGAGGAGTCCGCCGAGGTTGCCGATTTGTTGGGTGGCATTTTCGAGCGGGATTTCCTTGGGGAGAATTTCGCGGGCGACCTTGGTGAGGATCTCGATGTCCGGATGCACGACGGCGGCCCAGAGGTTTTTCGGTGGAGCGATTTGCGCGAAGTCGAGTTCTTCGTTTGAGCGGATGAAAACGATGCCGCCAAGCAGGCAGGGCGCAACATTGTCGGCGTGCCATGCGCCATCGGCCGAGGCCTCGCCGGCCATGGCAAAGGGCAGCAGTTGTTTTTTGCTGAGAGGTTCGCCGATGAGTTTGTTGACCGCATAAGCGCCGGCAACCGCGGACGCTGAAGAAGATCCGAGACCCGAGCCGAAGGGCATTTTCTTGTGGATCTCCATTTCGATGCCGCGATCGGTCATGCCAAGGTGCTTGAGCAGATCGAGTGCCGCAACGCCGGCGGTGTTTTGCGCGGGATTTTTCGGCAACTTGCCGCCATCGCCAGTGATCTTGGTGATTTGTAGTCCGGGTTTGTTTGAATGGCGCACGACGATTTCATCGCCTGGCGAGTCGATGGCAAAGCCGAGCACATCGTAGCCGCATGCGACATTGGCGACGGTGGCGGGAGCAAAAACGCGGATTTCGGAAGAAGAGGCCATGGGGTGAAGAGGCTGTGGGCTCGGCTGCGTGGCAGCGGGCGGGGGAGAGTCATGGAGCGGGACTTGGCATTGTTCAAGCCCGGAAAGCGGTGGAGCGTGCGGCGATCGGTTTTCAGAACGGCCACCACGAGCGACGCTTGCGTTTGTATGATCCGTCGCCGACCGAGAGCACCTCGATGCGGGTGGTGGTGAGGCCCTGATCGTAGAAGCCAAGTTTTTTGGCAGCGCGCGGGGTCACATCGAGGTGGCGTCCGGCGATGAAGGGTCCGCGGTCATTGATGCGGATCTTGAGCGATTTGCCATTCTCGAGATTGGTGACTTTGACGAGGGAGGGCAGGGGCAAAGTTTTGTGTGCGCCGGTGAGGTGCCACGGCATCACTTTTTCGCCGATCGAGGTGTTGCCGCGCCGGATGCCGAAAAAAGCGGATTCGTTGTACCACGAGCAAGTGCCCGTTTCCTCAAACTTCAGCGCGGCTTTCACGCTCATTGGTTGATAAGATTCGCCTCGCACCGTGTAGGGCTTTGTCATGTATCCCTCGTAGCCCGAGGGACGTGAGCTGCATGAGCAGAGCAGGATGGCAAATGCGAATGCGATGCCGCCGACCTGAAGCATCTTACGCATGGCTTGGTCGGGCGGTTCAGCGTTTCCGTTCGCGAACGACGTGGAGGGTGGTGGCGACCTGATGTTTGAGTTTGAGGCCGGGCTTGAACTTCACGGTCGCGCGTGCGGGGATCTTGACGGTTTTGCTTGGCTGCTTGGGATTGCGGCCGATTTTTGCCTTGGTTTCTCGAACTTGGAAGGTTCCGAAATTGCGCATCACCACTTGGTCGCCAACGGCCAGTGAGTCGGCAACCACGATGATGAGCCGTTGGATGACTTCCAGCACATCCTGTTGGGACAGTGAATGCCCTTCGGTGCCGAGTTGTTCGGTGATTTTGATGGCTAGTTCTCGTTTGGTGATGGTGGGCATGGACTGAAAAAGCAGTGGGCTTTAAAGTAGGTGGGGCTCGAATTTTACAAATTTGAAAAGGGCTTGTCGCTATAAATATGCTATCGGTAAAGGGTTTTAAGGTCCTATTGTAGTGTAGAGCAATTCGAGTGCCATGTGCGGGGCAAATCGCAGCGGTGGGCTTAAGGGTTTTCCTCATCTTCCGTTGGGCGACCGCTTGCGGGTATCCCGAGGACTTTGTTGGTAGTGCGAAAATGGAGCTTTGCGGCCTTGCCGAGGGCATCTGGTCCGTGGCGGGCGATGAGCTCGCGGGCGGCCTTGATGACGGTGTCGGCGGCACCGAGCGGGAGCTTTACGCCTGCGGCGGCGGAGGTTTTGTCCATCCAGTCGACGAAGCGTTCGCGTGCGAGGATCGATGCTGCGGCGACGGCGGTGTCGGATTCGCCCTTGGTGCGTTGGTCGAGCTGAATCTTGAGGCCTTTTTCGCGAAGCGCGCGCTGGAGGACCTCGGGTCGGGCGAATTGGTCGCTGAGCGTGCGCGGGCAATCGGGCCTTGCGGCGCAGAGTTTTTCGATCACTCGGGCGTGGCCCCATGCCAGCAGGCGGTTGAGGTTTTTGAACGAGGCGTGCATTTCGTTGTAGCGCTCGGGGCCGATCGACACCACTTCGTACGCGCAGCCAGGTGTGGCGCGGATGATGTCGGCGAGTTTGCGGATGCGGTCGCTGCCGGTGATGCGCTTCGAATCCATGATCCCGGCGGCGATCAGGTGACGGGTGATTGCGGCGTCGGTGTAGACTCCGGCGATGACAAGGGGGCCGAAGTAATCGCCTTTGCCGCTCTCATCGATGCCGAAGTGCGGGGAAAAATGATCCGGGTCGAGCACCTCTTCGTAGCCGAGGCGAGCTTCCTTGAGCACCTCCGGCTCGAGGGTGAAGCGGACAAAGTCCTCGGTGTCTTTTCCTTGGACGAGCACCTTTGGGCCTTTTTCGTAGGCCGTGACATTGAGCTTTGCCTTGCGTGCGGAAAAGAGCGCGTGCTCCTTGGCGACAAACTCAAAGCCGTTTTGCTCCAGCACCTGGCGCAGGGTCTTGACCTGATCCGGTGTGAGTGGCGCGGTGAAGGTGTTCACTGTTGGCGATTGTTGTTCGTTAGATTTTGGAATCAAGCCGCGAGGCGATGCATGCGGCGTTGAGTTCATGTGGATGATCGATCATGTGGGTGGCACCTGCCTCAATGAGGCGATTGCGGTCGTGGTAACCCCATGTCACGGCGATGGCGCGCATGCCGGCGCGGCGGGCGGTCTCGAGATCCATGGTCGAATCGCCGATGACAATGCAATCATGCGGCGCGCGGCCGGCCATTTTTGCGATTTCGAGTGCCCCCTGTGGTTCGGGTTTGTGGGGGATGCCATC
>JBIKIR010000091.1:0-3223 GCA_044361475.1 Luteolibacter sp. | reverse complement strand
TCATGTGATCTGGGGGAAACGGAAATCCGCCCTAAGATGCGGGCGGCTCCACACGGGACGACTTTGAGCCCAAAATGGCAAGGATTTCATCGCGGCCATTTGCTCCAAGGATCTGCCGGCTCATGTCTTGACCATTGAACATCTTGGCAATCGCTGCGAGCATCTTGAGGTGGAGCTGGTAGTTCTTGCGCGGCACCACAAAGAGAACAATCACATGCACCGGCGCCTGGTCCAAGGCCTCGAAATCGATTCCTGCCTTCGAGCGCCCCAACACCGCTACCACCTTTTCCAGATCGTCGGAAAACGCATGGGGGATCGCCACCCCACCGCCGATGCCGGTGCTGATCAATTGCTCGCGCGCCCTCAGCGCCTCAAGCGTCGCCTCACGCTCGCACGCCGCAAGCAGCTCGCATGTCACAAGCCTGTCTACAAGCTCAGTGATCGCACCCCAGTGCTCGATCGCCTCAAGGTCGGCGACGATCTGTTCCGGGCTGAGAAGTTTCACCAATTTCATGCAAATCAAGCGCGGGAGCAAACCAACGCATGAAATGTGTCTTTAGCGCTACATTCGGGCCCCTGCAAGTTCATTCCATGGCCATGGCTTTCGTCGCCGAAACGATTACTGAATCGGGGCCATCAACCTCGCGACGCGGCAGGCGGCACGGAACAAAAATGGCTTGGCCGAAAAATCCTCGACCCGCGCCTCCACGCTCGCCTCGAAATCCGCCTCCAGCATCCGCGCCACCGCGTCGACAAACGCCGGATCGGGCGAAAACCCGGTAATCTCAAAGTTGAGGCGGAACGAGCGGTTGTCGAGATTCGCGCTGCCAACGGTTGCCAGCCGGTGATCGACGAGCATGACCTTCTGGTGAAGAAACCCGCGCTGGTAGCGGAAAATCCTGACCCCATACGGGATCGATTCCTCGAAGTACGAAAATGCCGAGAGCCACACCAGCAAGTGATCGGCGCGCTCGGGAATAAGAATGCGCACATCCACACCGCGGATCGCCGCCGCCTGCAACGCCGTGAGCACGCCCTCGTCGGGCACAAAGTACGGAGATGCGATCCACAGCTTCTGCCGCGAGGTGTTGGCCGCCTCCGCCACGACCAGTTGCCACGAATCCGCAGGATCCGCCGGGCCGGTCGGGATCACCGCCGCGATCTGATCGGCCTCCTCGAGCCGCGTTTCCCAATCAAGCTCCGGCATCGAGTTGGATGCCCAAAACCAGTCCTCCAAAAACACCAACTGCACCGCCTGCACCACCGGCCCGCGCATCGCCAAATGCGTGTCGCGCCAACCGCCGAAGCGCGCATCGCGCCCGAGGTACTCGTCGCCGACATTGAGCCCGCCAATCAATGCCACCTCGCCATCCGCCACCACGATCTTGCGGTGGTTGCGGAAGTTGAGCTGCAAGCGCGACCACCAAAAGCGGTTTACCCCAAACGAATGGCACTCGACGCCGGCCGCCTTCAACTCGCGCAGGTATCGCCGCGGCAGTTTGTAGGAGCCAAATTCATCGAAGAGAAAAAACACCCTCACGCCCGCGCGCGCGCGCTCGATCAACGCCTGCTGAAAGCGGATCCCGAGCGTGTCGCTCTTCACGATGAAAAAATTCACGCACAGGTGCCTTTTCGCCGAGCGAATCGTTTCAAAAATGTTGTCGAAAGTTTCCTCGCCATCGATGAGCAACTCGAGCCGGTTGCCGCGCGTGAAGGGCAGGCCACCGAGGATTCTCGCGGCCCGCTCAAAGGCATCATCATCGGGGATGTCGACCTCGTAGCGCCGCAGCCGCTCCATCATGCCAACCGCCAGGGCCGCAAGCCGGCTGTCCTTGGCACGCCGTCCGCCGATCTCGCGGGAAAAACGCCTGCGACCAAGCAACCAATAAAGCGGTATCGCCACGAACGGGACCATCAGCAAGGACAGCACCCACGCGATCGCGCCCTGCGAGGTGCGCACATGCATCAGCGCATGCACCATGTGCAACACGCCCACCGCATAGAACAACACCAAGATCACCCAACGCCACCAGGCATCGGCATCCGGCACATCAAACCACATGCGCGCAAACTAACATGCATGCCCAATGACACAAGCGCTCACGGCGCATCGACATCAGAAGGCGAAGACCTCGCCTGCCTTGAAGAAGCGCTTCAGCTCGGCGGCCGCCGCCTCGGGCGAATCGGAAGCATGACAAACATTGGTCATCATGTCCTCGCCGAAGTCACCGCGGATCGTGCCCGCTGGCGCCGCCTTGGAATTCGTCGGCCCAAGCAAATCGCGCACGCGGTTGATCACACCCTCACCCTCAAGCGCCAGCGCGATCACCGGCGTGCGGCTCATGAATGCAACGATTTCGGGAAAAAACGGCTTGTCCGCCACATGCGAGTAATGCTCGCGCAGGATCGCATCGTCGAGCTGCATCATCTTGATGCCGCGAATCACGAATCCCGCGTCCTGGAATCGGGCAAGAACCTTGCCGGTCAGGTTTTTCTCAATCGCGTCGGGTTTGAAAAGAATCAGCGTGGTTTCAAGTGCCATGCCCGTGCCAGTAGGCTCGGATCCGCCGATGTGCAAGCGCTTTCAACAGCCGGCCGCTCAGGCTTTTGCCATCAAATGCTCGCGGACCCGTTGGATCAAATCCTCCGCCGAGCAGCCTTTGTGCAGTAGATCAAGCGCCCCAGCCCGCAGCAAGGACCGGCGGGACTCCTTGTTGGTCTCGATTGAAAGCCCGATCACCTGCACCCCCGGAAGCTCCTTGCGGATCACGCGCGTCGCCTCCAAGCCCGACATCACAGGCATCTGCAAATCCATCACGATGATGTCCGGCTCCAGCGCGCGGGCCAGCTCAAGGGCCTCTTTGCCATCGACCGCCTCGCCCACGATCTCGAAGTCCGCCTCATCGAGGAAAACCCGTACCAGACCCTGCCGCACCATCGAATGGTCATCGGCCAGCACCACGCGGAAGCGCGGCAGGCCATCCGTGGTCCTGCGCGAAATTTGCATGGGCGCCCTTACCCCAGCGACCTCATCGTGCGGTTCATTCGACACCCTTTTGCGACAGCTCGCCTTCTCGCAGGTCTTTGCATGGTTACAACTGCCACAACAATTGATGGCCTTCGCTGGGAAACGCAGCGTGAAACACGCTCCCTGCCCAGGCGCCGACTCCACCAACATCACACCTCCCAGCAACTCCACCCGCTCGCGCACGCTGAACAAACC
>JBIKIR010000025.1:0-39444 GCA_044361475.1 Luteolibacter sp. | reverse complement strand
ACAGGATCACACCACCCCAGTGACCGGCATCAGCAGGTCCCGGTGCGGGTCCAACGGTGCTGTCTGGGTCAAACGCGGAATCCACGCCGGTGAGGGCTTCAAGTTCGCGGATCGAGGTAAAGACGATCGGCTCGGCTGCAGTGCCGTCCGCCACAAGGCGGCCACCGCGGCTAGCGATGAGCGATCCAACCTTGTCGTCGGCTTTGCTGCCTGAGGTGGCGTTGTCGTTGATCGAACCATAGATCTTAGTACCAGGCTCGATGGTGAGCGTCTGTCCGTCTTTAATGAAAAGGCGGTCGGTGAGGATGTAGGTTTTGTCCTTCGTCCAGGTCACATTGTTCTGGGCAAGCACTTTCACTCCAAGCGTTGCGTTGGTTACGCTGTAGGAGGCGTTGTTGATCACATCGACCTGCTCGGCGAAGTAGCCAGCTTGATCCAGCTTCGTCCAACCCTTAGCCCAGTTCACGGTGCCGAAGGCGCCGCGATAGTTGGTAGCTTCAGGTGCTCCTGATGTCACTCCAGACACAAGCAGAGTTGAGCCTGCCTTTGGCAGTGGGTTGATCCACTTGAGCTTGCTGTTCGCATCGCGCTCATAAGCGGTGATTTCGTCTGCACCGAAGTCGTTTGCTTCCTCGTTGCCGTTGTTGGTCGTCACACCGTCGGTATTGTAGAACAGCTGAAGGCTGTTGGTGTTTGTGACAGCGGTGCCGCCGTAATCACCGATGGTGTTGTTTGCAGCAGCAGCCTGTTGACCCGTGCTGGTAGCGTTGTCGTTGAATTTGACGAAGCCTTGAGCGAAGTCGTGGAAGGCCGAGTTGTAGATCTGACCATTGAAGTAGTCTTCGATGTGCATTGCGTAGTTACCTTTCTCCCGGTTGACCTGACCAGTGATGTTGGGCAGTGTAGAGATGGTACGATCAGAGCCAGGACCAAAGAAGGAGGCATTGTAGATACGTGGAGAAGAAAGGTTACGAACCGTGGCCGCACCCGTGGCGTGACCGCTGCTAGTACCGTCGATACCATCCCACTCGCCACCTGCATCGGCGATGCCGGGGTTCTGGATGGCCAACCAGAACTGGTTGTCACTTGTCCAAGCTTGGTCGATATCGAAGCTGTCGTCTTGGTTGAAGGCCATCACGAGGTGGCTGGTGCTTACCGTGCCACCGAAGAACTCGATTCCGTCGTCTTGGTTTGCGAAGACCTCGACATACTCGATCGTCGTTCCCGAGCCAACACCACCCAAGGTAAGTCCGTTGATCTCCTTAGAGGATTCGAACTCGTAACCACCATGGCGGATCGAGACGTAGCGTACCACGCCGCTGTCGTCCGCGTCGTCACGTGGGTAGTTGGCGTCGAAACCGTATTCACTCGCGTCGGAAAGAAGATCGCCATCGTTACTTGGAGTGCCAGATGGCAAGAATCCTTCGATCTGTAGATTGCCTGCATTTACGCCGGAAGAGTTAACAGACGAGATGTAAGCATTGCCCAACAGGATCACACCACCCCAGTGACCGGCATCAGCAGGTCCCGGTGCGGGTCCAACGGTGCTGTCTGGGTCAAACGCGGAATCCACGCCGGTGAGGGCTTCAAGTTCGCGGATCGAGGTAAAGACGATTGGCTCGGCTGCAGTGCCGTCCGCCACAAGGCGGCCACCGCGGCTAGCGATGAGCGATCCGACCTTATCGTCGGCTTTGGTGCCTGAGGTGCCGTTGTCGTTGATCGAACCATAGATCTTGGTGCCAGGCTCGATGGTGAGCGTCTGTCCGTCTTTGATGAAAAGGCGGTCGGTGAGGATGTAGGTTTTGTCCTTCGTCCAGGTAACATTGTTCTGGGGAAGCACTTTAACTCCAAGCGTTGCGTTGGTAACGCTGTAGGAGGCGTTGTTGATCACATCGACCTGCTCGGCCCATGCGGATGAGGCAATCGCCAAGGCGATGACCGGTATTGTGCGCGTGTATTTGTTTTTCATTTGTTTAGTGATGAGGAATGTCTGGAATGAATTGGCCACTGCCAACACAACCGCATCATTGAAAAATTAATTGGGCAGGCTAACTCTTTAGCGTGACAAAATTGCCACACTAGAATGACACCTCAGCCTCAATCCAGTAAGTTCTGCCAAGAGCGTCCAGCTCGTAGGTCTCCTCTCCGTAGAGGTAGTGGTCCTCGGCTTCAGTGAGATTTTTGATCCCAGCACGTAGGGTAAAGTCCAAAAAGTCCGTTTCAATCCTCTTTTCCAGCAGCAAATCGAATGTGACAAGCGCTTCACGGGTGATGCCGGTATCGTTGTCGTTGCGCTTCAAAACCACGGGATAATCTCCTGTAAAGTTGCACACCAAGTAGACAGATGAGTCCCAAGGCTCGTGCTCATAACCAAGCGTAAAGTTGACGATGGTGGATGGCTGGTAAGGGAGGCTGCTAGTAACTGCATCAACTACACCCGCCTCTTCGTAAAAGTAATCCAACCGCGCATCGATATAAGTAAAATTTCCTTTCAAAGAAAACGGCCCGAACTCACGGCACTCTGCCTCCACTTCAAGGCCCCGTATTTTTCCTGTGTAATCCCTTTGTTCAACGATATCCTTCGTATCATTATCCAGGCGGATGTAAGAGTCTTTGTAAACAAGCGCACCGCTATCTTCATAAAAAGTAACCAGGGGGCGCTCAAGATCTTTATTGAAGAAGCTAAAACGCAGCGCATACTTGTTGGATAAATTAAACCCAATAGCTAGATCCCGGTTTTCTACCAAGGTAGTGGTCAGAAGATTGTTGCCGCGGCGTCCAAGTCCTGTCCCTTGGTCCAGTGTCTCTGTGGGAACAAACTCCCAAAAGGTAGGTCTGGCAACCGTGCGCGACCAAGCACCAAGCAGGTCAATTTTTCCATCAAAAAAGCTAGTTCCCACTGCTGCACTAGGAAGAATATCTTTTTGGGCATCGCGAGATTCCCAACCTAACAAATCGATCTGTTCAGCGGTGAATCCAGCCTCAGGTGATGGTTTGATGTCAATTTCATATGTCTCCGTCTCTTTGCGCAACCCCGCGTTGATAAAGGTTTTGTCGAATTGCAGCCGGGCATTGATAAATTTGGCATCTTGCTCTAGCTCGGTATCGATGTTTTCCACGCCACGTAAGGCCAAGGCGTTGGTGTAATAGGGACCTGACGCATTGGCATCGTCGTTACCCGTGAAATCGCCTGCCATGATGGATGGGTCGTCATAGATCTGTTCTCCTTTACCACCTGGCCCTTCCAATGATCCTGGTGCATAGCCACGCTGGCTGGCCCGAAATATCAAATCATAAGCCCTCACCTTGGATTGGCGCTGGCGATTGACCATTGTGCTACCACCACTCAGCTCAAAAAGCCGATCGTCCGAATGGTCGTCAAAGTAACAAGGTAAAGTAAACGCGACCTGATGGTCGCTTGTGTCTTCAGTAGTGCTCTCATAGCGCCTGAGGCTGTATTGTTTGCCTTCCACTGATCCCGAATAAGTACCGTGGACCACGGTTTCAACTTGGCCCAGATCCTCATTGAGAATGACCATTCCCTGGTTGTAATTTGTCAAGTCTCTGTTGAGGTTGTTGTACTGCCGACTGCGCGTGCGATTGAGCGAGCTAGTGCCGGTGGTTGTCCAAGGCACCTTGATGCTCTCCCATGTGTAAGTGGAAGGATCACCATTCGGTATCTTTCCCTCATTCATCAGAGTCTGGGCCCAACCAGCTGCTGTGGCGGGCAATGTGTCGACCACTGCTTTCAGCGCGAGTTTTTCTGGAGTCTGGAAGAGCGCGTCGGACTCGGCTTTGTACTGCGCAAGGCTTTTGCCTTTATTGTCATACGCGGATGCGCTGAAATCGAGCACCCCGTAATTGAAGGTGCTGGAATGAGGCCGAACTTCGGCAGAATCGCTCTCGGTAATTGACCAATTGATTTGAGGTCCTCGATTGAAAATTTTGTGCTCACCCTTTAACTGGAGAATCTCGAGATCGCGAAGTACCGTTTCGATCCCCCATGATTGCCCGTAATAAATCGCATCCGCACCGTAATCGTTGCCCGAATTGGGATCAGCCACCTTATTGGGTAAGTATCTACCGTAATTGAGGTTTTCGGTATCTTCGAGGATTCTTCGGTTGTGGTTGATTTTGTCTTCGGCAATGTGTTTGTCGAACCACGTGGCTTGCAGCTTGTGCAATTCTGCAATTTCGAAAGCAGTGGAAATGAATGCCGCTGTTTCCGCGCTTCTCTTGTACTCATCTTTGATGTATTCTCGAACTGGATTAACGACATCAGTGGTGTTTGAGGAATCACCCGAAGATTGGCTGAATGCCGCGATGACACCAAGCTTGCTGTTGTTTTCAAACTTGAAAGTTTCGCCATAACTCAAACTGTGCGAGTAGCCAGGTTCAGAATCATCCAAAATGGGTTTCAGGTTCTGTGACTGATGCAAGTTACTCCAATACTCTGCCAGCTGGCTTTTCCATTCATCCGTCCCACCGTTACTTGCACTATCTAAAAAGTCCACTTTACCTTGCGGATCGGTAGTTTCCAGCTGCTCGTAGGGCATGGAAGCTCGGTTGTCTCCCCAGAAGTTGAGGTCCTCCCCAGGATGAGCATAAAATTCATCAGAGAGACCGTCATTGACACTGTATTTGTGCTTGTAACTGAGAAACCTCTCTTCTGGAAAAGCACGCGTGATGATGTTGATGCTTCCACCACCAAAATCTCCCGGAAGGTGCGCCGACCATGTTTTGTCGACAGCAATTGCTTCAATCACACTGGTTGGAAAAAGATCGAGCTGGAGCGCCTTCTTGGAAGGATCGGCCGAAGCAACTTGTGCCCCATTGAATAGGGTAGAAACATACCGATCAGCCAAACCGCGAACAACGGCATACTTGCCATCGACAATGTTTGCTCCAGAAACTTTGCCAATGGCCTCACCTGCGTCGCTAACACCAGTTTTTGCGAATTCTTCTCTACCCATCGTGGCGGTGAGAGCCGGAGAATCGACTTCCAAAGTGAGATTGAAATCCCCCGCCGAATCCCCCTGATACTCTCCCACGATGGTTTCCTCTTCGAGGGTTGTTTCGTTGGCCGAATCATCGCTTGGTTTAGGGCGCAGACCAAAACGGACCTCGACTGGTTGACCTTCGAGGGTGGTGGCCACGCTGGACTCCGTGGTGTAGCCGAGCTTGTTGACTTCGAGTGTGTAGGTGGCCGATGGCAGTCCGCCGATGGTGAAGCGGCCGTTTGAGTCAGACTCGGCCGTGCGACCGGTGCCGATGACGTCGATCAGCGCACCGGCAACCGGGTTGAGAGATGAGACATCGGAAACCTCGCCAGTAATGGCGCAATTTCCTGAAACTTCGTCGATACCCGGCAGCGGGCTTTGGACAGCGAGAGGCATACCGTCGGGTGGCATGAGCGGGGCGTTTTCATCGACAGGTGCGGGCTGCCATGCCTCTTCCACGGGAGGCGGGCTTGGAGGCGAAAGGATCAATCGGGATGGAGATGCAATCGGCCGCAACCACTGGTTCCAGTCGGGAGCTTGGGCAGCGTTGGGATTGAGGAATGAGCCATCAAGTGACGATGCGGTCCATTCAAAGGGACTGGACTGCTTTTTGACCTCGGGAGCGAAATACGACAACGGAACCTGACTCGCGGCCAGAAAACCCGGGGTGGACCACGTCAGAAAGATACTTGCGCATGATGCGAAGAAAGTTAGCCGTCCGCAGGCAAATCCTCTTGGAATCTCCATCGTAGCGTCGGCTTGGCAAGGCTGGTGGTGAGTGATGTGGCCCATTGTGCAGGGGGCGAGGCGACGGTTCGACGCGACGGGATAGAGCGATAAATGATCGTTCGCTTCTTCAGAAGGGGTGAATTGTGACAAAATTGTAACTTTTAACGCCAAGCCTAGTTGTAGCCTAACGTTTTTTGTTGATGTTGGCCTCATCCTCAACATCCAAAACGCGATCTATCGCATGAATAACCCCATTTTTTGCCGCAATGTCGAACTCAGAAAACTTGCAGACACGGTTTAGGGTGATCTCTCCATTACTTACCCATATCCGAAGCAACTTCTTCTCAGTGCTAGTGGCTATTCCGGACAGGAGCATCATGTCGTTCTTTTTTACCGCAGCCGGTGCGAGATGGTATTTGATCCATGCGATGGTTTCTTGACTCTTGGGATTTTTTTCAAGCTCCATTCTTTTGACCTTGGGCATTGCCGCTAGAGCGGAATTGGTTGGAGCGAAACATGTAAATGGGCCTGCAGCACTTAACTCGTCTACAAGTTCTGACCGCTTGATCATCTTTGCAAACTTGGTGTGTCCCAATGCCGATAATGCCTGGGGAATCTCAAGTGTTTTGATCTGCTCGCGAGGCACATGAGTGAAGAAAAAATAACCCGATACCAGCAATAGAAGCATCAGAGCTGCGGTGTACGATTTTCTCCATCTAAAGTCCGTAGAATCAACTGGTTTGTGCACTTTGAAATAACTATATTCGTGATACAGGGCGTCCAAAATATAAACGTGTCGAAATTGTCACATGAATTTCAGGCCTATGCGGACTCCATGGAAAGCAGCCTAAGATTTTCATGTTGCGCTGGGTGCGGAATCGGGAGACACAAGAATGGCGTCAGACCGGCTCCATCGATTGACTGGCACTTCAAGTTCCTGTCACGATTAACTGCACTGGCTCGATCCAAATTACTCCGGAGACCGACCTCACCCTCTCGCCCCTTGCATCTTGGCGGCAAAAGTCCGAGCCTCGCGACATGCCTGCACGCAACTTTCATGTCCGCCAAGCCGCTGTCTCCGCATTGCGTGCTTGGGCCAAGGGCCATGATTACGCCGAGACGCTTGTCGAACGCCATGCCCAGCGTCGCAAGTTAAGCCCTGCCGACCGCGGGCTTTTGCAGGCGATTCTCTTTGGCGTGCTGCGCCACCGCCGCTTGCTCGACCACTGGATCAGCGAACTCCGCGATGGCAAGACCGACCCCGAAACACGCGATGTCCTGCGCGTCGGGCTGTGCCAAATTCTCATCCTCGGCATACCCGACCATGCAGCGGTCAACGAAACCGTCGAGTCAGGAAAAGCCAGCGTGCGAGGGCTCATCAATGCCGTGCTGCGCCGCGCCATCGCATCGCGCAAGCGTCTGCTCGATCAAGTGCCCGATCTCCCACCTGCCGTCGCGCATTCCCATCCCGACTGGCTTTACAATCGCTGGCGCTTAGCCTTTGGCAAATCCAATGCCCTCGCGCTCATGGAGTGGGACAATTTGCCGGCAGAAACATTTTGCCGCATCAACCCCCTCGCGCCGCCCGCCGACATCCCTGGCGAACCCGTAAAAAACGCTCCGGGATTCTATCGCATCGAGGGCTCGCTTCCGAATGATCTCATTCAAAGTGGAGCCATCTACATTCAGGATCCGGCCACGCGTCATTCGGTCGAACTGCTCGCGCCGCAACCTGGCGAACACATCCTCGACGCCTGCGCCGCGCCCGGTGGCAAAGCATTTCTCATCGCCGCCGCGATGGGCTCCGCCGAAAATCTCGTGTGCACGGACTCAAACGAAAAACGTCTGCCACGACTCGAGCAAAACCTCGCGCGACTCCACGCCGGCAAGGCAAAGGTCAGCGTTCACGACTGGACCCAGCCCGCTCCCGCCGCATGGCATGGCGCATTCGATGCCATCCTGCTTGATGTCCCCTGCTCCAACACCGGCGTCATTCGCCGTCGCGTTGATGTCCGCTGGCGCCTGCAAGCAAACGACATCGAAAAAATCGTTCTCACCCAACGAAAGATCCTCGAAAATGCCATTCCCTGCCTCAAGCCCGGCGGCCGCATCGTTTACTCAACCTGCTCGATCGAAGCGGATGAAAACATGAAACAGATTGAGGCATTTCTAAGCGATCATCCTGAGTTTGAAATGACCGCTCATGTCGAAGCCCTGCCCTTCCGCGATCAAACCGATGGCGCATTCGCCGCCTGTTTGAAAGGCAGGGACATTTCTCCGAAAGGTCCGTCCAAATGAGCCCCCCATAGGGCTATTTCTTCGGCGGACCGAGGCCGGTCCGCCCTACCGTCACAGCATCCGCGGAAAAATCGCCCGCAACGAGGCCTGCCACTTTTCCAGAAATGCCAGATTGCGCACGCTCCGCGCTGCATCCGTAGCATCCAAGGGAACCGCATCTTCGTAGCGTGAGAATGCCGCGCACTCGCATTTGATCCGATCGTTCACGCGCGCGATCATGCCCTCAAGCTCCTCGCGGCAACGCTGCGTTTCATCCTCCAAGAGTGCGCGACCAAGGGCCGACTTCGCATCATCGCGCTTGCGGATGAGCGCCTCACATTTCTGCATCGTCGCGCCCACTCCGGCAAAAAGATCCATCAGCGAATCATCCACCGCGCCGCGCGGATCAATCTTTGTTCCGCGCAACTCGAGCCAATGCGACAGGCGCCGCGACGGGCTCGCAAGAATGTCATGCGCACGCTGCAGATCGGCAAAATCCCCTTCACCGCCGCCCGCATCCGGATGCAACTGTTTGCCCGCCTCACGAAACGCCTCGCGCAACTCCTCGGCGCTGATCCCAAGGCGCTTCTCCACACCAAGCATTTGAAAGGCATCGAACATCGGCATGACTGCGACGAAATCTGGGACCTTGCACCAAGGCTGGCAACTCCCTTTGCGGTCAGTTCATTTCATCAAAACAAAAAAACCGCCGCCCGGAATGACCGAACGGCGGTTTGATGATTTCTATCTTCGCATCAGGCGCTGACCGCCGAAGCTTTCGCATCGAGCGCTTTCTTTGCCTGGGCGATGATGGCCGAAAACGCGGCGGCGTCGGTGATCGCGAGGTCCGAAAGGATCTTGCGGTCAGCCTCAATGCCAGCGGCTTTGAGACCCTCGATGAAGCGCGAATAGGTCAATCCCTCGGCGCGAACGGCGGCATTGATCCGCTGGGTCCACAACCTGCGGAACTGGCCCTTGCGGCGCTTCCGGTCGCGGTATTCATAGGTCATCGCCTTGCGGACGGCGTCCTTGGCGTAACGGAAGAGTTTCGAGCGGAATCCGCGGAAACCCTTGGCACGCAGCAACACGCGCTTGCGACGCTTGCGGCTGGCCGGTGAGTTGGTTGCTCTTGGCATGTTCTATTTTATGTTGAAACAGGTCGTTATTTTCATACCTCCCACAGTCTCACCTGTTTGTGTCTCCCTCGCGGGATCAGGCTGTGTAGAGGCCGTCCGATTCGCGGACGGGGGCGCTTTCCGTTGCCGGCTTCGGTTTCAGTGGAAGGGAAGATTCTCTTTGACGTTTCTAATGTCAGCATCGGAAACAAGGCATGCTTGACCCAGCCTGCGCTTGCGCTTGCTGTTCTTGCATTGAAGCAAGTGGCGTGCTCCTTGTTTACGACGAAGGATCTTCCCCGTACCTGTCACCTTGAAGCGTTTGGCAACGGCTTTCCGTGTCTTTGCTTTTCCAGAGACTCTTGGCATGGGGCGCGAAAACTAACCACCCACCTACCCTTGGCAAGTAAAAAACGGCATCTTTACAAACAAATCCGTGTTTCAGGAGAGCCCAGGGTCAGCAAACGGCGAAAAAACTCATTTGCCCAAGGCATCAATGAATTCCTCCGCGTTCAGACCTGCCTGTTTGAGAATTCCCGAAAGCGTGCCGGTCTTGATCTCTCCATGCATCGGTACCACGCAGCCACTTTGAGCCCGGCGCATCACCACATGGCTGCCACGCTGGCGAATCTCCTCATAACCAAGGCGCAACAACGCCTTACGGCACTCTTTACCGCTAACAACCGGCAGCTTGGGCATGGGAAAGCTCGAAGCAGGTTAAAACCGCAGGCGCCTTGGATTTCATGGGAAACACCTCCAAATACAACTCCGTCGCCTCCCGCAGATTGGCCATTGCCTCATCAAAGGTCTCACCCTGGGTAGTGGTACCCGTCTCAGGATTGAATGCCACAAACCCACCTTCCTCAGCGGCAGTAATGACAGCACTGAAAATCATGCATTCAACATACAAGGCCATGGCATGATTGCAAGCCATACCATTCGAATTACCTGGCTGATCTGATTCGCGAAAAACAAATACATCGAGCGAAATGGACCCGGTTGACTCACGATTCAAAAAAATTCCACTCTTACCCAGCTGCATAATCACTCCGTTCTCGCCAAGGCCGGGTCAGCCCGCTTGATTTCGCATGCCCATGGCGTCCTCCTTTTCCTTCGAATCTCTCAACCAAGCCCAGCGCCAAGCGGTCGGTGCCCTCGATGGACCCGTGCTCATCCTCGCCGGCGCCGGCACGGGCAAGACCCGCACCGTCACCTGCCGCATCGTCCACATGCTCGAGCGGAAAATCCCTGCCTCGGAGATTCTGGCTGTCACCTTCACCAACAAGGCCGCCAGCGAAATGCGCGAACGCATCGCCGGCATGGTTTCAAAAAAGGCAGCATCGGAAATGACCGTCTGCACCTTCCACTCGCTCTGCGTAAGGATCCTGCGTGGTGGCATCGACAAACTCGGCTACAAAAAGAATTTCTCGATCTGCTCGTACTCGGACCAAGTCGGCATGATGAAACAACTGCTGGTTCGCAAAGGCGGCAGCGATGAAAAGATCAAGCCCGAGACGGTGCTCAGCGCGATCTCCGGCGCAAAAAACAAGGGGCTCGATCCTGCCGATCTCGATGATGACTTTTTCGCCACGCTTGCGGTCGCCTATCAGAACGAACTCCGCGCGCAGAATGCGGTCGATTTCGACGACCTGCTCCTGCTCGCCGAGAAAGTCCTGCGCGAGCATGACGATGTCCGCGAGCAGTTCCGCCAACGCTTCACACGCGTGACGGTCGATGAGTTCCAAGACACCAACTCGCTCCAAATGCGCCTGTTGCAGCAGCTCGTAGGCTCACCATTTCATGTCTGCGTGGTCGGCGATGACGACCAATCGATCTATGGCTGGCGCGGGGCGGAAACGGCCAACATCCTTGAGTTCGAGCGCTTCTTTCCCAACCCGAAAATCATCCGCCTCGAGGACAACTACCGCTCGACCCATGCGGTCCTGCACACCGCCAATAGCCTGATCCGCCACAACCGCGGCCGCCGCGAAAAATCCCTGCGCACCACCCGACCGCCCGGCGAACCAGTACGCATCGTCGCCATGCCGGGCGATGATGAGGAGGCGGAGTTTGTCGCGGAAGAAATCCTCGCCGGAAAAGGCAGCTCACGCAAATGGGAGGACTTCGCCGTGCTCTTCCGCACCAACGGCCAGAGTCGCAAACTCGAGCTCGCGCTGCGCGAACGCAAGATCCCCTACCGCATGATCGGCGCGCAAAGTTTCTATGACCGCCGCGAAGTTCGCGATGTGCTGGCCTACACCCAGCTGATGGTCTCGCCCGAAGCGGATGTGCCGCTGCTGCGCATCCTTAACGCGCCCAACCGCGGCATCGGCCAATCGACCGCCGTGCTCGCGACCGACTGGAGCCGCGAGCACAACCAGTCGGTGTGGGAAGCACTCTGCGATCCGGAATTCACCAACTCTCTCGGCGCCAAAACACGCAGCGCGATCGAGGATTTTGTCGCGCTGATCTCCGGCGCGAAAAACCGCATCGATTTGAAAAATGATAACCCGGCCGATGTGTTAGGTGAACTGCTCAAGGAGATTGATTACCTTCCATGGATCGGACGCGGATGCAAAACCGACCAAGAACGCCAACAACGCGGCGAAGGCGTGCAAAGCATTCTCGACAGCCTCCGCGATCACGCGATGAAGGGCAAAAAGCTCCAAGCATTTCTCGACGACAGCGCACTCGCGTCGGATCGCGAAGACGACGATATCGAGAAAAAACAAGGCGCCACACTCATCACGCTCCATGCCTCGAAAGGCCTCGAGTTTCCCGTCGTTTTTCTCGTCGGGCTAGAAGAAGGATTCCTCCCGCACTCACGCAGCATCACCGAAGGCACCAAAGACGAGGAACGCCGATTGCTTTATGTCGGCATCACTCGCGCGCAGGATCAACTCACGATGACCTATTGCTCGAAACGCGTGAAATGGGGACAGGAAACCGCCTGCCAAGCCAGCTCGTTCATCGGCGAACTCGACGACACCCACCTCGAGCATACGTCTTACGAGGAAGTCCTCGCCTACGAGCCGGATAGTGAGGAACTGAGTAATTTCTTCAGCAACCTGAAGAGCATGCTCGGCAACGATCAGCAATGATCCGCCCGCACCCCACGACACGCCATTGCGTCATGGGGCCAAACAGCGATCGCACTTAATCTGATCCTTGGCACGGGCATCTTGTCCCTTGCCTATTTCACAAGTCGATCTCCGTTCAGCACCATGAAAGTCCTGCTCATGCATCATGGCGACGGCCATGCCGGCGGTGGTCAAATTCAAATGAACCGCCTGCGCAATGGCCTCCAATCTCGCGGCGTTGAAGCCCGCATCCTCTGCAGGGACGCTTCGCAAAAAAACTCGGTACTCATGCCGAGCCGACCGCATGTCGAAAAATTTCTGCGCCGCATCACAAGGCCGATCGGGCTTCACGACATCCACCTTCTCAGCTCTTTCGATGTCCCGCGCATGCCGGAATTCACCACCGCCGATCTCATCGACATCCACTGCACCCACAGCGCCACACTGAGTTACCTCGCACTGCCGCGCATCACAGCCGACAAACCCGCCGTATTCACCTTCCACGACATGTGGCCAATCACCGGTCACTGCCATGCGAGCCTCGACTGCGATCGATGGAAAACTGGCTGCGGCATGTGCCCCTACCCGCTCACCGAACCCGCCATCCGCCGCGACGCGACAGCCATCGAGTGGCGACTCAAAAATCATGCCTACCAACGCTCGAAGTTCACGATCGTCACCCCCAGCAAATGGCTACGCAACCTCGTGCGACAAAGCATGCTAGCCACCTTCGATGTCCACCACATCCCACACGGCATCGACACGGAAGTTTATCAACCGATCGATAAAGAACTCGCCCGCTCCATCCTTGGAATACCGGGGGACAAAAAAATCCTGATCTTCGGCGCTGAGACGATGAAGCGCCCGCTCAAAGGCGCAGACCTCTTGGTCATGGCGCTGCAAAGATTGCCCGATGCACTCAAACAGGAACTCGTTCTTCTGGTCTTCGGCAATGCGACCGATGGCATCGTCAATGAAACAGGCATCCCATCGATCCAACTCGGCTACCTGCGCAATGACCGCATGAAGGTCCTCGCCTTTTCCGCCGCCGATCTTTTCATCCATCCAAGCCGCGCGGAAAACTCACCACTGGTCATCCTCGAAAGCATGGCCTGCGGCACACCGGTCGCATCGTTCGCGGTCGGTGGTGTGCCGGAGTTGGTGCGCGATGGCATCACCGGCCAGCTCGCCAAACCCGAACACGCCAGCGACCTCACCCGTGTGATTGAAGAAATGATTTCCAACCCGGAGGCCCTCAACACGATGGCGCAAAATTGCCGCAGCATCGTCCTCAAGGAATATCCGATCGAACTCCAGACCTGCCGTACGATCGACCTTTACCACCGGCTCATCGCCGAACATCGCGATGCGGCCAAACATTGATACGGCATAAACTCACGCCGAGCGGCCATCCACCACAGCCATCCATCCGCCGTCTCGCTGGTGCAAATCAACATGGTGCATGCCCGCCGCATTCCACCCGTGGCCACTCGCGGTGACGACGGGTTTTTCAAGCATCATCCGCTCGCGATAGACCTTAGTGTCGAGCTCGACGATCTCAAAAGCAAACACCTGAATGCCATAATCCGGATCATCGTCCTGACCGAACCGGTACAGCTTGCCCTCATGCTCAATCACCCTTCCCCCAGGTCTTGCGATGTGCTTGTCGAGCTTCACCACCGGATTCATCGGATGCGCCGACCAACCGTCCTTGAGGTTCTGTGAATAATACAAATTCAACACATCGTTGCGCGTCGTGCTCGCAAACATCCACCACATGTTCCCATGGCGAAACAGCGTCGCATCGACATAATCATGACCGGTCAGCAGCTTGTTGACGAATTCCCAGCGCTTTGGAAATTCCACTGCCCGATACAACCTCACGGAAAAATCGCAGTTCGACTCGGGCACCATGTAAACTTGCCCGTTCCACTCAAACACATGCGGGTAAGACAGATGGAAACCCTCTTCCAAAACCACCCCGCGATACTGCCACTCAAAACCATCGGCACTCACCGCATGCCCGATCACGCCTCTGTCTTCGCCCTGCAATAGAATTTCAAAAAACAAGTAATACACACCCTCTCTCACAATCATGAAGGGATCCGCCAGCAATTCGGCATTCACATCGGTCACATCATCACGCGTCAGCACCGGATTCTCCACCCGCTTGCTCTCGATCAAAGTCAACGGACTCGATCCTTCATAAATCCCGATCGCCCACTCTCTCGCAGGTTCTTCCGGTGTTTCGACCTTTTTCCTACTGAGCAAACTCCGCAAGGTCCTGTACCCTGACGGCTGATGCTTGTGCACCAGAACGCCCAGTATGCCACCAAGCCCCAGCATTGCCACCATCCATCCCGCGTCATTCGGAAGATATGAAATCATTTACGCCCAATGATTCGTCCAAACCCGCAAAGTTTCACCTACGCGATCATGCGAGTGACGAAATAAAATCCGCCCATGCCGACTGGATGAAAATGCTTTGCAGTCGCGACCGAATGTGGGAAACCGCTTCACGGTGCCTGATCTCTCACTCGAACACGCTCTAAATGCCCGCGGCATCTCGCGCGTCGCCGGAATCGACGAAGCCGGCCGTGGCCCGCTCGCCGGACCAGTCGCCGCCGCCGCGGTGATCCTGCCAAAAAATTTCTCCTGCCCAGGCCTTGACGATTCAAAAAAGCTCAGCGCTTCGGCCCGCCGCAAACTCTACGACCACCTCACCACCCACCCGGACATCATCTGGTCGGTCGCGACTGCCGACCACGAGGAAATCGACAGAATCAACATCCTGCAAGCCACCCACCTCGCCATGCGCCGCGCGGTCGAAGGCCTCAGCGATGCGCCCGACCACTGCCTCATCGACGGCCTTCCGCTCCGCAATTTTCCCTACCCTCACGACGGCATCGTGAAGGGTGACTCGATCTCGCTCTCAATCTCCGCCGCCAGCATCATCGCCAAGGTCACCCGCGACGACATCATGCAAGAAATCGACCGCGAGTTTCCGCAATTCGGCTTTGCGAAACACCAAGGTTATGGCACCAAGGCACATCTTGAAACGCTTCGGATACACGGCCCTTGTCGCCACCATCGTCGCTCGTTTCAGCCGGTGGCTCAACTCGCCCTGCCGCTTGACGGACCCTGATGGCATCGCCCGCGACCGCCGCTGGATCGGCGAATACGGCGAACGCATCGCTGTGGATTTTCTCCGCGCCAGCGGCCACCGAATCCTCAAACGAAATTTCAAAGGCCCGCGTCGCGGCGAAGTCGACATCATCGCCAGACACGATCGGCTGCTCCTATTTGTCGAAGTCAAAACCCGTCGCAGCGATACCAAAATCCGCCCGCTCGATGCGGTCGACAAAACCAAGCAACAACTCATCGAGCGCGGTGCCAACGCATGGCTCAAGCTGCTCAAAACACGCAAGCTCCCGTGGCGCTTCGATGTGATCGAGATCCTGCTCGAAGAAGGCGAAAAACCAAAGGTCAACCATGTGAAGGATGCGTTCTGAGCGAATCAAACTTGCGCCGCTCCAGCTCCGCGCGCATCGTGCCGCCCCCCAGCATGAATACGCAGTCCGATTCCATGGCATGGCTCACCCGCGGCGACGGGTCGCGCATCATTGGTCGCGGACCCTTCACCGCAGCGGCACAAGCACCCGCCACCGGCACGGCATTTTATGTGCAGGACTTCGCGCTCTCGGACCCAAAACCATGGAAAATTCCGCACGTTGCCGAGTGCCTCGCATCCGAGTCCATGGCCGATGCGAAATCATCCGAGCCAATCGAATGCGAATGGCAAGCACTCGATGCCACTCCGTTCTCCGGGGTGTTTCAGGAGATAATGACCAGCATCCACAGCGGCGGATTTGAAAAAACCGTGCCTGTGGTGACCGAAACCGGCGTCTGCAAATCCGCACCCATCCACGCGATAGTTAGCGCGATGCAATGCCAACGCGCACCGCTTCATTCCTATGGCTGGATCGATGGCGATTCCGGCTTCGCCGGTGCCACACCCGAGTTGTTGTTCTCACTCGATGACCACCACCTCGACACAATGGCCCTCGCCGGCACCGCACGTTCCGAAGACCACGATGTCTTCGCCGCCGACGAAAAGGAAATCCGCGAACACGAATATGTCGCGCAAACCCTCGTCTCAAAACTCCTCGACCTCGGCCAACTCTCACGCCACCCACGCAGCATCCTCAATCTCGGATCGATCGTTCATTTCCTCACCCGCATCTCGGTGAAACTCCACTCACCAATGCCACCCGAGGCACTGATTCGCAAACTCCATCCGACCCCCGCCCTCGGTCCATTGCCGCGCACCACCGAAACCATGAACCAACTCATCGGCTGGCGCCAACGGCTCGACTGCCCCGCACAATTCGGCGCACCCTTCGGCGTCCTTCACAATGGCCGCTTCGAAGCCATCGTCGCCATCCGCGGCATCTGGTGCGATGGCCCCCACATCCGTATCCCAGCCGGCTGCGGCATCATCGAAGCCAGCCGACTCGTCAACGAATGGCGCGAACTCCGCCTCAAACGCGAATCGGTCAAAAATTTCCTGCCATGCTAAGGCTCAGCGCAGCCGAGTGCGGAGTCGCCCGGAGCTTCCATCCAGAAAGTTAGTTCCAATTCCACAACCAACGCAGGTCATGGCGCTGTATACTTGATCCCTGAATCTTCTTTTCCACGATTGCATACGCGATCGCGTAATCTAAAGTCCCCGCGATGAATTTGCATGCGACGCTGCGAGCGGTCACTGGATGGCTCGAATTGGGATTGGCCGATGAGGCGCTGATAGAACTCAACGAACTGCCTGCCGAGGCGCAAAAAAAACGCCAGGTGCTCGAGCTCAAGCTCGCGGCGCAAATGCAAAACGAGTGTTGGAACCGCGCCTCCGACACCGCACGACTGCTTTGCCTCGTCGCCAAGGACGAACCGGTTTTTTTCCTCCGCGCCGCCTTTTGCCTCCACGAAACCGGCGACACGCTCGCGGCCTGCAACTGGCTGCTCAAAGGCCCCAAAAGCCTCTTCGAAATGGCCATCTTCCATTACAACCTCGCCTGTTACCTGTGGACCCTCGGCGAGGCGAAACGCGCCCGCAGCCACCTGAAACAGGCGATTTCAATGGATCACACCTTCATCGAAGCCGCTAAGGATGACCGCGACCTGATCGGCATCGGTCCACTCGAATAATCCGCATAATAGCCCCCGCTCCTTGGCGCCCCCCGCGAAAATCATCCGCCCGAGGCCTATTTCCCGAGATGCTGTCTTGCGCCGAACGCCAAAAGTGCGATGGTTCCGCTCTCCGGGCCAAGCTCCGGAAACCAGCAATCCAAACGAACAAAGCCATGACCGACTCCGCTACCACTCTCGATAACTCCGAGGCCACCGCAGCAAGCCCCTCGATCGCCCAAGCCGCCAACGACCTCCGCGCCGCCGCCGGCGAAAGAGCCCGCGAGTTCGTGCACACCACCGAATCCAGAGCCGCAGCCCTCAAGGAACGCGCGATCGAATCTGCCCAGCAACTTCGCCAAACGGCCGCCGAAAAATCCCAACACCTTCGCGAATCAGCCACCGAACACTGGCAGGAAACCCGCGAGAAAGCGCAAGAACTTCACTCGACCGCCGAAGATTACATCCGCCAAAACCCCACGAAATGCGTACTGGGCGCCCTCGGCGTCGGATTCCTCATCGGGCTCATCACCCGCCGCTGATTCAGCAGCTTCATCCGAAGCGCTGAAGATTCGCATCGGCTGATGACATCATTTCGCTCATCAGCCAAGCGCCGCACATTCGTCACTTTACATGTCACATCCAAGCTCACAGCCCACGCCCGAAACCCGCGCAACATCGCACGGCCCGTCGACTTGGATCGAAGCCTTGCTCACCATCGCCAGCTCACGTGCCGAGTTGATCCGACTCGAGGCCAAGGACGCAGCACGCATGGGCTCGAACAAAGCGGCACGCGTAATCGCGTCAATCCTCTGCATCACCTTCGGTTGGTCATTGCTACTCGCCGGCGGCATCGGTGCACTTTCACAACTCGCAGGTTGGCCATGGTTTTGGACCACGCTCGCCATCGGCACCATCCACATCATCGTCGCCACCATCCTCCTGCGCAAATCATCTGGCGCGACTTCGCCACTCTTCCCCGTCACCCGCGCCGAATTCCAACGAGATCGCGAATGGATCGAAAATCTTCAGAAAAACACGAAGTCGAACGCCTGATCCAACTCAGCGCTGCCGCTCGTTCGCGACTCACGCACGATGCCATCGCACTTCGCGATAAGCTCGATGTACCCGCTCGCATACGTCATTCGCTGCACGACAAACCCGGTTTCTGGCTCACCGGCTCGATCGTTTCCGGCCTTGCAGCGAGCATGCTCTTCCGCCGTAAAAAATCCGCACGCTCGGAAAAATCACGCGGCGTTGTTGGCAATTTACTTGGTCTTACCTTGACCGCTGCGCGCCCGCTGTTGAAAATATGGCTCGGCGATGCCTTGAAAAAGTGGCTAAGCCAACGCATCACCACTTCCATCCTCTCCAATCAGGCAACCCATCGCGACAGCGAAGCCGACACAGCCCTTTACCATACGCCCCATGTCCACCCATCAGGTCCTCGACCACGTTGACCAATACCTTCAGATCGGCCGAGAGTACGACTGCTCGGATGTCCACCTCGCCACCGGCTACCCGCCTGCATGGAGACGCTTCGGCACCCTCTCGCCGATTTGGGATGACCATGGTTCGCTGACCCCGGAACAAGCGGAAAAACTTGCCCGCTCCTTCCTTTCTGAAACCGAATGGGCCCGTCTCGAAAAACGCGGCGACATCGACTTCGCCTACTCTTCCCCCAGCGGTCGTTACCGCGCCTCGGTCGTCAAGCAACGCCTCGGCTATGACATGGTGTTCCGCATCATCAACAGCAAGATCCGCTCGATCGAAGACATCGGCCTACCACTCGAACACATCCTGCCGCTCACCCGTTATCAAAACGGCCTCGTGCTCATCACCGGCTCGGTCGGCTCCGGCAAGTCCACCACGCTCGCGGCTCTCGTCGATTTCATCAACCGCGATCGCGAAGATCACATCCTCACCCTCGAAGACCCAGTCGAATATGTCTTCGAGTCAAAGGGCTGCCAGGTCAACCAACGCGAAGTCCACACCCACACCGAGTCCTTCGCCAAAGCCCTGCGCGGCGCACTACGGGAAGACCCCGATGTGATCATGGTCGGTGAAATGCGCGACCTCGAGACGATCCAACTCGCGCTCACCGCCGCCGAAACCGGTCACCTTGTCCTCGGCACCCTCCACACCGGCAATGCCCCTCGGACCCTCGATCGCGTGCTCGACGTGTTCCCCACCGACCAACGCGACCAGATCCGCATCATGGTCTCCGAATCGCTGCGCGGCATCCTCTCCCAACAACTTGTCCCCCGCGCCGATGGCACCGGACGCGTCTTGGCGCTCGAGTTGCTCGTCAACACCCCCGCCGTCTCGAACTGCATCCGCGAAGGCAAAACCTACATGCTCCCCGGTGTCATGCAGACCGGTAAAAATGTCGGCATGATCACCATGGACGAGTCCCTGCGCAAACTTTATGTCGAAGGACTGATCACCCGCGAAGAACTCCTCTACCGCTCCGACGACAAGGCCGAAATGAAGGTCTTCCTCCAATCCTGATCCGCCAACTTTTCCCCTCCTCTCCCACGACCCCCATGGCCCGCATCGACGAGTTTTTTCGCTACCTCATAACCACCAAAGGATCCGACCTCCACCTGTCGGAAGGTCAGCCACCGAAAATCCGTGTCCACGGCGCGGTCACTCCGATCCCCGACAAGGATGTCCTCAGCGGCGATGATTTCAAAAGCCTGCTCGCGGAAATTTGCGACCCCGCCGCATTCGAGCGCTACCTGCAGGCAGGCGACCTCGACTTCGCCTACGAGATGGACGAAAACTCGCGCTTCCGCTGCAACTACCTCAAGCAGCAGAACGGCCTCGGCGCAGTCTTCCGTCTCATCCCCACCGAGATCGCCTCGCTCGAATCACTCGGCGTGCCGGAAATCGTCAAAGAATTCGGCCACATGCGCTCCGGCCTCGTGCTCGTCACCGGACCCACCGGCTCCGGCAAATCCACCACACTCGCGGCACTACTCGATTACATCAACTCAAACTTCAGCCGCCACATCATCACGGTCGAGGAACCGATCGAGTTCGTTCATCGCAACAAAAAATCGATCATCACCCAACGCGAGGTCCACATTCAGACGCCCTCCTTCGCCGATGGACTCCGCGCCGCGATGCGCGAGGACTCGGACATCGTTCTCGTCGGTGAGATGCGCGACCTCGAAACAATTTCACTCGCCCTCACCGCAGCCGAAACCGGTTTGCTCGTCTTCGGCACCCTTCACACCAACAACGCGCGCAAGACGGTCGACCGCATCATCGACGTGTTCCCCGCCGACCAGCAATCGCAGGTCCGCACCATGCTCGCCGCCTCACTGCGCGGCGTGGTCGCCCAGCTCCTCTGCAAACGCATCGACAAACCCGGCCGCACCGCCGTCCACGAAATCATGTTCGCCACACCGGCGGTCTCCGCGATCATCCGCGAAGGCGCGACCCAAAAACTCTACGATGTGATCACCGGCGGCAAAGCCGAAGGCATGCAGTTCATGGACGAATCGATCTGGACGAAACTCCGCGAGGGCATGATCTCGCCCGAGGAGGCCTACATGAAGTCGATCGACAAGACCCGCTTCAAACGTTTCCTGCCGGAAAACATGAGTCACCTCGGCGATGCCTCCGGCGACAATCCGATGAGCCATTGAGGCCCAAGCGGCCGATACCGCCAATCCAAGGGCTTTTCAGCGCGGAAACTTAAGTTGCCCCGCCCGTCTCCAGCGCTTGCATGGTCACCTTCCCCGGTGTATGCCCTGCGTCCCAGCGGATCCCCCGCCTCACCCCAAGCGTCACATGATCAAGTGGATTCTTCAAAAAATCGTCGGCAGTAAGAACCAGCGCGAAGTGCGCCGCATCCGACCGACGGTTGCCCGCATCAACGAAATCGAGGAAGCCCTGCAACGGGAACCCGAGGAAAAATTGCGGGAAATGACCCGCATGTGGCAATCCCAACTTGCCCGCTACCACGCGCTCGAAGCACCGCCCAAGCCGGCTGTTGAGCGCATGTCCGCCGAGGAACTCGCCACCACCGCGCAAAATCTCGAAGCGCGCATCGCCCCACTCCGCAGCGAGTTTCCCCAACTCCCCTCATCGGTCGAAGCGCACGCCGAATCCATCGAAGCCGCCAAGGCCGCCTTCCACGAAGTCTCGGAAAATTTCCCCAAGGCCCGCGCAAAATACCTCGAGCAAATTCTCCCCGAAGCCTACGCGGTCGTGAAAAACGCCGCACGCCGGATGTGCGGCACGACGATCACTGTCAATGACCACCCGATCCTTTGGGAAATGGTCCACTTCGATGTCCAGCTCATCGGCGGCATTGCACTCCACCGCGGCATGATCGCCGAAATGCAAACCGGCGAAGGCAAAACTCTCGTCGCAACACTGCCCGTTTACCTCAACGCCCTTACCGGCCTCGGCGTCCACATCGTGACGGTCAATGACTACCTCGCACGCCGCGACTCGGACTGGATGGGCGCGCTCTACCGCTTCCTCGGACTCAGCGTCGGTTGCATCCAAAACCAAATGCCCCCATGGGAACGCCGCGAGGAATACGCCTGCGACATCACCTACGGCACCAACGCGGAATTCGGTTTCGATTACCTTCGCGACAACGGCATGGCCTCAACCAAGGACGAACAAGTCCAACGCGGTCACTACATCGCCATCATCGACGAAGTCGACTCGATCCTCATCGACGAGGCCCGCACTCCCCTCATCATTTCCGGCCCCTCCTCCCAATCGACCCACCAGTACGACAAGTACAAACCCTCGGTCGAGCAACTCGTCAAACGCCAGACCCAACTCTGCAACGAGATCGCCACCGAAGCGAAACAACTCCTCGACGCCGGCGATAAGGAAGGCGCCGGACGCGCACTCTACAAACTCAAACTCGGCCAACCGCGCAATCGCCAGCTCATGCGCTTCATGGAAGAGCCGGAAATGCGCCGCCTCCTCGAGAAAGCCGAACTCTCATTCCACCAGGACGCACAGAAAAAGGAACTCTTCGACCTCAAGGAAGAACTCTATTTCGTCATCGACGAGAAGAGCAACGACTCGGACCTGATGGAAATTGGCCGCAATTTCCTCTCACCCGGCGACTCCGACGCCTTCACCCTCCCCGATCTAGGCTCGCTCTATGCCGACATCGACACCAACCGCGAACTCAACGACGCACAAAAAACCGAAGCCAAGGACGCCCTCCAAGTCCGCATGGATTCACAAGCGGAAAAAATCCACAACATTTCCCAACTCCTCAAAGCCTACTGCGTTTTCGAAAAGGATGTGCAGTATGTCGTAAAGGACGACAAGGTCATCATCGTCGATGAAAACACCGGCCGCGAAATGCCAGGCCGCCGTTGGTCCGACGGACTCCACCAAGCGGTCGAAGCGAAGGAAGGCGTGGCCATCGAGAAGGAAACCCAAACCTTCGCCACCATCACGATCCAGAATTACTTCCGCCTCTACGAAAAACTCGCGGGCATGACTGGCACCGCCGAAACGGAAGCCGCCGAGTTCCACGACATCTACCGCCTCGATGTCCTGCCCATCCCCACCAACCGCCCGAACAATCGCGTCGACGAAAACGACCAAGTCTTCAAGACCCGCCGCGAAAAGTTCAACGCGGTGATCGCAAAAATCGAGGAAGCCCACTCCAAAGGCCAACCCTGCCTCGTCGGCACGGCCTCGGTGGAATCCTCCGAAACCCTCTCGCGGATGCTCAAACGCGCCAAGATCACCCACTCGGTCCTCAACGCGAAGTTCCACGAACAGGAAGCGGAAATCGTCTCGCGCGCAGGCCACAACGGCGCGGTGACAGTTTCAACCAACATGGCCGGCCGCGGTACCGATATCAAACTCGCACCCGGCGTCGCCGAACTCGGCGGTCTCTTCGTGATCGGCACCGAACGCCACGAATCCCGCCGCACCGACCGCCAGCTCCGCGGCCGCTGTGCCCGCCAAGGCGACCCCGGACGCTCGCAGTTCTTCATCGCGTTCGAGGATGACCTCATGCGCAACTTCGCCGCCGCCGACCGCATGACCTCGATGATGGAACGCTTCGGCATGAAGGAAGGCGAAGCGCTCGAACACTCGTGGCTCAACAAGTCGGTCGAGACCGCCCAAAAACGCGTTGAACAACGCAACTACACCTGGCGCAAACGCGTGCTCGATTTCGACGATGTGATGAACATGCAACGCGAAGTCGTCTACGGCTATCGCAACGAAGTCCTCACCACCGAAGTCCCGCGCAACCTCGTCAACGAAATCATCAACGAGACGATCCCCTCTTTCGTCACCAATTTTCTCGCCGATCAAGAAGGCGAGCCCGACCTCGCGAGCCTCGCCCAACAGGTCAACAGCACCCTGCCACTCGGCGTGAGCGCCGACGATTTCGCAGCTGCCACCGACGCATCATCCATCACCGAGATCCTCGTTGTAAAAGTCAGCGAAGCCTACGAAACCCGCGTCGGAAACCTCCCCGCCGACGTACTCGATCAGGAAGAACGCCGCATGGTCCTCGCCGCCATCGACAAGCAATGGCAGGAACACCTCTACAACATGGATGCCCTCCGCGAAGGCGTCGGCCTCCGCGCCCAAGGCCAGAAGGATCCGCTCATCGAATACAAAAACGAAGCCTACGAACTCTTCGTCACGCTCATGGATTCGATCAAGCGCGAGGCCCTGCAAAACCTCTTCCGCTCGGCCGCCAACCTCGAGGCCTTCCTCAAGCAACTCCACAGCCAACCGCAACAACTCCAAGGCGGCGAGGAAACCCTCACCAAAAGCAACATCGCAGTCACCGGCAACTCTAGCAAAGTCACCGGCACCGACTCCGACGAAGCCCCAACCCTCAAGCTCAACCTGCCCAAACGCAAACCTAGCTTCTCCATCGAAACCACCGGCAGAAACGCCCCCTGCCCCTGCGGATCCGGCAAAAAATTCAAACAGTGCTGCGGCAAGGAAGGCTGATCTGATCGATCGAAATGGGGGGGATGCTCATCCATTCCTGATTGGCTGCTTGATTGACGAATATACAAAACGTGCAAGAATGACGTTATGAAATCATTCACAGCGGTAATCGAACGCGACCATGAGACCGGTCTGTTTGTTGGATATGTTCCAGGTTTTCCGGGGGCGCACTCACAAGGCGAAACCTTGGACGAACTCAACGAAAACTTGCGTGAAGTGATCGCCATGCTGCTGGAGGACGGAGAGCCCGAACTCGAAGCTGAATTTCTCGGAACACAAAATGTTGCCGTGGCCTGATCATGGGATCACTCCCTGTCCTAAAGCCCACAGAAGTTTGTCGTTTATTGGAACGATGCGGTTTTACTGCAGTGAGACAACGTGGCTCACATGTCCAATACCGACATCATGATGGTCGAGGAACCACCGTTCCGATGCACAAAGGTCGCGACATCGCACCTCCACTCCTCCGGCAGATCGCTCGCGATGTTGGCATGACTGTGGAGGAGTTGCTATCAATTCGTTAAGCCCTCCGTCACAAGCCTCAAACCGCTCGCATTTTCCTTGACCCGCAGGGGGCAGAGCCATATCCCACTCCCGCGCCATGCTTCATCCACGGATCAAATCCCTAAAGAAGCTTTTTCAAGTTCTGATGGTCATTTGCGGCTGTCTGCATCTGACGGGTGGCCCACATGCCTTGGTCCAGTCATACGCCTGGATCTCGATGATCATTCAGTATTCCAAGGACGACGGCCTCGCCAAGGGCGTGAAAGACACCTTCAGCGGCGAACGCCCCTGCCCGCTTTGCAAAAAGATCGATGCCGTCAAAAAGGACGAAGCGAAACAACCACTCTCAAAAGAAGTCGATCTTTCCGCACTGGCGAAATTCCGCACGGAATGCCTCGCCCAGGAAATCATCCGCCTCAAGCCCCCTCGCCATGTCGAACACAAGCAACCGCCGATCCTCGGCAGCACCGCATGGATGAGCAGTTGGCATGAGTCCCCCGTCTCGCCACCACCGGAGTTGGCCTGACGCCTCCGAGGCCAGCCATCGCTGGCGCATGAATTTGCATCCGCCTCATTTCGCGGATCTCACAAAACGCGCTCACATCGGGCGTGAAACGAAGTCCCATTCCGCACCCACGCGGACCGGGCACGCCCATCAGGCAACACGCAAGCGGAACGGTTCCGTGCGCAATCCAATTATCCAAACACACTGACTTAAAAATTTATGAAATTCACCACATGGTTGATCGCTTCACTTTCAGGCCTTTCAACAATCCACGCACAAAACAGCAATTCATCCACAGCACCTCGCAGACTGCCCGCCACTGTCGTGGAGGCCAGCCGCGATCGTGCCACACCCACCGCACCGACACCCGAATCCAGCCGCAAGGAATTGGCAAAAACTCCGGGCGGCACCGAGGTCGTCGAAGCCGAACGCTACCTGCAAGGCCGCGCCAGCACGGTCGCCGATACCTTTGCACTCTCGCCCGGTGTCTTCGCCCAGTCGCGTTTCGGATCCGATGAAGCCCGACTCTCGATCCGCGGCTCAGGCATCCAACGCACTTTCCACGGGCGCGGCATCCGCGTGATGCAGGACGGCGTGCCACTCAATCTCGCCGATGGCGGATTCGACTTCCAGGCACTCGACCCGCTCGCGACCTCGCACATCGATGTCTGGCGCGGCGCCAACGCCCTCGCCTACGGCTCATCCACCCTCGGCGGCGCGATCAACTACCACTCGCGCACCGGCCGCACCAACCCAGGCCTTTTCAGCCGACTCGAAGCCGGATCCTACGGCTACCTGCGCGGCACCGTCGCCGGCGGCAGCAGCCAAGGCGCGTCCGATGCCTACGGCGCGTTCACCCATCAGTCCCAAGACGGATTCCGTGACCATGCGCAACAAAGCAACCAGCGCCTGTTCACCAACTTCGGCCAACAACTGAACGACGACGCCGAAACGCGCTTCTACCTCAGCGCCGTCAAAACCGATTCGGAACTTCCCGGCAGTCTCACCAAAGCCGAATTGGAAAACGATCCAAGCCAGGCCGACACCTCGATGTTTGGTGCAGTCCCCTACGACAACAAACGCGACTTCGAATTGATCCGCCTCGCCAACAAAACCTCGGTCAAAAATGGCGATACACTCTTTGAAGTTTCATCTGCATGGAGCTACAAGGATCTGGATCACCCCATCACTCCATTCGTCGGCGTGATCGACCAACTCAGCAACGATTTCCTCCTGGGGGTGACCGCCACCAACACCAGCGAACTTTTCGGTCGCGAAAACCAGCTGCGCGCCGGCGTGCTCTACACGACTGGCATGACGACCGATTCGAGGTTCAAAAATGAACAAGGCACTCGCGGCGATCTCACGAAACGCTACGAACAAACCGCGACCAACCTCGAAGGCTTTGTCGAAGATCAACACGCCGTCGGCAACGACATCACGGTCATTCTCGGCACCAGCGCATCGATGAACCGCCGCAACAACGACACCACCTTCAGCGCCGACCCCGACTACGCACTCGATTACACGAACATTTCGCCGAAGCTCGGACTCCGCTGGGATGGCGATGGCATCCAAGCCTACACCAACATTTCGCGCAGCTACGAACCACCGTCCTTCAGCGAAAGCTACACCGCTAACACCGCCCGCGAGGCGCAGACCGGCACCACCTTCGAAGTCGGCACCCGCGGAAGCTATCAAGCAGTGCGCTGGGATGCATCGGTTTATCACGCCGCCATCAATGACGAACTGCTGGAAATCGTCGACCCCGTCACCTTGGCGAGATCAACTAAAAACGCCAACCACACCACCCACTCAGGCATCGAACTCGGCACCCATGCCGATCTTCTCGGATCCTCGTGGGAGGAAAACCCCGTGCATCGACTGGTCTTCGGATCGGCATGGACTTATGGCAGATTCCGCTTCGACGACGACGCCACCTATGGCGACAACGACATCGCCGGACTCCCCGAACACCTCATTCGCGGCGAACTGCTCTGGCAGCATAGCGACGGCTGGTACGCCGGGCCCACTTTCGAATGGGTACCGGTCGAATCATTCATCGACCACCGCAACACCTTCTCCGCCGATGCCTACGCGATCTGCGGATTCAAATTCGGCCGCCGCATCGACGATGGCATCTCATGGTTCATCGAGGCCCGCAACCTCACCGACGAAGCCTACGCCGCCACCACCGGCGTGATCGAAGATGCCAAAGGCGCAGACTCACGCCAGTTCCTCCCAGGCGACGGGCGCAGCATCTTCGCCGGCATCGAATGGAAGTGGTGAGCTCAAAAAAAATCATTCCCATGAAATCAAACTGGATTCGCAAGTCACACCGTTGGCTTGGCCTGATCTTCAGCCTCACCATCATGATGTCCACCGGCAGCGGCGTGTTGCACATGGTGATGACGCACACGCAGTCAGCCCCACCCCCCGCCCGTCCCACGGGCGGGGGGCTTGATGCCGCAGCTATACGCACCAGCATCGCCGATGCCGTCACCCGCCTACCCGAAGGCCTTAGGCCCGTCGCGGTGAATGTGAGGATGATCGGCAATGAGCCATGGTACCAGATCTTCACCAATGCCGGACCCAAGCCCGAATATTTCAGCGCGATCGATGGCCGCCACGACCCAGCACAGGACGAGATCTACGCGCGCCAAATCGCCTCGCTATTTCTCGGCGGCAAGGAGGTGCGCAAAACCGATTTCCTCACCGCCTTCAACCGCGAATACATCAACATCTTCCGCATCCTCCCGGTTCATCGCTTCGATGCGGACGACGCGCTCGGCACCCGCGTCTATGTCTCCACCACCACTGGTAGCGTCACCCGCCACACCGACAACGAACGCCAGTTCGAGGCCTCGGTGTTCAGCAACTTCCACAAGCTCGGCTTCATCCGCAACAAGTTGATTCGCGACTGGACGCTCGGCATCCTTACCGGTGGCGCGTTTCTTGTTTCACTGCTCGGCGTGCTGCTGTTTTTCCTCACATCGGGAAGAAAACGCGGCTGAAAAATCAACCAACCCCAACCACCGGCTACAGATTTGAGCCAAAAGCTCTAAAACGGCAGGGACCTTTCTCCGCAAAGGTCCGGCGAACGAACTGAGGACTGGATCGCCGATGAAGTGCTTGTAAGTTTCTAACGGATCCTAGTTCGAACTTCCATTTCCAGCAACCCGGCGACGGCCGCAGCATCTTCGCCGGCCTCGAATGGAAGTGGTGATACAAAACACTAATTGGACTGATTGTTGATCAAAAGCTGCAGACACCCGAGGCCTGTCCGCTTTCTTCAATCAGTTCATCAGTAAAATCAGTGGTCAAAAACCCACGAGTCCACGCAGTAGCGCGATACTAAATTATAAATCCCTCACGCGCGCGTCGAGGTAAGCGGCGACGGGATCGCGATCACCTGCATGCCCGCGCGCTGGGCGGCGAGAATGCCGGCCGGCGCGTCATCGAGCGCGAGGGCATTTGCGGGGCTTGCACCGAGCAGTTTGCAGGCGCGAAGAAAAACATCCGGCGCGGGCTTGCCCAACTCCACATCGTCGGCGGTCACGACTTCGTCGAACCAATCAGAAATGCCAACAACCTTCAGTGCCTTTTCGATGACCATGCGCGTGCCACCGGTCGCGATCGCCATCGGCACCTTGCCGCGCAGCGATTCAGCGAAGGACGCCACTTCATCAATGAGCTCGATCGATGAAATGCGCTTCAAATAAGCCTCGCGCTTGGCAAAGGCCACTGCCTCTGGATCGAGGCGCAGATCATACTCGTCATTCAGCTCAACCACGATGTCGAGCGTGGGGCGACCACCCATCGCGAAGAACACATCCTCTTTGAAAACTCCACCCGCACCATACATCGATAGCGCCTCACACCACGCTTCGAAGTGCGCGGGCATGGAGTCGGCAAGGGTGCCGTCGAAGTCAAAAACTACCGCGTCAAATCCGCTGGTCGGAAAATCAAAGGGTCCAATCGATGCCATGGCGGCGGATGGGGTAGATTCTCGGACCGAGCTTGGCAAGCCCGGCATTTCAAAAAATCACCCCAGCCAACCACTGTTCAAAGTTCCACAATCCGGTCGCAGTAAGTCCCAGCGGGCAGCTCCTTGATCGACCCGCTGGCATTGCGGATCTCGACCTTGCCCTCGATCACCACCCCGGCCGCAAATTTCAGCGGACCGGAAATCGTCAGCGAATCGCAGCGCAGCAAACCTGGCACACCCAATCCGTCCAAGGAATCCACCAGCTTGTACTCGTCGGAAAGCACCACCAGCGGCGGCTTGCCCGACCTCGATCCGTGCAAGCGCACCTGCCCGTCGGGCAAAATTTCGTAGGCATCCGAGCGCAGAGCCAGCAGGTCACCAGTGGTCTTGACCGGCGCGAACCGGCTCCTCGGCACCTCGATCGCCGCCGCGCCCTCGAAGCACTCGATCGCCGCACCCATTGCGACTTCGAGTTGGATCACCGGCGTTGATTTCTTGTCGCGCGGATCGACAGTCTTGAGGTTGCGGATCATCGGCAGCGGCAACACGCCAGCATCCGCCGCGAGTTGTTCCTTGAGCAAATCGAGCCTCAACCAAAGGCTGTTGGTGTTAAAATAGCGGTGCTTGTCGATGTCTTGAAACGCCTCGAGATCAGACTCCGGGCACTGCGCGACCTCGCGCAGCAAGAGACGACCATCGGAGTTCCTGCGCGCCAAATGCCCGCCCTTGCGATCCGCCGCCGTGCGTCGCGTGACCTCCATCAAAAACGGTGCGCCGCTCTCGGCAAAGTAGCGCAAAATTTTGGGATCCATCACCGCACCGAGGTTGTCCGAATTGGAAACAAAGGCATATTTCACACCCTCGGCCAAAAGTCGATCGAGCCATCCGCTCGCGACCAAGGCAGGATACAAATCGCCATGCCCCGGCGGACACCACTCAAGTTCGCGATCGGCGGGCCAATCGACCGGTTGCATGGTCTCCGCATCGATCTTGGGAATGCGGTTCTGCATCAGCTCGACCTGAGCCGCATCGGCCATGCCCTGCGCACGGTACTTTTGCAAATGCCCCAAGGTCCCCTCGCTCGTGCTGAAGCTGTTCATCAACAACAAACGCACCGGCGCACCGGCCGATTCGCGCAGCGACAAAACCTGCCGCACCATCAGATCAAGAAAGTTCGTGCCCTCACGCACTTCGAGCAAACTCTTCGGACCCTGCAAACCCATGCTCGTGCCGAGACCACCATTGAGCTTGATCACCACCGCTTGTGCCAACAATGCCGCGTCAGCCGCCGCATCGCCGATCGCATCCAAGGACTTCACGCCACTCGCGGGCTCGATGCGCGACTCATCGATCATCCCGGTCTCATTCGCAAGCAAGGCATTGTAATTCCTGCGAAACGCGCGGATCGCCGCATCGCCCATGCCCGCCGCCGTCATCTTGTTTTCGAATGATTTAAAGTCTGCCATAAGTTTCAAATTTGTTGCGCGCACTCTGTCGTGATCGTGCATTCGGGTCACGCGAAAAACCACCGCCGCCCACATCGCAAATTTCCCACCGCGCAATCCAACCTCGACACCCGCCCGCGCCCGGGCAAAATGCTGCGCATGAATTCACCCCACGCATTTGCACCACGAGGCGCCAAATCTGATGTCGAGGAAGGCGCTGATTTTTCGCCGAAGTTCGATGCCGATGGCCTCATCCCCGCACTCGCCATGGATGCGCAGACCCGCGAGCCGCTCATGCTCGCTTATATGAATGCCGAGTCGCTGCGCCGCACCCTCGAGCTCGGCGAAGCAGTCTACTGGTCGCGCTCACGCCAAGAGTTCTGGCACAAGGGTGCCACCTCGGGTCACACCCAAAAAATCATCGAAATCCGCACCGATTGCGACCAGGACGCCCTCATCCTCATGGTCGATCAAGCCGGCGCGGGTGCCTGCCACACTGGTCGCGAATCGTGTTTTTACCGGAAAATCCACATTTCACAGGAAGCCGGAGCACCGAAACTCGCATGGATCGAAGAAGGAAAATCCTTCGATCCGGCCGCAGTCTACGGCAAACCCTGAAATTCGCTCATTTTCGCGGTTGCAATTGCCCGGCGGATTCGCTAGCTATCCGCCCCCGCGCACGAAGGCCCACCGCCCGAACGCAACCAAACACGAATTTCCCGCCAAGGAGAACCACATGGACATCATCAACAAAATCGAAAAGGAACAATTGAAACAGGATGTCGCCACATTCAATGTCGGCGATACCGTGAAGGTCCACTGCCGGGTCGTCGAAGGCGGCAAGGAGCGTATCCAGATCTTCGAAGGACTCGTCATCGCCCGTAAAGGCGCCAGCGTGAATGCCTCATTCACCGTCCGCAAAATCTCCTACGGCGAAGGCGTCGAGCGCGTGTTCCCGCTTCACACTCCCCGTATCGCCAAGATCGAGGTTCTCAACAAGGGCAAGGTCCGCCGTGCCAAGCTGCACTACCTCCGCAGCCGCGTCGGCAAGCGCGCCCTGCTCGTCAAGAGCGCAGGCTGATCCAGCAAACACCATCATTTCCATCAAAGCCCCGCCCGATCACCGGCCGGGGCTTTTTTGTGCTCGCACGGCACCAACACAAGCACCCGGAAATTCCCGCTTCACATCGCCTGATACGCATCCATCTTCTTGCCGTGAATTACATGCTTCCGCGCCTGATCCTCCCCTTGATCATCAGCACCTGCCTCCATGCCAATGAGGCAGCGACCGCACCCACCCCACCACCTGCGGATAAACCCGCGGAAAAACCGACGGTCGAGAAAATCGACGACAAGCGTTACCGCGTCGGCAAAATCGAATTCGACTCAAGCACCCGCGAAATCCGCATACCGGCCAAGGTGAACATGGCCAAAGGCCTGCTCGAGTTTCTCATCGTTCACGAAAACGGAAAAATCCACGAGGCCCTGTTCACGACCGATACCTCACCAAGCGACATCAACCTCGCCATCACGCTCCTCCGCTACAAGCCATCACCCGAACTCTACGCGCTGCCGAGCGAAACCGGCGGGCTCTCCGGAAATTTCCCCGTCGTCGCCGAAGACATCCGCGCAGCCGCACGCGTGAGCATCGATGTGGAATGGGCCAAGGACGGCAAACCGGAACGCATCGGCGTAAACGAGTGGATCCAACACGCGACCACCTCGGCCGCGATGCCATCGAGCCACTGGGTCTACGGCGGATCCCAAATCGAGGAAGGCCGCTTCGTCGCGGAATCCACCGGCGACATCGCCGCCATTTTCCTCTCCAACGCCGCCATGATCAATTACCCCGGCAAAGACAACGGCGACGACACAGTCTGGCTCGCATTTGAAAATCGCGTGCCACCCGAAGGAACAAATCTCACCCTCATCATCGCTCCATACCCGAAACCTCAATCCACCGAACAACCATGAAATCCACCATCCTACTGCTCGCCGCGACACTTGTTTCGGCAAACGCACAAAACGCCCGCTACGAATCCCTGCGCCAAGAGGTCAGTCAATCGATCGCCCGCGGCAACGCATGGCTCAAGGCCAAACAAAATGCCGAAGGCTATTGGGACGAGCCAGCCCTCCCGGCATTCACCGCCCTCGCGCTCAACGCCGCAGTCCGCGACCCGAATCTCGACAAGAAAGCCAAGCTCCCCGAACACATCGAAAAAGGCTTTACCTGGCTGCTCGCCCAACAAAAGGAAGACGGCGGCATCTACAATCGCGGACTCTCGGTTTACAACACCGCCACCGCTGTCACGGCACTCACCGCCGCCAACCGCAGCGACTTCGAGCCAGCGATCGTGAAGGCCCGCAAGCACCTTATCGACAACCAGTGGGACATCGGCAAAAAAAAGGAAACCGATAACCCGAATGACGGTGGCGTCGGCTACGGCTCGAACAAGGAACACAGCGACCTTTCCAACACTTACCTCGCCGTAGAAGCACTCGCGCTCTCAAAGAAAATCATCGAGGACGGCAAACACGGCGATCAGCCCGACCTCGATTGGGACGCTGCCGCAAAATTTGTTTCACGCTGCCAAAACCTCGAGGAAACCAACGATCAGGAATGGGCCTCGAACGACCCGAAAAACAAGGGCGGCTTCGCTTACTCGCCCTTCGAGTCAAAAGCCGGTGATGAGAAAAACTCCGAAGGCCGCACTGCCCTGCGCTCCTATGGCTCGATGTCCTATGCCGGACTCCTCTCGTTCATCTATGCAAAACTCAGCGCCGAGGATCCCCGCGTCGTCGCCGTGAAGGAATGGCTCGGCAAAAACTACACTGTCGAAGAAAACCCCGGCATGGGCGCCCAAGGGCTCTACTATTACTACCAAACCATGGCCAAGGCCCTCACCGCCGCCAATGTCGATCAACTCCAGCTCGAGTCCGGCAAGAAGGCCGATTGGCGCGCCGAACTCGCCAACAAGCTCCTCTCGGCCCAACGCGAAGACGGGTCATGGGTCAATTCCAACGGCCGCTGGATGGAATCCAACCCCACCCTGGTGACCTCCTACACGGTCCTCGCCCTCGAGCAGATCCTCGACTCGATCCCCTGACCCGATCATTCTCAACGGATTCGCATCATCATCGATGCGAATCCCGCTTGCCCAAAGTCCCGATCACAGGCATGGAGGAACTGTGACCCGTGACCTGACAAGCGACCCTGCGTGGACCGAGGATGACCTCGGGCGTCCACTGCCTGATTCGTCGCACGCGTGTTCGGTTTGCCTGCCGACATGGGATTCGATCGTCGGCTACGAGGAAGGTCGTGAAAAAATCCTCAAGCGCATGCGCACGGGGTACCCGCGGTTTTTCAAACACCTCACCGTCGAGCGACTCTTCGACAACGCGCGAGCGGAAATCGCCAACGACCAGGAACAGGTCGCGATTTTCCCGACGAAAAGCTCCGTCCAGCGCGCCCACCGCTGGGTCGAGCAACGCAGCGGTACCGCCCTGCGCATCACCAGCTACCACGGCCTCCAGGCGCTGGTGTTTCCAGAAAAAGCCAAGGCCGATATCGACGCCTACTGGCGCTTCTCCGGCGAAGTGATCAGCAGCCGCCAGGCCCAGGATTTTCTCGATGGCAAACTTCGCGATGGATCAAAATCCCACCTCATCGCCAGAGCCCTCGCACCGATCTACGGATCCGCGCCCGACCACAATTTCGTTTTCTCCAGCGGCATGGCCGCCATCACCGCTGTCCTGCGCTCGCTGCCTGGACTTGCCCAAGGCAAAAAAACCCTGCAAATCGAGTTCCCCTATGTCGATGGACTCAAGGTCCAGGAACACTTCGGCAATGGCGCGGTCTACCTCAATGAAGCCGAAGGCGAACCCTTCGATGAGGCCCTCAAACGCATCAGCCGCGGCGAGTTTGCCGGCGTCTTCACTGAGGCGCCAAGCAACCCACTCCTGCGCACCGCCGACCTTAAAAAAATCGCCGAAGCCTGCGCGATGGGAGCCACGCCATTGATCGTCGACGACTCGGCCTGCGGACCCTCGAATGTCGACGCGCTCCCCTACGCCGATGTCGTCACCGGCAGCCTCACGAAATGGATCTCCGGCGAAGGCGATGTCATGGCCGGCATGGCGACCGTCGCGAAAAACTCGCCCTTCGCGGCGATTTTCACCTCACATCTCGCCACCGAATCCGAATCAGTCTCGCCCCTCTACATCGGCGATGCGGAAGTCCTACTCTCCAACATCAAGGGCTACCCGCAACGCATGGATGTGATCAACGCCAATGGCAGCGCCCTCGCCGAATGGCTGTCAAATCACGCGGCCGTCGCAGCCGTCTGGCACCCGTCGATCACCACCCGCGAGAACTACGACCTCATCCGCCGCAAAACCGGCGGCTACGGCGGGCTGCTTTCCTTCACGCTCAAAAACCTCAAGAAAACCCCCGCCTTCTACGACGCCCTCCGCCTCTCCAAGGGCCCAAGCTTCGGCACCAACTTCACACTGGTCTGCCCCTATGTGATGCTCGCCCACTACTCGGAACTCGAATGGGCCGAAGCCTGCGGCGTCCACCCTTCACTCATCCGCATCTCCTGCGGCCAGGAACCGACCGACACGCTCATCAAGGCATTCGAAGTCGCGCTCAACGAAGCCTGAAGAGGTAGAGATCGCGGGTGAAGAAGCCGCATCTTCATTGTCGTGGCAATGGAGCGTCTCAATCGCCGGTCAGCACCGACCTCATCTCGGCCGCTGTCAGGCCGCCATCGCCGCCACCTTCCTCGTCGAGCCCCGCCGCCAACTCGCGCTTGCCCGCCTGCATCCGCACGACCTTTTCCTCCACCGTGCCACGGGTCAGCAAACGATAAACCGTCACCGGCCGCGTCTGGCCGATCCGATGCGCCCGGTCAGTCGCCTGCGCCTCAGCCGCAGGATTCCACCACGGATCAAAATGAATCACCACATCGGCCGCAGTCAGGTTCAGTCCATAACCGCCGGCCTTGAGGCTGATCAAAAACACCGGCGGACCATCGCTTGATTGAAACTTATCGACAAGAGCCTGACGATTTCGCGTCTGCCCATCGAGCCTCAAACAGCTCCACTGACGCTCGTGAATATGCTTTTCGATTTCGAGTAATTGCTTCTGGAATTGACTAAATATCAGTATTTTATAATTTCCAGAAATTGCTTCTTCGAGAAGCTCAAATAGGCGCTGCATTTTGGCGGACCTCTCCGAGGCCAACAACTGTTTCAACCCTTCGTTTCCAAGCAACGATAGATCACAACAGGCCTGTCTGAGCCGCAGCAAAGCGGTGAGCATCCGCATCCGGACAGCCGCCGCATTACCGGAATCACCAGCGATTTGCACGAGCTTGCGCCCTTCGACCTGCAAGTCCCGGTACACGCTCTTCTGCTGATCCGTGAGTTCGCACCACTCGTCGATGATCAATTTCGATGGCAGATCAGGTGCCACCTGCTCCTTGCTGCGTCTTAACATGAGCGGCTTCAAGCGCAGGCGAAGTCGCGCCATCACACCGGAGTCACCACCCACGGCCCGCAGTGGCAATTCATACCGCTGCTTGAAGTCCTCACGCACCCCAAGCCAACCCGGCAGCACGAATCGGAAAATCGACCATAAGTCCCCTACCCCGTTTTCAAGCGGTGTACCGGTCAGCGCGATCCGTGCCTTGCCGCGCAATTTGAACAAGGCCCGGGCATGATCGGTATCAGGATTTCGCATCAAGCTCGCCTCATCGACCACGACCGCTTGGTACTCACGCCCCAAGTGCCAAACAAGATCGCGCGCCAAGGTACCATAACTCGTGATCACGACATCACCATCACGCACCCCTTCGCGCAAACTCTCGCGCCCCGCGCCATGCAGCACGACGACCCTTCGCTTTGGCGCAAACCTGGCGAATTCCGCGCGCCAGTTGCCCAGCAAGGACGCCGTCGCCACCACCAGCACAAGGCCGGACTCATCAGGATTTGCTTCAAACAAATGCTCGATCACCGCAATCGCCTGCAGAGTTTTGCCAAGACCCATGTCATCGGCCAGCAAGACCCCACCAAATCGCCGCAGACGATCCGCCATCCATGCCGCGCCTGCCAACTGATATGGCCTCGCCTCAGCCACCAGCGTTGATGGCTTTTGAAATGACTCGACTGACCCGGCGATTTCGACAGAGCCCGATTTCGAAAAATTTTCACAAAGCTCCTTCACCACATCCACCGAGACACCCCTTGCCTCATAGTGACCACCCTCTTGGCGAACATCGAGCTCAGCCATCAAGGGATCGATCAAACCACCAATTTCATCGGACAAAATGATGCGCCGTCCATCGCTGCGCTTCTCGACCCCAGCGCCGGACCGCAGCATGCGCTGGATCTCCGCCGCAGGCACACGCGCGCCATCGCTCGTTTCATACGACAAATCAAAATTGAGCCAATCATCGCCCGAGCCCTGAATCTCAATGCGCGGAGAAACTAACACCACCTTTTCACGCGCCCGTTTGAAATTCGCGCTCTCGTCAATTTTCCATGCCCCTCGCAGTTTCGGCAGAACACGGGAAAAAAAGCCAATCACCGCCGCTTCACCCGCAAGCACTCCACGCTCGTTGACCGAAAAATCAAATCCCGCGGCACACATCGTCTCAAGCACCTTGGCCTCGCCCGCCAAATCGCGCACCTCACAGCGATCCCCCGCGAAACGCGGCAATGCGGCAACACTTCCAGACATCGGAAAAACGGCATCACCACCCTCATAACGAAGCGAAATCCTCGCCTCCACACGCGACAAAGCTCCATCCAAGGCCAGGACCGCCTCAAAGCACGCGGGCACAAAATGCAGCGATCCAAGCCATCCCGACTCGGGCAATTCGAGCCAGTTTTGAAACAACCCGATGCGATCCAAAAATTCGAGCATCGGCAATTCGACCGGAATTTTCCGCGCGAGGCCTCGCATGATCTTTTCACCCACATCGGGCATCAACCCATCACCCAAACGCTCGAGCGCCAATTCACTTGCCTGCCAATACGCCCCACCAAGCTCATGCCACTCGGCCTCTGTCGCAGCAGGGATCAGGCGCACCACATCACCGGCATTCTGCACTTCCGACACCGCAATCCTTGCTCCTTTGGAAATTTGCAAGGCGTCAGGCGACTGCCCCATCCGCAAACGAGGATGATCGATGATCGCCGACAAAAAATCATCGACCTTTTTTCCATCCAGATGCAAATGCGTCTCCGGACTCAGCGCCACTCGCTGAGACCCCAACCAAAGCCCAAGTTTTTCATCCGCCCCGGAAATTTCATCGGCCTTTGATTCACGCACCAAAACGCTCAGTTTTCCGCGTCGCAAGGCATCCCGCCAATTTCCCGGCAGCACCAAATCCCACGCGGATTTTTGCGCAGATGACGCCTTCGCCTCATCCGGCGTTTTCACGGCATCCGCGCCCGACAAAGCCTGCAAACTCGTTGCCACCGCATGACAACACACCTCGCCACTCGCCTGATTCTCCGGGCACGAGCAACGAACCTCAAAGTCGGACGCCGACTTCACCACCACCCCCACACGAAAAACCCGCTTTCCAACCCGCACGGCACCCAGCCATCCACCCTCGGTTTTTTTCGCCTCCACCACCGCCCCAGCATCACGCAAAGCCACGCCCTCCTTGAAGGCCCGCCATGATGCCGCCCCACGCAGCGCTTGTTCCGTCCATACACTCATCCGCCACCCATCATCCACGGGAAATGCTCCCGGGCAACCTTGGGGTCATTCCCGCCGCAAACAAAAAACAATCATAATTTTGTGTTTTTTTAAAACACCAACCAATGCAAGTATTCAGACTCATCAGAGCCTTCGGAAAAATATTTCCAATTGATGTCACATCATAAAGACCTGGAGTCAATGTATGGTGACCCTCATGAACTTAGCTACCTCCATACCCCTGCCTCAGAACATGAACCACACGAGCTTTTCCCAATTGATCGACGAGCATCATCGACCACTGATGGCTTATGCTCGTGTCTTAACCATGGGAAATCACGAACACGCCAAGGACGTCGTCCAGGATTCTTTGCTTGCAGCGTGGAAAGCAATCGGCCGATTTGATGTAAGTCGGGACTTTGGATCATGGCTGAGAGGAATCGTCAGAAACAAATGGCGAGAACACTGCCGCAGAAACAACTGGGAGGTGTCTTTGGAGGAAGCCGAATTGGAGGACTTGGAGGCGTCCATTCGCGAATGGACCGGTGAAGAGGGACAATCCTCATTACTTGAGAAACTCGGTGAATGCAGAAAAAAACTGCCGGAGACACTCGGTGTGGCTGTCGATGCCTACTACGGCGCAGAACACGACGGCCATGACGCCGCAAAACTACTGGAGATCAACACAACCACCCTACGTAAGCGCTTGGAACGAGCACGGATCGTTCTGCGCCAATGCCTCGAATACAGATAACAAATTGAATCACAGTCATCCCACAGGAAGGCTTAGTTTGGAGCGGAAAAAACGGGCTGGTGTTGAGTTGAAATCCCTGCCACTCGGTAGGGTGTATGAACAAAACTACACCAACCCGCGCCAATGTGGTCGTCCTTAAGCAAATGCTCAACCTTATTCCTCGCGGAATGATTAACCGTC
>JBIKIR010000090.1:0-3263 GCA_044361475.1 Luteolibacter sp. | reverse complement strand
CAGGACATCGCAGTCGAGCGTGTGTTGGAATCCCTAGCCGCCGGGCGCGAGCGTATCCTGCTCACGCTGGCGACGGGCACGGGCAAGACCTTCATTGCATTCCAGATCGCGTGGAAACTTTTTCAAAGCCGCTGGAACTTGTCGGGCGAGCCATCGCGCCGCCCGCGCATTTTGTTTCTCGCGGATCGGAACATTCTGGCGAATCAGGCCTTCAATGCGTTCTCGGCATTTCCTGAAGATGCGCTAGTAAGAGTTGAGCCGGGCGAGATCAGCAAGAAGGGTCGGGTGCCGAAGAACGGCAGTTTGTTTTTCACGATCTTCCAGACCTTCATGAGCGGTCCGGGCGATTCGCCCTACTTCGGCGAATACACGAAGGACTTTTTCGACTTCATCGTCATCGACGAGTGCCATCGCGGTGGTGCGAAAGACGAAAGCTCGTGGCGTGAGATCCTGAATTATTTCTCGCCCGCCGTGCATCTCGGCCTCACCGCCACGCCAAAGCGCAAGGACAATGTCGATACCTACGCCTATTTCGGCGAGCCGGTGTTCACTTACTCGCTCAAGGATGGAATCAACGACGGATTTCTCACGCCCTTCCGCGTGAAGCAGATCCAAACGACGATGGATTATTACACCTTCACTGCCGATGACACGGTAGTCGAAGGTGAAATCGAGGCGGGAAAAGTCTATGAGGAGGCGGATTTCAACCGCAACATCGAGATCAAGGAACGCGAGCGAAAGCGCGTGGAGATCTTCATGGGCATGATCGAACAAAGCGAGAAGACGCTGGTTTTCTGCGCCACCCAAGAGCACGCGCTTTTTGTACGCGACTGCATCAACCAGATTTCCACCAGCAAGGACGCGGACTACTGTCACCGCGTGACGGCGAACGATGGCGCGCTGGGTGAGAAGCATCTGCGGGATTTTCAGGACAACGAAAAAAGCATCCCGACCATCCTCACCACTTCACAGAAGCTCTCGACCGGAGTGGATGCCCGCAATGTGCGCAACATCGTGTTGATGCGGCCGGTTAATTCGATGATCGAGTTCAAACAGATCGTCGGTCGCGGAACCCGACTCTACGACGGCAAGGATTACTTCACGATTTACGACTTCGTCAAAGCGCACCTGCATTTTAGCGATCCCGAGTGGGATGGTGAGCCGCTGGAGCCGGAGCCCAAGCCTGAGGTGGTGGATCCCAATCCTAGGCAGTCACCCGAGCCTGAGCCGAAGGTTCCTGCTCCGCGCAATAAGGTAAAGGTCAAGCTCGCCGACGGCAAAGCTCGCAGCATCCAGCACATGATGATGACGAGCTTTTGGCACCCTGATGGTACGCCCATGTCTGCGCAGCAGTTCATGGAATCGCTCTATGGCAAGCTACCGGAATTCTTTAAGGACGAGAACGAACTGCGGGCCATCTGGAGCAATCCCGAGACAAGAAAAAAACTGTTAGAAGGCCTCGCTGAGCAGGGTTTCGGCAGCGAACAACTGGCCGAAATGCAGAGGATCATCGATGCCGAGAAATCCGACATTTTCGATGTGCTTTCCTATGTGGCCTACGCCTCGCCACCCATCACCCGCGAGCATCGTGCAAGGCATGCGCGGCTATCGATCCACAATCAATTCAGCACCAAGTATCAGGCATTCCTTGATTTTGTTTTGCAGCATTATGTGAGCGTGGGTGTGGGAGAACTCGATCAGGACAAGCTCAATCCTTTGCTGCGCCTCAGATACCACGACTCCATTTCAGATGCCTTGGCGGATCTCGGTAAGCCCGAAGAAATCGGAAAGGTGTTCGCCAGTTTTCAGAGGTATCTCTACGAACAGGTCGCTTGATCGCTCACTCCTCAAAATCCGTTCCCTGATTCAGCGCGTGGATGACTTCGCCGTTTGGTGATTGAAAGCTGTAGGATTGGCGGAGGGTTTCGTTGAGGTAGGATTTTGCGTTGGCCACGGCGACGGGAAGTGATGCGCCGTGGGCGAGTTGGGCGGTGATGGCGGCGGAGAGAGTGCAGCCGGTGCCGTGGGAGGCTTGCACGGCGAGGCGGGGTGAGCTGAAGCGCTGGATGCCGTTTGCCTCGGCGAGGGCGTCGATGCATTCGGGGTGATCGAGGTGACCGCCTTTCAGCAGAATGGCAGTGTTGTATTTTTGTTGAAGCTCGATGGCGGCGGCGTCGAGTTCGGACTCGTGGGCGATGGGTTTGCCGAGGAGGGCTTGGGCTTCGTGGAGGTTGGGGGTCATGAGCGAGGCGAGGGGGAAGAGCAGTTCGCGGTAGGCTTCGATCGCATCGGGCTCGAGCAATGGGTCGCCGGTGGAGGCGATCATGACGGGATCGACGACCAACTGAAGCTGCGGGTGCTTGCGCAGCACGCGGGCGACCACTTCGATGTGGGCGGCGCTGAAAAGCATTCCGGATTTGGCGGCGGCGAGTGGAAAGGAGTCGAGCATGAGGCTCAGTTGATCCTCGAGCATCGCCGGAGGAACCGCATGCACCGCGCGGACGGTGAGGGCAGTTTCCGAAACCACGCAGGTGATGGCGGTGAGTCCGTGAACGCGGAAGTGCTGGAAGGTCTTGAGGTCGGCCTGGGCACCGGCACCAGCGGAGCAGTCGGATCCGGCAATGGTAAGTGCGGCGGGGATCGTTCGTTGCATGCCCATGACTAACCCCATCGCACGGTGGCGCAAACTTCTTTCATGCTTGGCAAGGGGTCCGGGACTGCCAAGCATTCGCGGCATGTCCGGAGCAATGAAGGAATACGAGGGTCTCCGCGTGAAGGTGGATGATGTCGTTTACATGCCCAACCTTGAGGCGCCGGCGAACAAGCCGCACCCCTTTGTGTATTTCATCTCGATTTTCAACGACTCGGCGGTGCCGGTGACCTTGCGAGGTCGCAAATGGGTGGTGCGTGAGGTGGATGGTGAAGTGATCGTCGTCGAGGGCGAGGGGATCGTCGGACAAAATCCGTGCATTGAGCCGGGCGGGCACTTTTCGTACAACAGCTACCATGTCGTGGCCGGGCCTGCGGTCGTGGAGGGTGCGTTTTTTGGTGAAACCGCGACGGGTGATTGGATCTTTACTCGGATTCCGGAGTTCCGTTTGGAAATGCCGGAATGGGTGTGAAATGAAATTCTAAATTCACTGCCGTCCCACAGTCTGGACATGGCGAGCCCTGAGCCTTGAGTTTGCAAGGCGTCACGAGGGTTTTGGCGGAATGCCGATTGCGAGTTTTTTACGGGTGGTTGATATATCCTTTGAATAACG
>JBIKIR010000104.1:0-3271 GCA_044361475.1 Luteolibacter sp. | reverse complement strand
CCGCAGTTGAGCTTGAGCATGGGAAAAGCCCCTCCGTGGCTGCTGTTTGACCCGACGCAAGCTGCCTCATCAGCGGTCACATGACTCACCTGCGCCCCCCATCCGCTTCCCAACTGCGGATTCTAGGCTAAAATTGAAACGCCTTGATGCAAAGTGCACCAAGGCGTCAATTTTTCAACTTACAAAGGCTAGGGCGTGTCGTCACGAGATTAACTTGACGTTATAATTTGCATTTGTTGATCTTTCTCGAGTGAGAAAGACTCTTCATCGACACGATATATCCGACCGAGCATGGGTAATTCTAGAACCACTGCTACCCGGTCGAGCGGGAAGTTGGGGCGGCATTGCCGAGAATAACCGCCGTTTCATTAATGCTGTGATATGGATCCTGCGTACCGGGGCGCCTTGGCGGGATCTGCCATCCGATTACGGCGACTGGAAGAATACTCATCGACGCTTCTGTCGTTGGAGGGATAAAGGGCATTGGGAAAGATTGTTGGAGGCGTTGATGAGTGATCCTGACTTTGAATGGCTAATGATCGACGCAAGTCACGTCAAAGCTCATCAGCACGCTGCTGGGGCAAAGGGAGGTACTGAGGGTATCGGCCTCACAAAAGGGGGCGAAACACCAAGATACATCTGGCCGTGGATGCGCATGGTATGCCGGTCCGAGTTGTTGTTACGGCAGGTCCCGTTGCGGATTGTACGCAAGCTGGCGAGTTGATTTTCGATATCAAGGCGAAGGCTTTGATTGCAGACAAAGGTTATGATTCCAACGCCGTAGAGGAACAGGCAAAGGAGAGCGGGATGGAAGTGGTGATCCCGCCCCGATCCAATCGCAAGAACCCACGCGACTTCGACCGCCATCTCTACAAGTTGAGACACTTGGTAGAAAACGCATTTTTGCGCCTCAAGGATTGGCGTGGCATCGCGACACGTTACGCCAAACGACTTTCATCCTATCTGGCAGCGATTCAGTTCCGATGTGCTCTTCTGTGGTTATCAATCTCGTGACGACACAATCTAGCTTAGCGAAGCGCGATGAGTTGACTTTCCAAGTTCGCAGGCACGGAAGAGCGATCAACGATATTGAGCGTCTTGCCATTTTCACTGGTGACGGAAGCGAGCGGCATCCATGTGGTATTAACATTTTCAGGCAGTTTCCACATTGCGCCAGTAGCCGGATCCACAATCAGAAGGCCAATCAGGCCTCCAAAAATAAAATTTCCAAAATACCAACCGTTGACGTCAGCAGTTAGCGGCACGGTCTGCGCAGGTGCTCCTTTTTTGCTGAATTCCACCTGATATTTAGCCGGCGAGAAAAAACCTCCTCTGGCAGAAAGTGTAACCATGGATGGGGTAACTCCTTGATGGATAACCATGCCATTCTTTTTCACTAATACTTTAACACCTGCTGGTGAACTGGTTAAGGACACGGGGTATTCTGACTTCGATACGATTGAGGCACAGCTTGCCATAAAAAAGGCAAATGGAACCATCATGTAGATTTTTGATTTCATGTTTATTTAATGATTTTGGGATTAAGCAGCTTTTAGGACGCTGAACCACACGCGCTCTTACAGCTAAGAAAATGGCATTACTGTTATGGTAATCCGTCAATCAAAAAACCACGCCCATGTTGTCACATGAAAATGGCGAGCGACAAAATTAGCCGGCACCTCCCCCAAGCCCTCTCTCACAGCGGCCTTCCGTAAGTATCGCAGCGATTGTGCCAACCGGGTTCCCAGCGTTTTTCGCCGCGTTCGGGTGGGGAGTTGTCGATGCGTCTTGAAAGCACGCGTTTGGCGGCGGCCGCAAATTCCTTCGCGGCCGATGGACCGCTACTCACATCGCGCATTTCGCCGAGCACCTGCAGCAGGCCCCAACCGCGGCCATTGTAACGCTCGGCCTTGGAGCAGCCGTCGCCCTTGAAGTTCACATAATCGATCAGCGCGTAAGTTCCCTGCGGTGTGGTAGCGACCTTGTGGTAGTTGGCCTCGATGCGCTTCTTTTCTGAAGCGGGGGCCGCATCGAGAATTTTTGGCAGCGCCGCCCGCGAACGCGCGATGATGAAATCCGTTTGCAGCGTGATGTTGCCCGCCAGCCATTTGCGTAGCGAACTGAGGCGCGCTCCATCGAACTCACGCTGAAATTGCGCCTTGCTCGTCCACGGACTGTGACGCTCGAGCGCGACCTCCGGCAACTTCGCTCCCTTGCTTTTCGCGTAACTCACAAAGCTCGGCCAGCTCTCGTCGAAGCGCCCCTTGAAATCCCCCGGGTACCAGATGAAATGCCCGATTCCCAGCGAGGGAAATTCCTCGCCCGCATTCCATGTTGTGAGCCCGCTCACGCTACCACCGCATTCGTTTTGCCAAATCTTGCGGCCGATCTGTTCCTTGCGCGCCGCATCCAAGGCCATGCCCACAGGCGAAATGGCCAACATCAAACCCATAACCCGCGACCCAAGGGATAAAAACTTCATGCCAAAACCCTCGCGCCTTCGATGGAAAATGGCAAGATCAAGCAAAAGTACCAACCGAATGGTTTGTTTTGGGCTGGAAAATCAAATTGACCTTCCGCCGCCTGATTTTTCATGATTCCACCCATGTTCACTGCTCAATTTTGGGATAAACTGCTGTCTTTTTCGGGTCTGGATCTGGCGAAATGGCTCCTGAGTGCCTTGATCATCGTCGCGGTGAACAAGGTCCAGCTCTTCAACGACCGGCTTTCGGCACTTCTGATTGCCCTGCCGCTCACTTCGCTGCTGGCGATGATCTGGATGCATCAAAGCGGTCAGTCGAGCGAGCGCTTGGCGAACCACGCCGAAGGTACCTTTTGGTTTGTACTGCCGACCCTGCCGATGTTTTTGATTCTGCCATGGATGTGGCGCCATGGCTGGGGCTTTTGGTCGGCGCTGGGCTTGAACTGCCTCATCACCGCCGCGCTTTTTTGGATCATGGTGGCGGTCCTGCGGCGTTTCGGCATCGACCTGATGCCGGGGTGATGAAGAAGCCACGAAGTTCACTAAAAGCACGAAAACGAAGGCATTTCCCATTTGATCCAAACGAGCGGGCTCATCGCGAATCATGAACCTCTCCCTTTCGTGGTATATCGTGTTTTTCGTGGTTTGAACTTCTGTTGTCTGCGCCAGACCCAGCCACAATTCGTATTGCGCCAATGATAAATGACACCGGAGGGGTGAAGTCGTTGCGCCAGGATTCATGACACCCGACGCTTGGGTTGGTTTTGGTTATTTGGGGTGGTTTTGACA
>JBIKIR010000089.1:0-3305 GCA_044361475.1 Luteolibacter sp. | reverse complement strand
GAGCTACCGCCTCGGCATCCAAGGTTCGCCGGCTTGCGCCGAAGAGATCATCATCGATCGTGACATCCGCCTCGCTCACGCGACTGGCGCGCACATCCACATCCAGCATGTTTCCAGCAAGATCGGCATGGAAACGATTCGCTGGTGGAAGCAGCGCGGCGATGTGAAGGTCACTGCCGAAGTGGCACCGCACCACCTGATTTTCTGCGAAGACGACATCGGCGACTACGACACCCACTACAAGATGAACCCGCCGCTGCGCACCAAGGCGGACAACGCGGCGTTGTTAGAAGGATTGATCGACGGCACATTCGACCTGATCGCCACCGATCATGCGCCGCACACGCCATTCGAAAAATCACTGGATTTTGTCAGCGCCCCGAATGGCATCACCGGCCTCGATACGGCGCTCGTTTCGCTGTACCACTACTTCGTTGCCACCGGAGCCTTTGGTTGGGACCTGGTGGTGAAGCGCTTCGCGGCCGAACCGCGTCGACTGATGAGTCTGCCGGTGCCCGCGATCAAGGAAGGCTCCGCCGCCGATCTGCTGCTTTTCAACACTGCGGGCGAAACGACCTTCACCCGCGATTTCATGAAGTCGAAATCGCAGAACACGCCCTTCCTCGACAAGACGCTCAAGGGCTCGGTCGATTTGGTGGTGCTGGGCGAGGATGTGCTGCTCGACCGGATTTGATCACCGCGCCAGAGTGAAATTTCACGCACGGGCGGCATTGCCATGCGGCGGGTTTGTCTTATGATCCGCCGCGACATGAGCAACCTTGATGCGACTCTCACCGCCGCTGTGGCCGAAGGTAAATTGCTGGCATCGGCAAAAATCAACATCGAAGCCCTCGTCCAAGGGTCATCCTCGGATCTTGCCGCGCGAGTGATCGGCGAGTTGGCGGCAGATGGCCATTGGGGTGAGCTCAACGATCGCTTTTACAAAACTCTCGCCTTCGGCACCGGTGGTCTGCGTGGACGCACGATCGGTCGCGTGATCGCAAAATCCGAACAAGGCGCCGGTGGTCCCAACGGGCGGCCCGAGCATCCATGCGTCGGAACTGCGACGATGAATTTCTACAATGTCGGTCGCGCGGTACGCGGACTCATTGCCTACGCCAAAAGATCCGCGCCAGCAGGTCGCAAGCCCGCCCTTGTGTTCGGTCACGACACGCGTCACTTCTCGCGCGATTTCGCCGAGTTCTGTGCCAAGGTCGCATCCGAGCACGGCTGTGACGCATACCTCTTCGAAGGTCCTCGCTCGACTCCGCAACTTTCATTCACCGTGCGCGAACTTCGCGCCGATGCGGGCGTGGTGCTCACCGCGAGTCACAACCCGCCACATGACAATGGCTTCAAGGCCTACTTCAATGATGGCGCACAAATCGTCGAGCCTCACGCCTCGGCCATCATTTCCGAGGTCAATGCCGTCACCAGCGAACGCTACGACGCAGTGCCCGAAATTGAACGCGGCAAGATCATCGTGCTCGGTGCCGAAATGGACGCACGCTATGTCGAGCGTCTCAAATCCTTGCTTTTGAAACCATCGCTGTTGCAAGGTGTCTCGACCAAGGTGGTCTTCACCAACCTTCACGGCACCGGTGGCCACATCAATGTGCCGATGCTACGCGGCCTCGGCTTTGAGGTGCTCACCGTGCCCGAACAGGATGTGCAGGATGGTCGCTTTCCCACCGTCGAATCCCCAAATCCCGAGAACGCCCCGGCACTCAAGATGGGCGTCGATCTCGCAATTGAATCGGGCGCCGAAATTGTGATCGGCACCGATCCGGATGCGGATCGCATGGGTGTGGTGGTCCGCAATGCGAAAGGGGAAATGCAATTGCTCACCGGCAATCAGATTGGCTCGCTGATGGCATGGTATCGCCTCAAGACCTGCTTCGAACTTGGCTGGCTCACGCAGTCAAATCGCAGCCGCGCGGTGTTGATCAAAACTTTTGTCACCACCGAACTTCAACGCGCGATCGCTGATGGCTTCGGCGTTGGCATCGTCGACACGCTCACCGGCTTCAAGTACATCTCGTCGAAGCTTCGCAAATACGAAGACGCGATCCCCGCCGACAAGAAGGGTGATTACCGCTCGCTCACCGAAGAGCAAACGCGCTTGCTGCGCCTCGAGTACTCGCGCTTCTTTGTGTTCGGCGGCGAGGAAAGCTACGGCTACCTCGGCTCGGATTCGGTACGCGACAAGGATGCGAATGGCGCGACGCTGATGTTTGCGGAGGTCGCGGCCTACGCGAAATCGCTCGGCCGCACCATTCCCGATTTGCTCGACGACATCTACCGCGAGTACGGCTACCACCTCGAGGCCGGCAAGTCGGTGGTGATGGAAGGCGCCGATGGTGCCGCAAAAATCCAGGCTCTCGCCGATTCCTACGCGAACAACCCGCCCAACATCGTCGATGGCTCGCCAGTCCTCCGCACCCGCGATTTCTCGCGTCAGGACCTCTACGACCAAGAAGGGGATCTCATCCCCAAAGAGAAGATGCTCTTCATCGACCTCGAGGATGGCCGCTCGTTCGCTGTCCGCCCCTCGGGCACCGAACCGAAGATCAAATTCTACCTGTTTGGCAAATCCGCACCCAGTCCCGACCTCGATGCCTCGAAGGCCAAGGTCAGCGCCGGGCTCGACTCGCTGTGGTCATGGATCGAGGCCGATGCGGCGAAACGCTGAGCTAGAAGCTCCAGAGGGCTTGCCAGCACGCTGATTCGCGTTTATCGCTAATGCGCCAGTGAAAGTCGGAATCATCGCCAACCCTCGCAAGCAAGGCTCATTGCCGGCTCTTGTGGATCTTCGCCGTGCCCTCGAGGCCCGAGGCATACGCATGCTGCTGGAAAGCGCGACAGCCGCTTTGGCCGGTGAAACACATGGCATATCTGCATCGGACTTCGCTCAAGAAGTTGACCTCGCGGTGGTGATCGGCGGCGATGGCACGATGCTCCACGCGGTTTCACTCTTGGGTGATTTTGAAAAACCCGTCGCCGGCATCCATGTCGGCACGCTCGGTTTTCTTACCAGTTGCCATCATGATGAAATCGAAGTGTTCGCCGATGCGATCGTTGCTGGTCGTTTCACGACAAGCACCCGCACGCTGTTGGAGGCAACCTGGCATCGACCGGGCAAGGCCGCTCAAAAATTCATCGCGCTCAATGAAGTGACGCTTGCCCGCGGCGATACCGGCAGACTGGTTTCGCTTCGTGCACGCGTGAACGACGAAATGCTCAATGATTACCGGGCTGATGGATTGATCATCGCAACGCCCACTGGCTCGACGGCTTATTCGCTC
>JBIKIR010000060.1:0-10617 GCA_044361475.1 Luteolibacter sp. | reverse complement strand
CCGCATCTTGGCGGACCTTGCTATCGCTGCATGGTGCCGGAGATGCCCGCACCGGGAAGCGTGCCGTCGTGTGCGGAAGCCGGTGTACTGGGCGTGTTGCCGGGCATCATTGGTTCGATCCAAGCGATGGAGACGCTCAAGCTGATCCTCGGCATCGGCGAGTTGCCGCTTGGCAAGCTCACGGTGTACGACGCGCTCAAATCATCATTTCGCAGCCTGCGCATCAGTCGCGATCCGCAATGCCGTTTGTGCGGCGCGTCGCCAACGATCGATTCCGTCGCAAATGCCGAAACGCTGGCATCGATCGCCTGCGCGGCATCTCTGGATGAGGTGCCGGCGATCACGACCGACCGCTTGCGCGAGATTTTGAACGGGGCATTCGATGGGCTCCTCATCGATGTGCGTGAACCGCACGAGCACGCGGTTTCGCGGATCGATGGCGCGCGCCTGATCCCGCTGCGTGAGCTTCCCTCGATGCTCGCGCAGCTGCCGCGCGACCGTGAAATCATCGTCCATTGCAAATCCGGCGCCCGCTCGGCCCGGGCGGTGAAACTTTTGCTCGAGAGCGGTTTCCCGCGTGTGACGAATGTGCAAGGTGGGATCGACGCATGGCTTGCCGGCCGGTGAATGGATTTTCCTCGGCCACAAAAAGTGTTGGCGGCTGGCCCAGAGGCATTGAAACTCGGGCCATCAGCGGGATCCGTCCTTTGTGACCAAATTGTCACATGCGATGGTTTTCCGCTTTCTGCCCCAGCCACCTATTGTCAAAAGCAATGCGCAGGATTTTAATCGTTGAAGACGAGCAGGACATCGCCGACCTGATTGGCTTCAACTTGGAGCGCGCAGGCTTCGAGGTGCTAAAAGCCTACGACGGCATCAAGGGCTGCGAGCTGGCCCTTCGCGAGAGGCCGGACCTCATCGTGCTGGATGTCATGTTGCCCGGCCGCGATGGCTATTCGGTGTTTCGGGAAATCCGCCGCGATCCGCGATGTGCGGAAATTCCGGTGATCATTCTCACCGCGCGCGCCCAGACCGAGGATCGCATCCACGGGCTTGAGGCCGGTGCCGACGACTACCTGACCAAGCCGTTCAGCCCGAAGGAACTGATGCTCCGCGTGCAGGCCATCCTCAAGCGAGCTGACCCGGCTCCCGGCTCGGTCGATTTTGAGCACGGGCCCTTCCGCTTTGATAAAAACTCGCTGAAATTTTACCTCTCTAGTGAACCGGTCGAGCTGACCTCCACCGAATTCAAGCTCATGCTTTTCCTGGCCGAACGCGCCGGAAAACCGCAGGAGCGCAATGCCCTTTTGCGCACGGTATGGGGCTATAGCGATGCGGCCTACAGTCGCACGCTTGATACGCACATGAAAAGGTTGCGCCAGAAACTTGGCACTTATGGGGCTTGGGTTCAGACGATTCGCGGCATAGGCTACAGCATCGCCCAGCCCGAAGAATGACCGCGTTCGCCATCACCGCCACACTTGCCGCCCTGATTTTGCTGGTGGCGCTTGTCTCATCCAAGATTCGCCACGCCCGCTTCGCCAAGAAAATGAAATCCCAAGTTCTCGAACTCACCCGGCTCTGCCAAGGTGAAACCGAGCAGGCGCGCGACGAGCGCAATCTGCTGCTCGATGCGCTTGGGGATGCTTTCATTCTCGTGAATTCCGAAGGCGTGATCCGCTTTGCTAATTCCGCTGCTCACCAACTTTTCGGCAACCGCGAACTCAACGGTCGCCACATCCGCGAGGCGTTTCCCGATCCGCGGCTGATCGACTCGATCCTGCCCTGTATCCACACCGGCGAACCGGTGCGCTCGGAGCTTGTTCTCCCTCAACAAAGCTCGCCGCTTGGTGACTCGGAAAACCGTGGCATCAATGCCTGGCGCGTCGATGCCGCCCGCCTTCCCAACACCCTGCGCGGAGGCTCGACCACCCGCGTGATCATCCGCGACCTCACCGCCGAGCATCAGACCGAACAAATCCGCAAAGACTTCGTCGCCAACGCATCGCACGAGCTACGCACACCGCTTGCCATCATCAACGGCTACCTCGAAAACCTGATCGAGGACGACATGGTCAGCGACCGCGACATCGCTCGCCACTACCTCGGCATCATGCGCAAGCACGCCGATCGCATCTCGCGCATCGTCGAGGACATGCTCGTCATTTCACGCCTCGAATCCGGCGAGGCCTCAACGCTCAAGCTCGAGCCGTTCTTCGTTGGCTCCTGTGTGAACGATGTGCTCGAACGCCTCGAATCGGTGATCCGCAACCAAGGCGCCGATGTGCAAAACCTGTTGCTGGCCAAAGGTCCGCTCATTCACGGCGACCGCTTTTACTGGACCCAAGTTTTCTTCAACCTCATCGAAAACGCGCTCAAGCAAAACCCCCATCCGGGCCTGCGCGTCGAAGTCGGCTGCGAGGAAACTGCCGATGCCTACCGCGTGTGGGTGAGCGACAATGGCATCGGCATTCCGAGCGATGACCTGCCCCACATTTTCCGCCGCTTCTATCGCGTCGAGAAACACCATTCGCAGCGCGAGATCAAGGGCACCGGACTCGGGCTCTCGATCGTCAAACGCGCGATCGAAGCTCACGGTGCCACGATTCAGGTCACCTCAACCCCTGGTCAGGAAACGCGCTTCTTGATCGTCATGCCCAAAAAATCCTGAGCCAGCGGGCTTGATTGACGGGGAAAACTCAGCAATTTTGCAGGTCATTTCTTTTTTAAATTTTGGCACGAATTTTGCTTCATATTTGATTTGATTCTGCACATCATGGCGGTGGCGAAAAGCCGTCGGCCATGTCGGAAGTCTCCCTCCACCAGTCGATCTCGCAGAGCCAGGCGCTCGCGCCGCAGATGCGCAAGAGCCTGGAGATTCTGCAGGCCAGCACGCTGGAGCTCACGCAGATCATCACGCAGGCGCTTGAAACCAATCCGGTGCTCGAGGATGCGACCGAGTCGATTTCGCTCGACGCCGAGGGGCCCGATGCGGACGAGGTGGATTCGTTGGATTATCTCAACGAGACCGACGACGACTGGCGTGACAGCCGGATTCTTGAGGGTCGGGTGGCGCAGTGGACCGGTGAGGATGAGGAGAGGCGTCAGCATTTGTACGAATCGATCGTGGCGCCGGTGACCTTGCAGCAGCATTTGCAGCAGCAGCTCGATCTTTCGATGGTTGATCCCAAGGTGCGCGAAGCGGCTCAGGCGATTCTTGGCAATCTCGATGAGCGCGGATTTCTCGATCTGCCCGCTAAGGATTTGGGCATCAGGCTCGGCATCAAGCCCGCCTATCTGAACGCGGCATTGCGCTTGGTGCAGACCTTCGATCCGGCGGGCCTTGGCGCGGCGAACATCACCGAGTCGCTCTTGCTGCAGTTGGAGCGAAAGGGTGGTACGGAAACCATCGAATACAAGGTCGTACGCGATCACCTCGAAGACCTTGCGCGCAAGCGTCATCCGCAGATTGCCAAAGCCCTTGGCACCAGCATCGAACGCATCACCGAGGCTGCCTCGCGCATTGGTCGTCTCACGCCGAATCCCGGCGGTGACTTCAACCCATCGGGAAATCCCTACATCCAGCCCGATGTGATCATCGAGCGCGACGAAGATGGAAGTCTTTCGGCCCGACTCACCGGTGAGAATTTACCCGATCTGCGCATCAACGATTTTTACAAGGACATGCTTGGAAAAGATGGGGTCAATGCCAAGGCGCGTCAGTTTCTGCGCGATCAGATCCGCGACGGCCGCAGTTTGATCCGATCGATTTCACTGCGTCAGGAAACGATTCTTGCGATTGCCCACAAGCTCATCGCGCATCAGGCGGATTTCTTCAACCAAGGCCCGCGTCATTTGCGTCCGCTCACGATGAATGAGATTGCCGACGAATTGGGCATGCATGCGACCACCGTCTCGCGTGCGGTCGCCGGCAAGTATCTGCAAACGCCGCAGGGGCTGATGGAAATGCGTTCGTTCTTTGCGACCGGGTATCAGACGCGCGATGGCGAGGAGGTTTCCAACACCGGCGTGCGCGAGGCGATTCAGCAATTGGTCGCGGCGGAAAATCCTGCCAAGCCGCTTTCCGACGAGGCACTCATGAAGGCGCTCGCCAAGCAAGGCATCAAGGTCGCACGCCGCACCGTCGCTAAGTACCGCGAGCAGCTCAACATTTTGCCCTCGCATTTGAGGAAATCGTTCTGAGCGATGTGCCGCGCGGGATTAGTTTGAACCACGAAATACACGAAGAGCACGAAGCATGGAAGTGGGCTGCTATTCAGTCAGCTCGACCCAAACAGGGGATGTTTGGAAATGACCACTGATTTCAATCCTGCTCGACTTTGCGCGCCCATCACGCCTCAGCAGCGTTGGCATTTTCCGCTTTGTTTTTTCTCAAGCGGCGCACGGGCAGGTGCTGCGGCAGCAATGCTGAAAACGCATGCACGAGCGGGTAGGAGAGCAGAGCGACAATCACGCCGGAGACCATCGTGCCGAGCAAGAAGCTTGCGGCGTTGAACATGCCGACCTTGGGCACATGGAATTGCACCTGTGCGAGGAAATGCGGCATCGGTACGCTGAGTGAATCGCGCAGCCAATTGCCAAGGAAGCATTGCCCGAACAAAATTGCCGGAGTGGTGATTGGGTTGCTGATCCAGCAGGCGGCAAATGCGAAAGGGACATTGGCGCGGAAACGCATCGCCAACAGCGTCGCGGCGATGGATTGGAAAGGCATCGGCATCAGCGAGAAAAACATGCCGATGGCGAGGCCCGCGGCGACGGTGTCGCGGCAGGGGATCCACAAGCGCCGATCGGCCACAGGCCGTGACAGGGTGCGCCACCATACGCGGTCCCGCAGGCGCGGATGCCGGATGGTCCGCAGCGAGCTTCGCACGAGTTTCAAATAGCTCTTTTTCATGGTCCGCACCGCAAGTTCGGCTGGGGGTGGGGGACATTCAATCGCAAAACCCTTGATGCCTGACCGCCGCCGCCGCAGATTGAGCGCGAAATCATGCAAGCTTGGCAAGCCCTCATCCTCGGAATCATCGAAGGCATCACCGAATACCTTCCCATCAGTTCGACCGGTCACTTGCTCGTTGCGCAGCAACTCATGGGCATCGGCTCGACATCGGCGCAGGACAAGATTGCAGCCGACGCTTTCGCCATTTGCATCCAAGGCGGCGCGATCCTTGCCGTGCTCGGGCTCTATCGCGAGCGGGTGCTGGGTGTGATCCGCGGCATGCTCGGATGCGACGCCGAAGGCTTGCGGCTTGGCTTGGCATTGATCGCCGGATTTATTCCCGCGGCGGTATTTGGTCTCATCTTTGACGATTGGATCGAATCGAAACTTTTCGGCATGTGGCCGGTCATCTTCGCATGGATCGTCGGCGGCGTGCTAATCCTTGCCGCGGTGTGGTGGCGCAAAAAAAATCCGGCCCAGTCCGGCGGACGCGACCTGCGCGAGCTGACATGGAAGCTGGCATTGATCATTGGCTTGCTGCAATGCGTCGCGATGTGGCCGGGCACGAGTCGCAGTCTCATGACGATTGTCGGCGGTCTGATGGTTGGCCTTTCGGTCGCCGCGGCGGTGGAGTTTTCATTTTTGCTCGGCGTGCTCACGCTCACGGCGGCGACGGCCAAGAAGGCCGTGTGGCCGGTGCATGGGATTGATCCGTCCTACGATATCTGGTTCGGCGGTGCGAAGCTGATGTGGCAGACCTATGGTGCGATGCCGATCATCGTCGGAGTTGCAGCCGCCACCATCTCGGCTGCGGTTGCGGTGAAGTGGTTGGTAAACTATTTGCAAAGCCACGGGCTTTCGCTCTTTGCGTGGTATCGCATCGCGATCGGTCTCGCGATGGCGGGCGTCGTCGCCCTCGGGTGGATCGAGGCCTGAGCAAATTTTGCGTTCTAACAGAAGCGCACCATGTCCTTGATGAACTGGCCCCAGAGGAAAATCAGGCCGCGCTTTGAGTAGTGGAAATGGCCATCGTCGGTGAGGCGGATGATCCCGCAGGCGAGGTTGTGTTCGACCTGCCTGCGCATTTCCTCTTCGAGGGATTCTTCGATGCGTTCGGGGTCGGGGATCCTCAGTTCTTTGAGCGGCACATTTTTTGCGCCGAGGTAGCCGCGGTGATCGCGCAGGATTTCATGAAAGCAATTTTTGCCGCAGGCCACATGGTTCCAGCGGACTTCCGGCGGGCAGCGCAGGGTTGGTGCGAAGGGGAAATTGGTCGTGCGCCAGATGCGCCCTTGGCTGTCGTGCGAGGTGATCGAAACAAACGCGAACACCACATCGCTCTGCTCGCAAAGGCACACGGACGAGACCGCGCGTTCTTCGGGGTGCCAGAACAGACGGAAGAACTGCCGCATGCCGTCCCACTCCCAACCGCAATCGGAAACATGCTCGAAGCCCGCCTCCTCCATCGCCGCCGTGGCTTCAACGGCATTGGGGAAATAGGCGGGATTTGGGATCGGTTTTTGACTCAAATGGTTTTCCACCGGCAGCCGCAGGCGGCGGATCCGGGTGAGTAGTTCGACCCACGGCAAGAACAACCACAGCGATGCTCCCGCCAGACCACCGAGCAAGCTGCCTGTGAGGTAAAACATCAGCAGGAAACTCGCGGTGATGAAAACCAAGGCACCCAATTTCCGCATCATGCGGCGGCGTGAGGCACGCAAGGCCACCGCCAACATCAGCATTCCCAAAACCATCAAAGTTGCGCGCATCGATCACGGAGTTTCCAAGCGGATGGGGTGAAAAAACGCCCCCCACACGAGTTCCACGATTGCTGCCCGCACGCAAGCGCTTGTTGCCTCACAGCGGGTATTTGCCGCAATTTCAGCCAATTTGCAGCGGATTGACCTCAATCACGCCTTGCCACGCGCCCCAAAACGAGGCATAGCCCCGCGTCCTACCGCAAGGCCACCCCATTCCATGTCCCTCAATATCCGCAACCTCGCCATCATTGCCCACGTTGACCACGGCAAGACCACCCTCGTCGACCAACTCCTTCAGGCCGGCGGCACTTACCGTGAAAACCAGGCCGTCACCGAACGCGCCATGGACTCGATGGACCTCGAGCGCGAAAAGGGCATCACCATCAAAGCCAAGAACACCTCGGTCCACTGGGAAGGTCACACGGTCAACATCGTCGATACCCCGGGTCACGCCGACTTCGGTGCCGAGGTCGAGCGCGTGATGAAGATGGTCGACGGCGTGCTGCTGGTCGTCGATGCTTTTGGCGGACCACAAGCACAGACGCGTTTCGTGTTGCGCAAGGCGCTGGCGGAGGGTCTCAAGCCGATCGTCGTGATCAACAAGATCGACCGCCCGCTCGCCGATCCGCTCAAGGTCCGCGACCAAGTGCTGGAGCTTTTCCTCGACCTCGACGCGACCGAAGACCAGTTCAATGCGCCCTTCGTTTACGGTTCCGCGCGCGACGGTTATTTCATGGATCATCCCGAGGATGAGAAAAAGGACTGCATTCCGTTGCTCAAGAAAATCGTCGAGTTCATTCCCGAGCCACAGGCTGATCCATCCGCGCCGTTCTCGATGCTCGTTTCCAACATCGAGTGGGATGATTATGTCGGCCGTGTCGCGGTCGGCAAGGTGCTCGGTGGCAGCGTGAAAAAAGGCGACACGATTTGGCTGCTGCGCAAGGACGGCACCAAGCAGCAATCGAAGGTGATGAAAACCTTCAGCTACTCGGGACTTGCGACGCATGACTCGGAAGGTGGTACCGCAGGTGGCATCGTCGGCGTGGCAGCCGGCATCGAGAGTGTCGACATCGGTGAAACGCTCGCCGGATCGCCGGATGTTGTGGCGCTGCCATTTGTCGAGATCGACCCGCCGACCGTGCAGATGCAATTTTCGATCAACGACGGACCGCTTGCCGGCAAGGAAGGCAAGCATGTCACTTCGCGTGCGATCCGTGAGCGCCTGATGCGTGAGTTGAAAACCAACATTTCCATCCAAGTCGAAGACACCGATCTCTCGGGTGTGTTCAATGTTTCCGCGCGCGGTGCGATGCAGATCGCGGTGCTCGTCGAACAAATGCGCCGCGAGGGATTCGAGGTCTGCGTTTCAAGGCCGATGGTGATCTACCGTCGCGACGAAGGCGGCAAGTTGCTCGAACCCTACGAGACACTCTATATCGAGGCACCGGGCGATTACACCCAGGGCATTCTCAAGTCGCTGGCCAACCGCAAGGGCCTCATGGAACACATGGACACCGAGCCGAGCGGACGCACCTTCATCCAGGCGGTGATCCCAACGCGTGGCCTCATCGGATTTGAAACCGAGTTGGTGAACCTCACCTCCGGTCACGGCATCATGAGCCACCTTTTCAAGGAATACAGCGAGTACGCTGGCGAAATCACCACCCGCACGACCGGCACGCTGGTCTCGATGGATTCGGGCGCCGCCACGACCTATTCACTGCAAGCACTCGAAGAACGCGGCATCCTTTTCGTCGGCCCCAACGATGCGGTCTACGCCGGCATGCTCGTCGGTGAAAACCCGCGCGTCGGCGACCTGCCGGTCAACCCGGTGAAGGAAAAGCACCTCGATAACATGCGTTCGTCGGGCAAGGACAAGACCTCCAAGCTCACGCCGCCGATTCGCTTCTCGCTCGAGCGCGCGATCGAATACATCGATAGCGACGAGCTCGTCGAAGCCACTCCGCAAAACATCCGCCTGCGCAAACGCATCCTCGATGCCAACGCCCGCAAGCGCTCCCAGAAGGGCGTGGAGGACCGCAGCAACCGTGGCTGATTCCCGCCTTGCCGCATCGTATCGAGCCTGACAAATTTTTCACTCCACATCCCCCAAACGCCATGGCCAACAAGGATTTCACCGACCCCGTCCGCATGGAGAAGATCGTCTCGCTGTGCAAACGCCGCGGATTCATTTTCCAAGCAGGTGAGCTTTACGGTGGGCTCAATGGCTGTTGGGACTTCGGCCCGCTCGGTGCCGAGCTCAAGCGCAACCTCAAGGACTATTGGTGGCGCAAGACGGTGCAGGAGCGCGACGATGTTGTCGGCATGGACGGCGCTATCCTCACGATGGAGCAGGTGCTCGTTTCCTCCGGTCATGTCGGTGGATTCAGCGACCCGATGGTCGATTGCAAGACCTGCAAGGGCCGCTTCCGCGCGGACAACCTTGAATCATCCCAGTGCAAGGAAAAGCCCAGCGTTTGCCCCGGTCAGTCGCCGAAGTGCGAACTCACCGAGCCGCGTCAGTTCAACCTGATGCTGCAAACCAACTTCGGCGCAACCGGCGAGCAGATCGCTTATCTGCGCCCGGAGACCGCGCAGTCGATTTTCGTGCAGTACAAAAATGTGCTCGATTCCAGCCGCGTGAAGCTGCCCTTCGGCATCGCGCAGATCGGCAAGTCGTTCCGCAACGAGATCAACCCGCGCAACTACATCTTCCGCTCGCGTGAGTTTGAGCAAATGGAGATCGAGTACTTCTGTCATCCGGATGACGGCATGCGCCTCACCGATGAGTGGCTTGAGGAACGCCTGAAGTTTTACGAGGAGATCGGCATCCCGCGCGCCAAGCTGCACATCCTCGATGTGCCCGATGGCGATCGTGCGTTTTATTCGAAGAAGACCTACGACATCGAATACGAATTCCCCTTCGGCATCCAGGAGCTCGAGGGTGTCGCTTACCGCACCGATTACGATCTCGGCGTGCACCAGAAGGGCGCGAACAAGCCGCTCGAATACTTCGACGAGGAAACCAAGCAGAAGTTCCTTCCGCATGTCGTCGAGCCCTCCGCCGGATGCGACCGCACCCTGCTCGCGCTCATTTGCGAGGCCTTCGACGAGGAGACGCTCACTGACGACAAAGGCAATGCCGATGTCCGCACGGTGATGCGCTTCAAGCCCGCGATGGCACCGGTGAAAGCCGCCATTTTCCCGCTGCTCAAAAAGAACGCCGAGCAAGTCGCGATCGCCAAGAGCATCCAGAAGAAACTCCAGGCATGGATGAATGTCGCCTACGACGACTCCGGTGCGGTCGGCCGCCGCTATCGCCGCCAAGACGAAATCGGCACGCCCTTCTGCATCACGGTCGATTTCGAAACGCTCGGCGAAGGCGGAGATGAAATCAAAAACACCGTCACCATCCGCCACCGCGATTCGATGGAACAAGAACGCCTGCCAATCGACGCTCTTCTGCCATGGCTGCTCGAGCGCGTGAGGTGATGGGAAGCGAAGAGGGTTTCACCGCTAAGGCGCCAAGATCGCCAAGATGAAGAGTTAGTGGTGATTTGTTAGATGTTATTGGGAATAGGCAGGGACCTTTGTCCCAAAGGTCCGCGCGAATGAGCTGCCGCTTGTTCATGTGGCTGGATCATCCTGATCCAGGCCGTCCATGGAGCGTCCCGCCCCATGTTTTGAATAGCCGAAGAATCCGCTGCCTCTGGTCTAGCTTCTTCTGTCTTCAAGTCTTCCGTCTGCTCTTGAAACTGACCACTTGAGCCTTGAACCCGAAATCCGAAGTTGAATTGCGTTTGAGCTAAGCGGCGCGGGTTTTTTCTTCACTCGATCCGCCATCTGGGTCTTCTCCGGGCGGGTCGGGCGGCAACTTCGGCGAAGTTGAAATCTTCCAAC
>JBIKIR010000088.1:0-3373 GCA_044361475.1 Luteolibacter sp. | reverse complement strand
TTCGGTCAATGGCACCGTGCTGGACACACAAACCTTCACCGGAGGGGCCCCGGCCATTAGTTATATTGGAATCTATGCCAATGCCGACACCCTTGCCACAGGAAGTCGGATCACAAATCTGGAGTTGATATATGGTTCCGTGTCGCCGACTTTTTCCTCTTGGGCCACGGACAACGCAGGTGGTCAGACCGCCGACCTCGACTGGGACAACGACGGAGTCCCCAACGGCGTGGAGTATTTTATGAACGCCACCGCCGGCTTCACCGCCAATCCCGGCCTCGTCGGCAACACGGTGACCTGGCCCAATGGCGGCAATATTCCAAGCACCGACTACGGCACGCAATTCGTGGTGCAAACCTCGACCGACCTTGTGATCTGGGAGGATGTGGGTGAAGGCAATCTCGATACCAATGACGGATCGCTCTCCTACACCGTGAGCGGCCCCGATAAGCAATTCGTCCGTCTCAAGGTCACGCCGAACTGAACCTCTCCAAACCAAGGGCTTCGCTTGTGATTTCTTCCTTACCCACGAATGTTACTGATCAAGTCTCTCTGCCTTATTCTTGCTGTCTCGGCACTCGCCCTTCCGGTCGAGGCAGCAATGCTCACCCTTCTGAAGAAGGCCGAGGCTGCGGCACCAGCCTCCTCACCCTACGCCCAGCGCATCAGCCTGCTCCTTGAGGAGTTCAAACCCGCCGCCCAAAAGCAACAGCTTCTGGAAAAACTCCGACATCCAATCGTGAAAATCCCCGAGGTATCAGGCGCTGGGAACCTCACCGAACAGGACTGGGAGTCGGCGCCGCTGATCACCTTGGTGGACCGGTCTTATTCCACACCTCAACAACCGACTCATGTCCGCCTGCTTCAGACCCGCGACGATTTGGTCTTGGAGGTGACTTGTTTTGAACCTCTTGGCTCTGCGGTTGTCGCAGGTGCCACCAAGCAGGATCAGATGGACGCACCGGCGGTCTGGACCGATGATTCCATCGAGCTCTTTTTTAGCGAAAGCAAGACGACAAAGTCGCCGGGCGTGCAGTTCGTGATCAATAGCAAGGGCGTTCTGCTCGACGCAAAGTTGGATCAGGAGACGGCCATGCTTAATCCCAAATGGAACTCGGACGCGCGAGTCTCTGCCAGGACGGAGCCCGGAAAATGGATTCTGAAAATTTCCATTCCACTGAAGTCGCTACCGGTGAGCGAAGCGTCCAGTCTCGCCATGAACATCTATCGAAACCGGTTCGCAGGGGAAGCCATGGTGCAGACCAGCTGGGCTCCCTTGGTCGGCGGGAAGTACTTTCAACCCGAGGAGTTTGGCACGTTGAAGCTGTCTCACTGATCACCAGTGCAAATCGTGTTGGCCTGTTCCAATCTCTTTGAAAATGCCGAGCTGCCGGAAGAGTTCCTCTTTTTCCAGCTTTCCATTCCAGGACCAAAACGGTTTGCCTCGAAAGGCCACCCCGGGATTTTTCCATCCCTCAATTGGGAGTTGGCTCATTGGTCTTGCTTGATTTCTTTGGGTTTCATCTTGGAAATCTCAAGCAGCCATCCCTTATCCTAGAAAGGAAGATGTGAACCACTGATTTCACTGATTAAACTGATTTTGAAGAGGTTGGAGAGAACGAGCTGTTCACCTGAAAGAGGAGTAGACTTCCTAACATTTCTTTCTGTGAAATCAGTCAGAATCAGCGTAATCAGTGGTAAAATTGGCTGGAGACACCTTTGTCATTTTCCTTTTTAGGCTTATTGGCTTTCACAGGGATTTTCTCATTTAGCGCGAAGCTTCGAGGGGATTGGAAATACGGGACCGCAACTGCACCGTGGTTCTATCACGAAAACGGCCTCTGGCATACCTACTACCTCGGTCGCCGGCAAATCACTCCCAAGCCCGATTGTGTTCCGTCTCAGTTGAAAATGATATCATCATTTGATCATCCGGCAGGTTCCATTTCGGCGATGAGCAGTTGGTGCTCCCTGACCGGTGGGGGACGGAAGCTCATGCCCCGGGTGGTCTTTCGGAAATTGACCTCACGCCCGGATAACGGATCATAAATTCTCCGGACTTGCGGGCCGCTGGTCAGCGTGATGGAAAATCCACCGATGGGGATCGGCTCGTTGAGCGACTCGAAGGAGTTGCGGTCGCGGCGGTCGGCGATGAAGGGCAGCATTTGAAGAACCATTTTGCCGTCCTTTTTGCCGAGGGTGATCTCGAGTTGGCCCGGTGCGTTGGTGCGCAGCAGGCGCTGCGGCAGGAGCTTTTGGAAGACATTGCGCAGTAGTGTCCGGTGCGCGTGGTAACCGGTGTGCAGGTAGGCGGCAAGGAGCGGTTGGGCGAAGGTGAGCACGCGGCCTTCCTGCGACGAGATCATCGCCGCTCCGGCATCGAGGATGTCGGGTCCGTGGAAGTGACCGTAGAAATGCTCGCGGCTGCGAACGAACGGCGGCGTTTTCAGGCGCGCGAGGACTTTGCTTCCGGTCGCCGGCTTGAGTTCGAGGCCCGGTGCATGGACATAGTGCGCCATGTCGGGCAGGCCTTTTGCGAGTTGACCGCTGACCGAGTAGTAAGTGCCGGGATGCTCGGCAGGCTTGGCGCTCTTGACTCCGAGCAAGGCATGCCAACGCGCGGCGAAGGATGCCGTAGTGAGGATCGCGTTCGGATCGACAGACAATGATCCGCCATCGGCGACGAATGCTTCGAGTTTGCCGAGCGCCGCCTCCGTGGCCGGTGGAGTGGCGACGACGAGCGTGCGCAGATCGCTCCAGTCCATCGAGGCATCGACGACATCCCATTGGATGTGTTCCTCGGTGAAAAACTTGACCGCGCCGTAGAGGGTGTCGAAGAGGGAGACGCCATTGCCTTTGGCGGCAACCATCGCCGCGTTTTCCACACCATCGGGAATCAGGATCGCCGCCTCGCGCAAGCGCTTCATGCCGACGCACCACTGTTGCCTGGGTTCGAGGAAGGAAAACGCCTCGCCGATGGTTTGATAGACGGCTTTATCCAAGGCCCCGTTGCAATGCATGTGGTCACCGATGCAGGAAGCGGCACCGACCATGAGGTGGGTAGCGACCTGATACTTCATCTGCGCCGGTGAAACGACCGTGCCGAAGTCGCCCCAATTTTTCAGGAAGCGACCGGTCATGCCCATCACAGGAACTCCGGTGTTGGAAAGGTAGCGGCCGAGCAGCGGGAAGGCCAGCCAGCCTGTCTGGAAGGCGAGCGTCTCGGCATAGAAATCCGAGATCACACCCTTCGCCTTGGCCGCCTCGCCAAAGGCATTGTAGCAGCCGATTTCCAAACGCAGACCGGGACGGATCGCATCCATGCGACGGCGCAACTCGCGCGCGAAACGATCGTGCGTGGCGGAGTTGAACT
>JBIKIR010000087.1:0-3384 GCA_044361475.1 Luteolibacter sp. | reverse complement strand
ACCGACCACTTGGCGAGAGCGAGTTGGTGCCTTTGCGCGAAATGCTCAAGCGTCGCGGCGAAGGCGTGCCCTTGCAGCATGTGCTGGGCGTGGTTTCATTTCATCATCGCGATTTCAAATCCGATGCGCGCGCGCTGATTCCGCGGCCGGAGACTGAAGAGCTGGCCGAGTGGATTCTTTCGATGTCGATGGGCGATGATCTCAAGGTGCTCGACATGGGTTGCGGATCGGGCGTGCTCGGGCTCACCCTTGCGGCGGAGCGCCCAAGTTGGCATGTGACCCTTGCCGATGTTTCGGAAGATGCGCTGGCCTTGGCGAAAGAAAATGCGGCGGCGCTTGGAATTGGCCACGCGCGCTTTTTGCGTAGCGATTTGTTCTCGGCCGTCGAGGGGGAGTTTGATGGCGTCGTCGCGAATCTGCCCTATGTGCCGGAGAGCGAGCGGGCGAGCCTTTCGCGTGAGGTCATGCACGATCCGGCCCTTGCATTGTTTGGCGGGGCTGACGGGTTGGATGTCATTCGGCGCTTTATTCCTGAGGCACTTCGGCGCTTGAAGCCCGGTGGCTGGATGGTTTTGGAAATCGGGCACGATCAGGCTTCACAGGTGGAGGAAATTCTCCGAAGCTCCGGCTTCGCCGACATCGAAGTGAAAACCGACCTCTCCGGAGTGGCACGTTTCCCCTTCGCCCGTCGGCCAATTGCATAGACTCGAATTTATTTCATGGATAAACTCATTGTTCACGGTGGCGCGACCCTGCGTGGGTCGATCAACATTTCCGGTTCGAAGAACGCGTCATTGCCGATTCTTGCAGCGACGCTGTTGACCGGTGAGCCATGCATCATTCGTCGCGTGCCGGATGTCTCGGATACGAATTACATGATCCAGATCCTCAGCGCGCTGGGTGCGGATGTGGAGCGTTCTTCGGGCACGGTGAGGATCACATGTGAGGAAATTTCGGATGTGGCACCCTATGATCTCGTGCGTCGCATGCGGGCATCGATCTGCGTGATGGGTCCGCTGCTCGCGCGTAAGGGTCGGGCGGTGGTTTCATTGCCTGGTGGTTGCGTGATTGGGGACCGTCCGGTGGATCTCCACTTGCGCGGGCTTGAGGCCTTGGGTGCGAAGGTTGAGGTCGAGGGAGGCAACATTTTACTGACGGCAAAGAATGGTTTGCGTGGTGCGGAAATCGATTTGCGTGGCACGCACGGACCGACGGTGCTTGGCACCGACAATGTCATGATGGCGGCCACGCTGGCTGATGGTATCACCGTGATCGAATCGGCGGCAGCCGAGCCAGAGGTGCTTGATCTTGCGAATTTCCTCAACTCGATGGGCGCGAAAATTTCCGGTGCCGGCACGCGGCGCATCGTGGTCGAGGGTGTGAGTGAGCTTCATGGCGTCGAGCACACGGTGATTCCCGATCGCATCGAAGCAGGCACCTTCATGGCCGCGGCAGCGATCGCCGGCGATGGTGTGCGCCTCAACCGCGTATCGCGCGAGCACCTCAAGGCCATCACTTCGGCGATCGAAGAGTCCGGCCACCGCGTCGAATTCAATGAAGCTGGCGACTCATGCGTCATTCATCGCGGCGATCAAACGCGCGGTGTCGATCTCGTGACCGCTCCCTATCCTGGCTACCCGACGGATATGCAGGCGCAGATGACTGCGCTGCTGGCTACCACGCCGGGGATCAGCGTCATCAAGGATACCATTTTCCCGCAGCGTTTCATGCATTGCGCCGAGCTCAAACGCATGGGTGCCGACATCAAGGTCGATGCCGGCACGGCAGTGGTGCGCGGTGTCGCGGGTTTGTCTGCAGCGCCGGTGATGGCTTCCGATTTGCGTGCATCGGCAGCGCTGGTGCTCGCGGCCCTGAAGGCCAAAGGCAGCACGGAAATCAGTCGCCTTTATCACATCGACCGCGGCTATGAGCACATTGATGAGAAGTTGCTGATGCTCGGCGCGAATGTTGAGCGGGTGAAAGATTGAGTGGGTGAAGAGTTATGGGTTATTCGTGATTGGTTGTTGGGGGAGTGTGAGCGAGCTTCGAACCTTGAAGCGGGACCTGCCTAGCGACTTCTGCATAAGGGTGTGCGGCAGCGATATGGATCAAAGAGCTTGCGTGGGGTTGATCCAACTCAGTCCTTGAAAGCGTGAGAATCCAAGATCTGTGCTCACCAGGGTGGCGCGGTGTTCGATGGCGAGCGCTGCGAGCCAGGCATCATTGATGTCGTTGCCACAGAGACCGAGGGTGTTGATGAAATTGGAGATTATATTGGTGTGGCGATTGCCGGCGCTGAGACGACGGGTGTCGGGATAGCTCCACAAATCGTCTTTCCAGAATCCTAGGGTTTGAGCCATTGGTACCAATTGCAACTTTGGCAGTGTCGGAATTCTAAGCAATGCGGCTTCGACCATTTCACATAATGCGATGGTGTCACCTGCGTTGGCGGTGTTCTTCAGCCATCGCTGGCAGGCATCATGCTCCATGGAATCCTCGCGCAGGGCATGGATCAAAACATTCGCATCGGGCAGGAACAGGGCCATTAGGATCGGGGGGTGCGTAGGCCCAGTTTGGCGAGGTCGTGTGCTTCTTGTTCTTCGTCGGCTACGCGGCGAATTTCCTCCCATGTGCGAGGATCATGTTTAGCGGCAGCATAGGTGCGAAAGAAATGAGGGGCGGCGGGTGTTGATGCCTTTTTTTCCAAGCGCAGGCGCAGGCCTTCTTCGAGAAATCGAGTGAGACTCACGCCCGAACGGGCGGCCTCGGCTTTTGCCTCCCGGTAAAGTTGATCATCGATGCGGAGTGTGGTTTGCATGAACTCAAAGTAAATTGTGACAGATTTCTGTCAAGTGGTGTCGTTATGAGCTTCGGAGCCTCATTTTCAAATATGATGGAGGCGGTTTTCAACCGCCGCGCCCCGTATGGAAAAGATGGGCATGGCGGTTGAAAATTGACTTCGTCCAACCGGGATGCGCTTCGCGATTCAGAGGTAGTCGCTAACGCTCCATCTGGTTTACCGCCACGGGAGGCGCCTCACTGGAGGGCCTCGCAGAATTTTTTCGCTGCGTGGCGGGCCCATTGATCGGCTTTGACGACGGATTCGAGGGATGAGGAAGCTTGGACTTCGTGGTCTTGCATGACGCTGGCGACGCATTGCCAGATGCCGGGGAAGGGGATTTTTCCGGCGCGGAAGGCATCGACGGCGACTTCGTTGGCGGCGTTGTAGACGGCGGGCAGGGTGCCGCCGGTGAGGCCGGCCTTGCGGGCGAGGTCGAGCGCGGGAAAGTCATGGGTGCGTGGCGCTTCGAATTCGAGTTTCGCGAGGCTGGGGAAATCGAGTGGCGCGAGAGTGCCCTTGATGCGATCGGGCCAGGTGAGCGC
>JBIKIR010000024.1:0-41162 GCA_044361475.1 Luteolibacter sp. | reverse complement strand
ATCGGCCACCTCGATCTTGCGGGCATGGCCACCGCCGACATTGCCGGCCCGGGATTCATCAACTTCCGAATTTTGCCGGAGGCTTTCGCCGCGAGGGCCAAGGCATTGCTCAACGACGAGCGATTGGGCGCGCCCGACATCGGTGCGGGCCGCACGGTGGTGGTGGATTTCTCCGCGCCGAATGTCGCCAAGCCGATGCATGTCGGCCACATCCGCTCGACGATCATTGGCGACTCGCTTTGCCGCATCGCGCGTTTCCTCGGCTACAAGGTCATTGCCGACAACCACATCGGCGACTGGGGCACGCAGTTTGGAATGATCCTTCACGGATGGAAAACGCTACTCAACAAGGCCGCGCTCGAGGCTGATCCGATCGACGAGTTGCTGCGCGTTTATCGCGAGGTAAATGCCGCCACCAAGGACGACCCCGCGGTGCTCGAGACCTGCAAGGGGGAGCTGGTGAAGCTGCAGGCGGGTGACCCGGAAAATCTCGAAATCTGGCAGCAGTGCATCGATGTCTCTAGGCGCGGATTGCAGCGGATCTATGACACGCTCGATGTGAAATTCGATTACTGGCTTGGCGAGAGTTATTACAACGATCGGCTCGCCGGCTTGGTCGATGAGTTTCTTGCCAAGGGTATCGCGCGCGAGAGCAACGGGGCGGTTTGCATTTTTTCCGACGGCAGCTGCAAGCGTGAGGACGACCCCTTCATGGTGCATCGCGAGGAGGGATGGACCGACAACCCGGCGATCATCCGCAAGGCCGATGGTGGATTCCTTTACGCGACCACTGACCTTGCAACGATTCGTTTTCGCATCGACGAGTGGAAGGCCGATCAGATCTGGTATGTCGTCGGTGTGCCGCAGCAATTGCACTTCCGCCAAATTTTTGCCGCCGCACAACGCTGGGGCGCGGCGGCCGACTTCCGCCATGTGGCATTCGGTTCGATCCTTGGCGAGGACCGCAAGCTCATGAAGACGCGCACGGGCGACAATGTGCAGCTCACCGATGTGCTCACGGAGGCGGTCGAGCGCGCGGCGAAACTGATCGGCGAAAAGAACCCGGATCTCAAGGGCGAGGAGGCCGCCGAGATTGCGTCGATCGTTGGGATTGGCGCGGTGAAGTTTGCCGAGCTTTCGCAGAACCGCCTCACCGACTATGTGTTCGCGTGGGACCGCATGCTTGCCTTGCAGGGCGACACGGCGCCGTATTTGCAGTACTCGTCGGTGCGTGTGCGTTCGATTTTCCGCAAGCTCGACACCGCCTTTGATGCCGCGTCCGCCGAGATCGTGCTGAGCGAAAACGAGGAGATCCACCTCGCGAGGTTGCATGCGCGGTTTGGTGAAATCCTGCCGGCGGTGCTCGAGGACTTCCGCCCAAACCTGCTGGCCAACTACCTGCTCGAGCTGGCGCGCGCGTTCCACTCGTTCTTCGAAGCCTGCCCGGTGCTCAAGTCGGAGGAGCCAGTCCGCTCGAGCCGACTTGCCCTTTGCGAACTCACGGGTAGAATCCTCGCTTCAGGTCTTGGCTTGCTTGGCATCCGCTGCCCTGAAAGGATGTGACCTTTAAGTCGACCGAAAAAACCATTTCAACCTCTCCAAACCCGTATCGACTTCCATGCCTCCGTTTTTTGTCATTGGTCACAAGAATCCCGACACCGACGCGATCTGCTCGGCGATCGGATACGCCGCATTGCTCCGCGCTTCGGGCGAGGAAACCAGCGCGACCGCGGCGCGATGCGGGGAAATTTCGCAACGCACGAAATGGGTGCTCGAAAAGGCGAAGCTGGATCTGCCGCTCTTGCTCACCGATGTGCGCACCAACGCGGGCATGATCAGTCGCCGCGAGGTTGTTAAAGTCTCGACCGCCGACACTTTCCTCACCGCGTATCGCCGCATGTTGGAGGCGCAGGTGCGCTGCGTGCCGGTCGAGGACGAGGAAGGAAACCTTTGTGGGATTTTGCGTTACTTTGATTTGCTGCGTTTGCTTTTGCCGGCTGATACCGAAGGTCTCAGCGTGCGTACCGTGCATGCCTCGCTCGCGCACCTTGCGGAAACGCTCAAGGCCGAGAGTCTTGGATCGCAGGAGCCGCTTTCGTCGCTTGAGGAGGACCTTATCCTGCTAGTCGGCGCATCATCCCAAGGCACGGTCGAGAAGCGTCTGCTTCAGGCCAAAAAGGACGGAAATGTCGCCAAGTTTTTGGTGATCTGCGGCGATCGGCCGATCGTTCAGCGTTACGCCATCGACCATGGCGCGCGGGCCTTGCTCGTCACCGGCGGCAATCCGGTTTCGCCGGAAATCGGGCAGTTTGCCGCATCGCGCGGAGTCTTCATTCTGCGCTGCGATCAGGACACGGCGAGTGCCTCGACGCTGATCCGTTGCTCGCGCACCGTGCGCCATGTGATGGAAACAAAATTTGAAACCATCCAACCAAGCGATCCGGTCTCGCGCTTGCGCAAGCGCCTTGCCTCGACCGATCAGGATCTGTTTCCGGTGGTGGATCCCGCTTCAGGAAAAATGACAGGCGTGCTTTCGAAATCCGACCTCGTCGATCCGCCGCGCATCCGCCTCGCGTTGGTCGATCACAATGAGTACGCGCAAGCGGTCAATGGCGTTGAGGAAGCGGAGATCACCGAGGTGATTGACCACCACCGCTTGGCCGGCGACTTGGTTTCGCGCGAACCGATCCGTTATCTCAACGAGCCGGTCGGCTCGACCTGCACGCTGGTCGGTCGCAAGTATTTTCATCGCGGATTGCAGCCCGCGCCGGGTGTGGCGATGTGTCTTTGCGCAGGGATTGTTTCCGACACGCTGTGCCTCACCTCGCCGACAACGACCGCGCTCGATCATGAGATGCTCACTTGGTTGAGCGGTGTCGCGGGGGTCGATCCGGCGAAGTTCACAGAAGAATTTTTTGCACAGGGTTCGCTCATCGCTAATGGTTCGCCGGAAGAAATCCTCAATGCCGACCGCAAGGAGTTCGTCGAGCAGGGTCTCACTGTGAGCATCTCGCAGGTCGAGGAGCGCGACCTGCATGGCTTTGCCGCAAGGCGCGAAGAGCTTGAGCAAGTGCTGAGGCGATTGCAGGAATCCCGCGGCTACGATCTCGCGGTCATGGCCGTCACCGATGTGGCCTTGCACCACAGCATGATCCTTGCCGTGGGGCGCGAGGCGACGCTCTCCAAGCTGCCCTTTGAGCGGATCGACGACGCGCTGTTCCATGCGCCCGGCGTCGTCAGTCGCAAGCGCCAAATTTTCCCGGCCGTTTGCGAAGCGATTCAGCATTCGCGTTAGAGCTTCATCGTTCGGTGGCCGCGCGCCTTGGCGCGTAGGCCTGCCTTAAGCCTTCGGCAAGCGCATCGGCGTATTCGCGGATGATCGAAACGTGCGGGGTTCCGTTCACATCACGCGTACCGTCGTAATCGCCGAGCTTGATGCGTGCGTGATCGTTGATCGAATTCATCACATAGGGTTCCATGAAAATCACCGGGCATTGATACAGCCGGTTGGCCAAAAGGTTGCGTGCCCAGAGGTAGGGATGACCATTCACCGGCAGCACGTTGGTCGCACCTACCTGATAAGCGTAGGGCGGCAATCCGCTTTTGCGCGCAAACACATTGGCGACGCTCATGCCGATCGAAGTTTCTTCCTCGTGACTGCGGCTCAGCAGCTTGTCGAGCATCGCAAAACGATGATCCGCGAGGCGGAGTTCCTCGTCCGAGTAGGCGCCATTGAGCAGAATGTGGAAATGGCTTCGATCGACGAGTCTCGGTTGATTCGGGTCGCCCCATGCCTCGGCATTGAAATGCAGGCAGAGCACGAGATCGGGCTTGATGGATTGGTTGACGAGATCTGCCCGCGCGTGGATTTCCGCCGTGCGGTAGAAGAGGCGCTCGGCGAGTTTGCGCAGCGCGCTGGGTGAATCGGCTGCGGTGGAATTGTCATTCGCTTGGCGCGCGGTTTCGATCAATGCCTCGGGCCGCCATTGCGTCACGGGCTCAGCTTTTTCGCGGACCAGTGAAACGCTCGCGCCGAGTGATTCGAGTTGTGGCTTCAAGCGCTTTGCGACTTGCAGCGTGAGGTCGCCTTCGCACACAGCATGACCATCGCCGGCGTCGAAACTGCGTTCTTCGATGCTCGCCCATTTGCCGCCGATGTGCCCCGGGTCGATGGCGATATGCAGTCCATCAAGTGGTTTGACTGCTGCAGCCGGTGGCAACTCTTCCGGCACGCGCCACCAACGCGCGGGTGTTTTGGTGAAACCGTCATTCGCAAATCGCAGCACGAAGACCTCGGCGTTTTCACCATCGGCCGTGCGGATGCGGACTTCATTTTCGCCGATTTCCATAAACTCGCGCCAGCTGCCGCCGGTCACGAAAACGGTGGTGAGCAAGCGCTCGAATTCACTTCGCGTGATCGTGCCCTGATGCGCTTCAAGCGATTTCCAATCGGGTACGCGACCTAAGGTCGAAAGGGTGGGGGGCTTTGCCGATCGCTGCGGTGTCACATTTTCTTGTGAGCGCTTTTGCCACCACAGCCACAAGCCCGCCGCCAAGAGCAGGGGAATCAACAAAGCCGTGGATCGCTTGAGTATCGGGATCATGAATGAAATTGGTTTGTCGTTTGGTGGCGGACCATCAATGCTCGGCAGGAAGTCTGCCCACCATCCTGAATTTCAACATGGCCACCATCCGCATTCTGTTTCTTGGCGACATCGTCGGCGAACCCGGCAGAAAGGCAGTGATCGAGCAGCTTCCGATTCTCAAACAAACGGAATCGCTCGATTTCATTATCGTCAACGGCGAAAATGCCGCCGGCGGAAAAGGCATCACGCCGAAAATCGCGATCGACCTGCTGCGCGCCGGAGCGGCGGTGATCACCACCGGCGACCATGTCTGGGACCAGCAGGACATTGTCCCGTATTTTCCGACCGAGCCCCGGCTCTTGCGGCCGATCAACTACCCGGACGGCACACCTGGCAACGGAAGCGTCGTGCTCGAGTGCGCCAAAGGCCGCGTCGCCGTGATGCAGGCCCAAGGCCGCACTTTCATGCAGCCAGCGCTCGAAAACCCCTTCATCGCGCTGGAAAACGAGGCATTGAGACTGCGCGAGGCCGGCATCGGGCCGATCATCGTCGATTTCCATGCCGAGACGACCAGCGAGAAAATCGCCATGGGCCGCCACCTCGATGGCAAGGTGACCGCAGTGCTCGGTACTCACACCCATGTGCAGACGGCCGATGAAAGGATTTTTCCCGGCGGCACCGGCTTCCTGACCGATGCCGGAATGTGCGGACCCGAGGAATCAGTGCTCGGGCGAACCATCGATTCGGTCGTCTGGCGCTTCAAAACCGGCATGCCCACACGCTTTCCGGTCGCAAAGGGCAAGGTTCGGCTCTGTGGCGCGATCGTCGAGGCCGATAGCGAAACCGGCGCCTGCATCAGCATCCGGAGGTTGTCATTTCAGGTTTCCGAAGGATCGGACTCCCCGCACTGAGCCTCGTTTTTGGAGGAATCCCAACAATTTTTCTTTTCACGGAGTTTTTTTTTGACAGAGTGGTCGGCTTTGTTAAGGTCCGCCCGCTCTTCCCCAAAACCTGCCCGGGGTGCCGCGTTCTGCCTCGTCAATCGAGACGGCCGCGGTGTTTTTGTCGGGTCCAAGGAAGCCGGCATCAACATCGCTCGCGTAGCTCAGGGGTAGAGCGCATCCTTGGTAAGGATGAGGTCGGGGGTTCAATTCCCCCCGCGAGCTCCAGGGCGATCACGAAATCATCTCAAGAAAACAACAACACCATGGCAAAAGAAGCATTCCAGCGCAACAAGCCCCACGTCAACATCGGCACTATCGGCCACGTTGACCACGGCAAAACCACCCTCACCGCCGCGATCACCAACACGCTCGCCGAGAAGGGTATGGCCCAGGCCAAAAACTATGCGGACATCGACGCTGCTCCCGAAGAACGCGAGCGCGGCATCACGATCAACACCGCACACGTCGAGTATGAAACCACCAAGCGCCACTACGCACACGTGGACTGCCCCGGTCACGCCGACTACGTGAAGAACATGATCACCGGTGCCGCCCAGATGGACGGTGCGATCCTCGTGGTCTCCGCCGCCGACGGCCCAATGCCGCAAACCCGCGAGCACATCCTCCTTGCCCGCCAGGTCGGCGTTCCCGCCCTCGTGGTGTTCATGAACAAGGTTGACCTCGTCGACGACGCCGAGCTCCTCGACCTCGTTGAAATGGAAGTGCGCGACCTGCTTTCTTCCTACGAATTCCCGGGTGACGAAATCCCGATCGTCAAGGGCTCGGCCAAGGCCGCCCTCGACGGCGACGCCACTCAGAAGGAAAACATCATGAAGCTCATGGACGCTGTGGATTCCTACATCCCCGAGCCAGAGCGCCCGATCGACAAGACCTTCCTCATGCCCGTCGAAGACGTGTTCTCGATCGAAGGTCGTGGAACCGTCTGCACCGGTCGTGTCGAGCGCGGCATCATCAAGAAGATGGAGGAAGTCGAAATCGTCGGCATCCGCGACACCCAGAAGACCACCGTCACGGACATCGAAATGTTCCGCAAGCTGCTCGACGAAGGTCGTGCGGGTGACAACTGCGGTCTGCTTCTCCGCGGTCTCAAGAAGACCGACATCGAGCGCGGCCAAGTCATCGCCAAGCCGGGCACCGTTAAGGGTCACACGAACTTCAAGTCGGAAATCTACGTTCTTTCGAAGGAAGAAGGCGGCCGCCACACCCCCTTCTTCTCGAACTACCGTCCGCAGTTCTATTTCCGCACCACCGACGTCACCGGCAGCATCAAGCTTCCGGATGGAGTTGAAATGGTGATGCCTGGTGATAATGTGAACCTGGAAGTCGAGCTTATCACTCCGATCGCCATGGAGCCGACCATGCGTTTCGCCATCCGCGAAGGTGGCCGCACCGTCGGCGCCGGCCGCGTGGGTGAGATCCTCAAATAATCATCCTCAAGCAATACCGGCTCCCGCTCCCCTCCCGGAGCGACGGGCCGGCTCCCACGAATCCCGGGGCACTTCGCTAAAAACGGAGTGCCCCCGATTCGCCTCAAAACGGCAGTAGTTCAATTGGTAGAGCATCGGTCTCCAAAACCGAGTGTTGGGGGTTCGAGTCCCTCCTGCCGTGCCACCTCATCGATTTCCCGACATTCCACACACCTTCATGCAGTATCTCGAGCACTTTAAAATTGGCGGCAGCTGGATTTCCTCCGGCATCCTGTACGCCTTGCTCGCCATCGTCCTTGTCGCCGTGGTGCTCAAGTGGGCCTCGCTCACGGCATTCATTTCTGAAGTGAAAGGCGAACTGCGCAAAGCCAGCTGGCCTTGGGAGTCCGACCCGAAGATCAAGGGCTTCAAGAAATACAAGGAGCTCATCGATTCCACCATCGTGGTCCTCATCGCGATGATCCTGCTGGCCGCCTTCGTGCAGGTCTGGGACTTCGTCCACATCCTCATCGTTGGTTTTTTCACCAACCTCGGCCGTTGAGCCTGGTTGCCTGACCCATCAATTTCCTCATATCATGTCCGAAAACAAATCCTTCCGCGATCAGTGGTATGTTGTCCAGGTGCTCTCCGGCCAGGAGGGCAAGGTGCGCGACCGCATCCTGCGCAACGCCCAGGCCGAAGACATGGCCGACTCGATCCGCGAGGTCCTCGTCCCGACCGAAATGGTCTCGGAAGTTCGCGGCGGCAAAAAGACCGAAACCCGCAAGAAGTTTTTCCCGGGCTACATCATCGTCAACATGAACCTCAGCACCGAAGATGGCCAGCTCGTCGAGAAGACCTGGTTTTTCATCAAGGAAACTGAGGGTGTGATCGGCTTTGCCGGCACCAAGGACCGCCCTGCGCCGATGCGCCAGCGCGAGGTCGACGCCATGCTTTCCCAGATCAAGGAGCGCGGCGAAAGCGTCCGCCCGGCGATCAGTTTCGAGGTGGGCGATACTGTCAAGGTCGCCGACGGCCCCTTCCAGAATCAAAGCGGCATCGTCGAGGAAATCGACCCCGAGCGCGGCAAGCTCCGCGTATCGGTTACGATCTTCGGCCGCAGCACCCCGGTCGAGCTCGAGTACTGGCAAGTCGAGCGCGAATGATATTTTTCTGGACTCTCTGCCCCCAAGCACCCACTCACCCCTCTCCCTAAAGCAAACACCCCCTCACCATGGCCAAGGAAGTAACCAAAATCATCAAGCTCCAGATCAACGCCGGCGCTGCCAACCCCTCACCACCAGTCGGTCCGGCACTCGGTCAGGCAGGCGTCAACATCATGGCATTCTGCAAGGAGTTCAACGCCGCCACGCAAAGCCAGTCCGGCGATGTCCTTCCGGTCGTGATCTCGGTCTACAAGGACAAGTCCTTCACCTTCGTCACCAAGCGTCCGCCCGCCGGCAACCTGCTCAAGAAAGCCGCCGGCCTCGCCTCGGGTTCGAAGGAAGCCAACAAGACCAAGGTCGGCAAAATCACCAAAGCCCAACTCATGGATGTGGTAAAAATCAAAATGCCCGACCTCAACACCAAGGACCCTGAAGCCGCCGCCCGCATCCTTGCCGGTACCGCACGTCAGATGGGCCTCGAAATCGAAGGCATGTAAGCAATCTCCGCCGCCGTCTCCTGCAAGGGGGGCGACGGCACCCGCAGGAGGGTCCCGTCAATGCGGGATCCGATCGAACTGCCAACCCCAAGAACAATGGCCAAACAACGCAGCAAACGATACAAACAGGCAGCCGCCCTCGTACAGGCCGGCAAGTCCTACTCGCTCACCGATGCGATCAGCACGGTGAAACAATTCCCGGCACCGAAGTTCACGCCGACCGTCACGCTCTCGTTCCGCCTCGGTGTGGATCCGCGCAAGAGCGACCAGATGGTCCGCGGTTCGGTCTCACTCCCGCACGGCACCGGCAAGAATGTCCGCGTCGCCGTCTTCGCTCAAGGCGCCGCCGCCGAGGCCGCCATCGCTGCCGGTGCGGAACATGTCGGCTACGATGACCTCATCAAGAAGGTGCTCGACGGTTTCACCGATTTCGACTCCGCCATCGCCACTCCCGATGCGATGACCGAAGTCCGCAAGATTGCCCGCGTGCTTGGTCCCCGCGGCCTCATGCCCAACCCGAAGACCGGCACCGTCACCGACGACACCGCCAAGGCAGTGCGCGAAGTCAAGGCCGGCCGCATCGACTTCAAGCTCGATAAGAACGGCAATGTCTCGGGCTCGATCGGCAAGGCCGGTTTCGAACCCCAGCAACTTGAGGAAAACGCCCGCGCCTTCGTCGATAGCGTGGTGCGCGCCAAACCCGCTTCCGCCAAGGGCAACTACATCCAGGCCGTGACCCTCGCTGCCTCGATGCTGCCCGGCATCCCGCTGGAAGCCGCCACCTACACCAAAGCCTCGGCCTGAACCAGTAACGCCACACGAAAATGAATCCCGACAAGAAAATCATCATCGACAGCCTGCTGGATCGCGTCAACGCCTCGCCTTACCTGATCGTCATCGATTACACCGGCCTCACCGTCCAGCAGTTCACCGAGCTTCGCAACCGCCTCGACGCCAGTGGTGCCAGTTGCACGGTCGCCAAGAACACCTACATGCGCAAGGCGCTCGCCGAAGCGGGTCTGCCCGACATCGGCAACGACCTCGTCGGCCAGACGGCCTTCGTCATGGGTGAAAGCGAAGTCTTCGCCGCCGCCAAGGCGATCAAGAACTTTGAGAAGGAATTCAAGAAGCCCGAGATGAAAATCGGTCTTCTCGGCAATGCCGTGCTCGACGGCGAGAAACTCAAGGCCATCGCCGACATCCCGTCGCGCGAGTCGGTCCTCTCGCAACTGCTCGGCACGATCCTCGAGCCGGCCTCGCGCATCGCCCGCGTGGTCCAAGCGAAATACAATCCCGATGGAGACAGCACTCCTTCGTCCGAACCTGTAGCGGCAAGCGCCGAAGCCGCAGCGGCAAGTGCCGAACCCGCAGCGGCAAGTGCCGAAGCACCTGCGGCCACCGCAACCGAAGAACCCGCTGCCGCCGAATAAACAATCTGAACTGAAGGCGTTGGCGACTCCCGCCGCCGCCCGAACACACAATGGTTCCTCGTCGGAGCGGCGGCCGCCGCACTGAAATCCCCGAAGGCTTTGGGGGCGACGATACCGAACTGGAGAAACAAACAAAATGGCAAACATAGACACACTCGTAGAAGAACTCGGCAAGCTAACCGTTCTGGAAGCTGTCGACCTCGTTAAGAAACTGGAAGAAACCTGGGGCGTTTCCGCCGCTGCACCGGTTGCCATGGCGGCCGGACCTGCTGCCGGACCTGCCGAGGCCGCTGAAGAGAAGACCGAATTCGATGTCGTCATCACCGAAGCCGGAGCCAACAAGATCGCCGTCATCAAAGCGGTGCGCGAAGTGGCCCCCGGACTTGGTCTTGCCGATGCGAAGAAGCTCGTCGAAAGCGCTCCCGCAAAAGTCCTCGAAGGCGCTGCCAAGGATGCTGCGGAAGGTGCCAAGAAGAAGCTCGAAGAAGCCGGCGCCAAGGTCGAACTCAAGTAATCAAACACGGATTTTTCCCGGGGCGGAGCCACTCCGCTCCGGGAACTTTCCCTCACCGGAACCGACGCGAGATTCCAATGCAAACCTGGGCTTTCGCGCCGATTCCGATCCACTCTCCCATCAACTGAAATTCAACCGCCTGAGACCGTTCGCGGCTCGGGCTCAACTTGTCATCCGAACCCCCAAACAAAGCCATGGCCGACCGTCTCTATTTCGGAAAATTTGAAGAGGTAATCGAACCTCCTAACCTCATCGAGGTTCAAAGCCGCTCGTATGACGAATTCCTCCAGAAGGAAGTTACCCCGAGCGAGCGCACCGACACCGGCCTCCAAGCGGTTTTCCGTGAGGTGTTTCCTATCAAGAGTTACGACGAAGCAATCGAGCTCGACTTCGTGACCTACGATATCGAGGACCCGAAAATCACCTCGCTCGATTCACTGCGCAACAGCGAGAGCTTCAGCGCCGCGCTCTATGTGACCTTCAAGCTCAAGGACGAGACCGGCAACAAGAAGGAGCGCGTCTACATGGGCGAGCTGCCGATGATGACCCGCCGCGGTACCTTCATCATCAACGGCGCCGAGCGCGTCATCGTTTCCCAACTTCACCGCTCGCCCGGTATCTGCTTCGAAACCTCGCAGCACCTCAACGGCAAGTTGCTTCACTCGTTCCGCATCATCCCCGACCGCGGATCATGGCTCGAAGTGCAGTTCGACACGAACGACCTGCTCTATGTTTATCTCGATCGCCGCCGCCGCCGCCGCAAGTTCCTTGCGACGACCTTTCTGCGTGTGCTTGGCTATCCGACCGACCGCGACATCGTCACCCATTTCTACACGCTGGAAAACCTCAAGCTCAGCGACAAGATGGACGAAGGCGAGCTCGGCCACAAAGTGCCCTTCGAGGACATCCTCGACGGCGAGTTGGTCGTGGCCAAGGCCTACGAGCCGCTCACGATCGGCATCGTGCGCCAGTTGATCGCACTCGGCCACAAGAGCGTCGAGGTGATCGACGGTCGTGAGGACGAAATCCTTCTCAAATCGCTGCGCAAGGACCCCGCCAAGGACGAGGAGTCCGCGCTCAAGGACATCTATCGCAAGCTGCGCCCCGGCGATCCGCCAACCGCCGCCAATGCCCGCGCGTTGCTCAAGCGCCTGTTCTTCGATGCGAAGAAATACGACCTCACCCGTGTCGGCCGTTACAAGATCAACCAAAAGCTCGGCATCACCGTCGACTCCGATCAACGCATCATGGTGCCCGAGGATTTCCTCGCCGCCGTGCGTTACATCCTCAAGCTCAAGAAGGGCGACGGCGTCATTGACGACATCGACCACCTTGGCTCGCGCCGCGTGCGTGCGGTCGGTGAGCTTCTTGCCAACCAGTGCCGCGTCGGCCTCGCCCGCACCGAGCGTTTGGTCAAAGAGCGCATGACCCTTTTCGATGTGAACATCGAAGGCATGACGCCGCAAAAACTGATCAACCCGAAGGCGCTCTCCGCCGTCGTCCGTGATTTCTTCGGCCGCAGCCAGCTGTCGCAGTTCATGGACCAGACGAACCCGCTCGCCGAGCTCACCCACAAGCGCCGTCTTTCGGCACTTGGACCGGGCGGTCTCAACCGCGATCGCGCAGGCTTCGAAGTCCGCGACGTTCATCCCTCGCACTACGGCCGCATCTGCCCGATCGAAACACCGGAAGGTCCGAACATCGGTCTGATCAACTCGATGTGTACCTACGCTCGCATCAACGAGTTCGGCTTCATCGAGACGCCGTACCGCAAAGTGCGCAATGGCAAGGTCACCAACGAGATCGAATACCTCACCGCCGACCAAGAGGAAAATTTCCTCATCGCCCAGGCGAACAACCCGATCGACAAAAAAGGTGGATTCCTCACCGAGCGCATCACCGCCCGTGAAAAGGGTGGTGAGTTCATCGAGTCGCTGCCGGCCGATGTCCACTACATGGACGTTTCGCCCAAGCAGTTGGTATCCGTCGCCGCAGGTTTGATTCCTTTCCTTGAGCACGACGACGCTAACCGCGCGCTCATGGGTTCCAACATGCAACGCCAAGGCGTGCCGCTTCTCGTTTCCGAAGCGCCTCTTGTCGGCACCGGTCTCGAAGCCAAGGCTGCTCGCGATTCGCGTGCGGTGGTGGTCTCCGAAGCCGACGGCATCGTTGCCGCCGCAACGGCGGAAATCATCGTCACGACCACCGACGGCACCATGCCGGTTTCCGAAGAGAAATTCCTCAGCGATCCGGATTCGGTGAAGTCGAATGTTGCCAAAGGCATCATGGCCTACCCGCTGCGCAAATTCATGCGCTCTAACGCCGGCACCTGCATCAACCAGAAGCCGATCGTCAAGAAAGGTCAGAAGATCAAGAAGGGCCAAGTGCTCGCCGACGGACCGAACACCGAAGACGGCGAACTCGCCATCGGCCGCAACGTGCTGGTGGCCTTCATGCCTTGGAACGGTTACAACTTCGAGGATGCCATCGTGATTTCCGAAAAAGTTGTGAAAGAGGATGTTTACACCTCGATCCACATTTCCGAATTCGATGTCGCCGCCCGTGACACCAAGCTCGGCCCGGAAGAAATCACCCGCGACATTCCGAATGTTGGCGAAGAAGCACTCCGCAACCTCGACCACGACGGCATCATCCGCATCGGCGCTGAAGTGAAGCCCGGCGACATCCTCGTCGGTAAGATCACTCCGAAGTCGGAAACGGAACTCGCTCCCGAAGAGCGCCTGCTCCGCGCGATCTTCGGTGAGAAGGCCGCCGATGTGAAAGACACCTCGCTGCGCGTGCCATCCGGCTGCGTCGGCATCGTCCAAGACGTGCGCGTCTCGCAAAGCGGCTTCGCCAAGAAGCGCCAAGAGAAGGTTGATCCGAACGAGCTGAAGAAGACGCTCAAGAAGATCAACGACGAGCACAAGAAGAAGGCCGACAAGCTCACCGACGACCTCACCGATCGTTTGTCCGACATCCTTCTCAACGAGAAAATCCCGCTCGATGTCGTCAACGCACAGTCCGGCGAAATCATCATCCCCGCGAACCGCAAGATCACCAAGACTTTGCTGCGCAAGTTGGCATCGGTCCACGATCACATCGAGATCGACCCGTCGCCAATCCGCAACAAGATCCTGGAAATCATCGGTTCCTTCGAAAGCCGCTTCCAAGAACTCGACACCGACCGTGAGCGCAGGCTTGATTCGCTCGAGTCCGGCGACGAAGTCGATCCCGGCGTCATCAAGGAGGTGAAGGTCTTCATCGCCGCCAAGCGCAAGCTCTCGGTCGGTGACAAGATGGCCGGTCGCCACGGAAACAAGGGCGTTGTCGCCACGATCGTTCCCGAAGAAGACATGCCCTTCCTTCACGACGGCACACCCGTCGACATCTGCCTCAACCCGCTTGGCGTGCCATCGCGGATGAACGTCGGTCAGGTGCTTGAAACCCACCTCGGCGTTGCTGCCAAGGCACTCGGCTTCAAGGTTGCCACTCCGATTTTCGACGGCATCAAGGAAGAGGTCATTTGGAACTTCATGTCCGAGGCCAAGAAAGTCGACGGCGTCACCATGGTTGGCGGCGGCGAAAACGGCACAGCCCGCCCACGCAAGGCTGGCGAACCTGAAGGCCGCGGATTCACCTGGATCGGTGACGGCAAGGACGGCACCACTGGCGGCAAGTCGACCCTGTACGACGGCCGCACCGGCGAAGCATTCCACAACCCGGTCGTGGTTGGCTACATCTACATGCTCAAACTCGGCCACTTGGTCGCCGATAAGATCCACGCCCGTGCGGTCGGACCCTACTCGCTCGTCACCCAGCAACCGCTCGGTGGTAAGGCGCAGTACGGTGGTCAGCGCTTCGGGGAAATGGAAGTCTGGGCCCTCGAGGCCTACGGCGCCGCCTACACGCTGCAGGAACTTCTCACCGTCAAGTCCGACGATGTCCAAGGCCGCACGCGCATCTACGAGGCGATCGTCAAAGGCGACAACAACCTCGAGGCCGGCACGCCCGAATCCTTCAACGTCCTCATCAAGGAAATGCAGTCCCTCGGCCTCGATGTCCGACCGGGCCGCAAGGGATCGACCCACGGCTCCGGCATGACCGGCGGCTTGGACGATTACTCCCTCGATGACCTCACCCTCTAACCTGAGCCCCGCGAACCATAACCCCCAACATTTCCCATCACATGAATGTCGATAACAATCTTCGCGAACTCTTCGGTGTCGATGAACGCCCCGAAGCCTTTGATCAGGTCTCGATCACGGTGGCGTCACCGGAAATCATCCGCTCTTGGTCCAAGGGCGAGGTGAAAAACCCGGAAACCATCAACTACCGCACCTTCAAGCCGGAAAAAGGCGGACTCTTCTGCGAGCGGATCTTCGGGCCGACCCGCGACTGGGAGTGCGCCTGCGGCAAGTACAAGCGCATCAAGCACAAGGGCGTCGTCTGCGACCGTTGCGGCGTCGAAGTGACCCTCAGCCGCGTCCGTCGCGAGCGCATGGGCCACATCGAGCTCGCTGTGCCGGTTTCGCACATCTGGTTCTACAAGTGCATGCCATCGCGCATCGGTCTCATGCTCGACATGAGCGCACGCCAACTCGAGCGCGTGATCTACTATGAGGATTATGTCGTCACCGAGCCCGGCAACACCGCTCTCGAGCGCGGCCAACTGCTTACCGAAAACGAACTCCGCGAAGCCGAGGACACCTACGGCGACGGCTCGTTCAAGGCATCGATGGGTGCCGAGGCGATCCAAGAGTTGCTCAAGCAACTCGACCTCGCCGAACTCGCGGTGAAGCTCGAGGAAGAACTTGGCACCACCCGTTCGAAGCAAAACAAGAAGAAGCTTTCGAAGCGTTTGAAAATCACTCAAGGCTTCGCGGCTTCCAAGTCGCGTCCTGAATGGATGGTGCAAACCGTCCTGCCGGTGATCCCACCCGACCTTCGCCCGCTCGTTCCGCTCGAAGGTGGCCGTTTCGCGACCTCCGACCTCAACGACCTCTATCGTCGCGTCATCAACCGCAACAACCGTCTCAAGAACCTCCTGCTCCTCAAGACTCCGGAGGTCATCATCCGCAACGAGAAGCGCATGCTTCAGGAAGCGGTCGATGCCTTGTTCGACAACGGCCGCCACGGCCGCGCGGTCACTGGTGCCGGCAACCGTCCGCTCAAGTCGCTCTCCGACATGCTTAAGGGCAAAGGCGGCCGTTTCCGCCAAAACCTTCTCGGCAAGCGCGTCGACTACTCGGGCCGCTCGGTCATCGTCATCGGACCCGACCTCAAGCTCGGCCAGTGCGGTCTTCCCAAGAAGATGGCGCTCACGCTGTTCGAACCCTTCATCATCCGCCGCCTCAAGGAGCTCGGCTACTGCCACACCGTGCGCTCGGCCAAGAAGATGATCGATCGCAAAACGACCGAAGTTTGGGACATCCTCGCGGAAGTCACCAAGGGTCACCCGATCCTTCTCAACCGCGCTCCCACGCTGCACCGCCTTTCGATCCAAGCCTTCGAACCGAAGCTCATCGAAGGTGAGGCGATCCGCGTCCACCCGCTGGTTTGTACCGCTTACAACGCCGACTTCGACGGCGACCAAATGGCGGTCCACGTCCCGCTCTCGGTCGAGGCACAGATGGAGTGCCGTCAGTTGATGCTGGCGCCCAACAACATCTTCTCGCCCGCCTCGGGTCGCCCGATCACGGTGCCCTCACAGGACATCATTCTCGGCACCTACTACCTCACCTGGGCGCCGGTGCGCACCCAGAAGGATCGCGAAAAGGCTGAACACCTGCCGCTTTTCGAAAATTCATCCGAAGTGGAATTCGCCATTGCATCCCGCAAGATCGAATACCATTCGTGGATCCGCATCCGCAACCCCGACCACGGCAAGGACTCGGTCTTTGGCTACAAGGGCGAAGAGCTTTCGGACAAGGATCGCAAGGAGCTCACTCCGCTCGAAGCCGCTTTGCGCGAAGGTAAAATCATCGAGACCACTCCCGGCCGCGTCCGCTTCAACGAGATCTGGCCTTCCGGCGTTGGTTTCATCAACCACAACGTCGGCAAGAAGCAGATCGGCGAGATCATCTGGCGCTGCTATCAAGTCGCAGGCAAGAAGAAGACCGTCGAAACTCTCGACGAGCTCAAGGTCCTCGGCTTCAAAGAAGCAACCCGCTCGGGTACCTCGATCGGTATCGTCGATATGGTGATCCCCGAAGAAAAGGAAGAGGTCATCAAGAAGGCTTACGAAGAAGTCGAGAAGGTCACCAAACAGTATCGCAACGGTGTCATCACCGACGGCGAGCGCTACCAGAAGGTCGTCGACATCTGGACCGGTGCGACCGACACGATTGCCAACGCGCTCTATCGCAAGATCGAGCACAACGATGGCAAAGCAAAGGCGTCGCCGCTCTTCATGATGGTCGACTCCGGCGCACGGGGCAACAAGTCGCAGATCAAACAGCTCGGCGGCATGCGCGGCCTCATGGCCAAGCCCTCGGGTGAAATTATCGAGCGTCCGATCATTTCAAACTTCCGCGAAGGTCTCTCGGTGCTCGAGTACTTCATCTCGACCCACGGTGCCCGCAAGGGTCTCTCCGACACCGCGCTCAAGACCGCCGACTCGGGATACATGACCCGCAAGCTGGTCGATGTCGCCCAGGATGTGATCATCACCGGTCAGGATTGCGGCACCGCCAACGGCATCTATGTTTCCGCGATTTACGACGGCGACGAAGAAACCGCTTCGCTTGCGACCCGCATCTACGGCCGCGTTTCCTGCGAGCAGATCAAGGACCCTGTTAGCGGCGAGATCATCCTCGATGTCGACGATGTCATCAACGAAGTGCAGGCAAAAGCCGTCGAGCGTATCGGCGTGCTGAAGCTCAAGATCCGCTCGGTGCTCACCTGCGAATCCGATCGCGGATGCTGCGCCAACTGCTACGGCCTCAACCTCGCCACCGGCCTGCCGGTGAAGATCGGCGAAGCGGTCGGTATCATTGCCGCCCAGTCGATCGGTGAGCCCGGCACGCAGCTCACCATGCGTACCTTCCACGTCGGTGGTGTTGCAGCGGCAACCTTCAAGCAACCGATCATCAAGACAAAGAACGCCGGACGCCTTGTTTACAAGGAACTCCGCACCGTTCAGGCGGCCGATGGCACCTGGGTCGTTCTCAACAAGAACGGTTCGGTTTCGATCCGCGACAAGGCGGGCCTTGAGCTGGAAAGCCACAACATCGTCATCGGTTCGATCATCTCCGTCAAAGACGGCGAGGATGTGAAGAAGGGAGACACGGTCGTGACATGGGATCCTTACAACGTGCCGATCCTTACCGAAAAAGGCGGTAAGGTTGAGTTCCGCGACATGATCCCCGGCATCACCGTTGCCACCGAGACCGACAAGGAAACCGGCAAGAAGGGCATGGTCGTCACCGAACACAAGGAAGACCTCCACCCGCAAGTGGTGATCATCGACGAGAACACCAAGGAAGTGAAAGCCAGCTACTCGATTCCGGTCGGCGCCCACCTTTCCGTCAAGGAAGGGCAGACGGTCACCGGCGGTATCCAGCTCGCCAAGACTCCCCGCAAGGTGGCCCGCACGAAGGACATCACCGGTGGTCTGCCACGCGTTGCCGAGCTTTTCGAAGCACGCAAACCGAAGGACTCCTGCGTCATTTCCAAAATCGAGGGCGAAGTTTCGTTCGGCGCGAATGTGCGCGGCAAGAAACGCGTGGTCATCACACACGCCGAAACCGGCGAGCAGGTCGACCACCTGGTGCCGATGGGCAAGCATGTCATCGTGACTGATGGCGACAAAGTGAAGCGCGGTGACCAGATCACCGAAGGCCCCGTGTCGCCGGAAGATCTTCTCGAAGCTTGCGGCGCTCAAGAGCTCCAGGAACACCTCGTCAACGAAGTGCAGTCGGTCTATCGCGTCCAAGGCGTGGAGATCAACGACAAGCACATCGAGGTCATCATCCGCCAGATGCTGCGCAAGGTGAAGATCACCGATCCGGGCGATGCCGATCAATACCTCTGGGGTGATCAGGTCGACCGTACGAACTTCAAGCGCATCAACGCCGAAATCGTCGCCAATGGTGGCAAGCCGGCGGAAGCGGAGCCTGTGCTGCTTGGCATCACCAAGGCCTCGCTCGAAACCGACTCGTTCATTTCGGCTGCCTCGTTCCAAGACACCACCCGCGTCCTCACTGAGGCCGCCACGCTTGGAAAGGTCGACTACCTCAGCGGCTTCAAGGAAAACGTGATCATGGGTCACCTCATCCCTGCCGGCACCGGATTCCCGATCCACCGCGATTCGGAGTTCGAGTTTACCGTCGAGGAGCCCGAACCGATCGTGCAGACCGTAGAGTCCATCGAGGACCAGGAAGACATGGCCACGGCCTGATCCGCTCGAGTTTGATCCATCAAACCATCATCCCACCCCCGGCCTGCCAGCGTGCAAGCCGGGGGTGATTTTTTGGCGGGGAAATGCGCGCGTGCCGAAACTGGGCGCGGGGCGGTAAATCAATTTTCACTCTTCGACGGCGAGCGTCTCGGGCAGTTGTCCGGTGGCGCCGATCATCCGCGGGTTGGCGTCCCACGCATCGCGTTGACCGATGATGCGCAAGCCTAGGCGCTTGAAAGTTTCGCTCGGGTCGATCGTGGCTTGGCCGGCTTGGCGGAGCTTGTCGTGTGTCTCATCCGGGCGGTAGTCCCAGGCAAAGAGCGGGCAGTTGTCGACCATGCCCTTGCGCGCACCCCAGTTGCGAATTTCGCCAAAACGCATGTCGGCGATCCATGCGCCTTTGACGTGATCGCGTGCGATCCACCAATCGTTGGAAAACCATCGCAGTGCTTTCACTTCGCGGGCCGAGCCAAAATTTTCCACGACATGCGCGTCCTTGGGGTAAACGGTCCAGCGTACGGGCGTCTTCATTGACTCGAAAACCGTGCGATAGCCGATCCAAAGCGAGTCGCCGCAATCGGCAACCGAACGCCAGAGTAGAATGTTGAAAGGGGTGGGGGCCTCCATGCGGCGGATGACTTTCGCATCGCGACGCCCGAGGTCGGCATCAAATCCGGCAGAGGCGATAAACTTCATCGCGATGCTGAGCAAGGCATACGCCGAAGCGATGCCAAGACCCCAAGCGTTGATTCGGCGGCGCTGCGGGATTTGTTTTTTCGTGCGCAAAAATGCCAGTCTCGCCAGCGCGATCAACATCGGCAGGGTGAAGAGCGGATCGACGATGAAGAGGTGGTTGAAGGCGACGCGAGCATCGGAAAACGGCCAAAGCACGAGCGTGCCATAGACTGTGAAGCAATCGATGAGCACATGGGTGCTCCACACAGCGAAGATGAACCATCCGGCGCGCGCGCGGCTGACCTTTTCCTTGCGCCAGAGTTTCGCGAGCCATGGCGAGAGAAACCACGCGGCCAACGCCATCAGTAGTAGCGAGTGGCTAGGGCCGCGGTGCCACCAGAGTTTGGCGGCGGTGTCGAGAAACGGCGACAGCACGACATCAAGATCGGGTAGAGTTCCGAAGGCTGCGCCCCACGCCAGCGCGCGGTTGCCGAGTTTTTTTCCGAGAAGCCATTCGCCGACGGCGGCGCCCAAAACTGCCTGCGTGATCGAATCCACGACCCAAGCTTGGTGGAAATTTGCGCCATGCGAAACCCAAATCGCATGACTCGACTTGACCTCGGCAGGAGCTTGTGCGGATGTTTGGCGCGATGAATGACAACACCCGTCCGTTTTCCAGCCTAATGCTTGATGGTCCCGATCGTGCGCCGAGCCGCGCGATGCTTTATGCCGTTGGATTCAAGAAAGAGGATTTCTCCAAGCCGCACATCGGCATTGCTTCGACATGGAGCGAAGTGACGCCGTGCAACATGCACATCGACAAGCTTGCGCGTGAGTCGTGCAAGGGTGCGGATGCGGCCGGTGGCAAAGGCGTGGTGTTCAACACCATCACCATTTCCGATGGCATTTCGATGGGCACCGAGGGCATGAAATACTCGCTCGTTTCGCGTGAGGTGATCGCCGACTCGATCGAGACGGTCGTCGGCTGCGAAGGCATGGATGGCTTTGTGGCGATTGGTGGCTGCGACAAAAACATGCCGGCCTGTGTGATGGCGATGGCGCGAATGAACCGTCCATCGGTGTTTGTCTACGGCGGCACGATTTTGCCAGGTTGCGCGACGCTGAAGGGTGAGAAAAAGGATCTCGATATCGTTTCGGTTTTCGAAGCGGTGGGCAAACACGCCAATGGCGAATATTCCGATGCCGAGCTGGAAACGGTCGAGTCCTGCGCAATTCCCGGCCCCGGTTCCTGCGGTGGCATGTATACTGCCAACACGATGGCCAGCGCGATCGAAGCACTCGGCCTTTCGCTGCCCAACAGCTCGGCGCAAGCGGCGGTGTCCGACGACAAAATGCGCGACTCTTTCGATGCGGGCGCGGCGGTGCTGAACCTCATCAATCTCGGCATCAAGCCACGCGACATCCTCACCAGGGAAGCTTTCGAAAATGCCATCACCGTGCTGATCGCACTGGGTGGCTCGACCAACGCGACGCTGCACCTGCCGGCGATGGCGCATGCGGCGGGTGTCGACATCACGCTCGATGACTTCGAGCGCATCGGCAAGCGCGTGCCGGTCCTCGCGGATCTGAAACCTTCCGGCAAGTATGTCATGGCCGATCTCGTCCGCATCGGCGGCACCGTGCCCTTGATGAAGATGCTGCTCGATGCCGGGCTGCTGCACGGTGATTGCATGACCGTGACGGGTCGCACGATGCGCGAGAATCTTGAGAAGCTCGCCAAGCCCTACCCCGAAGGCCAACAGGTCATTCGTCCGCTCGACAATCCGCTCAAAAAAGACAGCCACCTCCGAGTGCTTTACGGCAACCTCGCCGAGGGTGGTGCGGTCGCAAAAATTTCCGGCAAGGAAGGCGAAGTCTTCACCGGCAACGCGCGCGTCTTCGATTCGGAAGATCTCGCTATGAGGGCAATTCTCGCCAAGGAGATTAACAAGGGCGATGTCATTGTCATCCGCCTCGAAGGACCGAAGGGTGGTCCCGGCATGCGCGAAATGCTAGGGCCGACAAGCGCGATCATGGGCCTCGGACTTGGCAAGGATGTGGCGCTCATCACCGACGGCCGTTTCTCCGGCGGTAGTCACGGATTCGTCGTTGGCCACATCACGCCCGAAGCCTTCACCGGCGGCACCATCGGCATTCTGCGTGATGGCGATGTGATCACCATCGATGCCGTCAACAACCGCATCGATGTGAAAATTTCCGAATCCGAAATAGCCGAGCGCAAGGCCACATGGGTTCAGCCCAAGCCTCGCTACACGCGCGGCGTGCTGGCAAAGTACGCCAAGCTCGTCTCAACTGCGAGCGAAGGCGCGGTGACGGACAAGTATTTATGATACCGGAACATGCCGAGAGTTTTTATTCGCGATTTGAGCGGGAAAACATCCCTCTGCTACTCGCGGGTGGCTGGGCGGTATGTCATCATGGCTATGCTCGTTTCACGCGAGACATTGATTGGGTTTGCTCAAGAGCGCACGAAGCTCGAGCCTGCAGCCTAATGCAGGAGATGGGCTTTGAGAAAATGACCGATGGCATGGCATCGCGATTTGTTCTCGCGAGTAGTCCGGGTTTTCCGCCAGTTGATTTGATATGGGTGGACGAGGGCACCTTCTCCCAAATGGGTGCAAGCGATTCCATGACTGGTCGCCATGGAGACATTCCGGTAATCACATTTCGATCATTGTTGGCCATGAAGTTTTATGCGTTGAAAGATGACGCGGTCAGACAGGGGCGTGACATGCTTGACATTCGCCAACTACTGGGGAGTGTGTCACACAGCATGAGCAAAGACGATATTCGCTCGCTTTGTGAAAAGTATGCTGGCCCTAGTGTTTTTGAAAACGAGATTGAACGATACCTATGAACGCCGACGATCTGGTTTTCCCTGATTTCTCCGATCATCCGCCTGCGCCTAAGCTCAGTTTTGAGCAGTATGCGGATTGGGTCTTTAATGAAATTATACCCGAATTGCATAGCCGTGGGGAAATGACCAAGGAAAAGCTGCTCGCTGATTTCATGAAGAACGAAGGTCGGATGACATCGATGCCGGATTTTTCGTGGCTCCAAAACGGGAAGAAGGAGCAGGATTAGGACTTGAGGAGAATGACGAGCGGAGGCTTCGCGTCTCAGGCGGTAGAACTCGCGCTGCGGCTGAAAAACGCGTGCATCGGCGGAGAAACCATGGTTTCTCGGTTTGAGTGAATGGACGGGCGGTGCAACTGGATGGCTTGCGGGCGGTGGCGATGCTGGCGATTTGCTGGGATCACTGGCGGCCGGGCGGGTGGTCGCGATGGCTGCCCTTCGAGGTTTGCCTGTTTTTTTTCCTGGTGATGACCGGTTATCTGATCACCGGTTCACTGCTACGTGAGCGTGATCGCGGCGAAGCGGGCGGTGTGGCATGGCGAGGGAAAATGATGTGGTCGTATCAGGTGCGACGCGGCTTGCGGATTTTGGCGCCGTATTATGTGGCGCTGGCAATCGCATGGTTGGTGGGTGCGCCGGACATGCGTGCGGCTTGGCCATGGTATGCGGGCCACCTTTCCAACATTCACATGGCCTTTCTCGATCAATGGCCTTCCGGAACAAACCACTTTTGGTCGCTCTCGATGCAGCAGCAATTCTATCTCGTGTGGCCGCTGGTGATCTGGTGGCTGCCTCGTGGCCTGATCATTCCCGCAGTCTGTGCCTTTGCGGCACTCGGTCCGATTTCACGGTTTTTCAATGACCCCATGCTCGCTTGGTGCGCGAGGCCGGAGGTGCTGACGATTTCGTGTCTCGATTACTTTGGCGTGGGCGCCTTGATGGCGATCGCGCAATGGCGCGGCATGCTGCTGACGAGTCCGGTCTTGCGCTGGATCTCGATCGCGGCTGTCGCGGCCTACGCGGTGATTTTCGTAGCCCATGCATTTGGCGCGCCGACTTATGGCGTGCGTTTTCTGCAACAGACATTGTTGTCAGTGGGGCTTTGCGGATTCATCTCGAGCGGCATTGTCGGCTTCCGCGGTCGGCTGGGGAAATTGCTCGAACAGCCGGCTTTGCTGCGGATTGGCCAGCTGTCCTATGGGATTTATCTTTTTCACAATCTCGCGCCGCTGGTCGCCGGCAAGTTGATGCCGTTTCTGTGGAATGGTGCCTTTGAAAGCGGCATCCTGGCGCTGCTCAAAGTGAGCGTCTTCGCAGGCCTCACCTGGGGCATGGCCCTTGCCTCGTGGCACTGGATCGAGCTGCCGCTACAGGATCTGCGCACAAGGATGGGGAAGAGATAGGCGTTTTTTGGCAAAGGCACGCCACAGGCAAAGTCGGGCTTTGAGAAATCGCCCCGTCTTGATCCGCAGAGATGAGGAAGAAACGACAAGAGTGTCGTCGCTCCTTAAAAAAACATTCAATTTTCCGGACGAAAAATCTGCTTGTTTCAGCGAAACGCAAAGATGGGGAGGGCGCGGAGGAAGGCGCGGAGTTTTTATGGAAAAAGCCCGCTGTGAGAATCGGTGCCGCGAGGCCAGATGATCCGCGGCCGCGGGTAACAAAGAAACAAAGGGACAGATCTTTGAACCCCGACCTGCGCCGCCAATGGTTTTTGCCTTGGCGGCGCGGGAGGGATCTTCACTTCCAACTAGATGACGCGACGACCTTGGATCACGCGAAGCAGGACGATGATGATGGCGGCTACCAGTAGAATGTGAATGAATCCCCCCAATGTGACACTCGTCACCAAGCCGAGCAGCCAAAGTACAAACAGGACAATTGCAATAGTTACTAACATGGAATTGGTTCTTTCTGTGGATAATATGTGTGATGCTATATGTATGGACTACTTGATGGCGGGGCATGGTTCCAAGCCACTTGGGCTTGGAATCAGTCCCGTCATTTCTAGCCAAGTCGATGCTTTATCTTGTGGAGTCTTTAATGTGTCCGCCGACTGCGCCAACATCACCTCCGAAGCCCCTGACGGTACGACAGCTTGATCCGATCAAAGCCAAAAGCGCGGTGGTCAGAATAAGAATTGCGGTGCGTATTTTGGTTGTTTTCATGTTGTTGAATTGTGGATTCTCCACTCACCGACATTACCCTGGGGATTTTTTAATGCCATGGGGTGAAACCCTACCCGTGTTGAAGGTGGGCGCCTTAGGCATGCGCGATGCCCGTCGTGATGGCATAGCGGGTGAGGTTGGCGGTGTTGTGGATGCCGAGTTTTTCCATCAGATGTCCGCGATGTTTTTCGACCGTTTTGATACTGATGCCGAGTACCTCTGCGGTTTGTTTGTTGGAGCTACCTCCAGCAATGCACTGGAGCACCTCAATTTCACGAGAAGTTAGCTTTGACGTGTCTTGGTTGTTCACTGCCGAGCCATTGTGCCGAAGATGGTATTGGGCGGGAATTTCCGAAATGGCAGGGATGTACACATTGTACCCCTGATCAACCTTGCGGATCACCCGGCGCAGAGCATTCACGGAATGCTGTTTGGGCAGAAACCCCGCAGCACCGGCGTGGATGGCGTTTTTGGCATGCGCTTCATCGGAGTGTGCGGTGAGAGCAATGATTTTGGTTGCAGGTAGGAATTGGTGGATTCGGCGGATGGCTTCCAAGCCATTGCCCCTTGGCATCTCGATGTCCATCAATACCACATCGGGAGAAAGTTCGATGGCAAGTGCGAGTGCCTCGCGTCCATTTGAGGCTTCGCCGATCACCACCAGATCCGCCTCGCTCTCGAGCAGTCGACGGAGCCCTTCTCGAACGATCATGTGATCTTCGATCAGAAGAATATGGATTCGTTTCATGGGGGAATGACGGGTCATCCTGAATGAAAACAAGATCCATGAGTGCGGGGGAATGATAGACATCGTCACGGACGGTTCCCGCTGCATTCAAACCCATTCTCTCGCTTCGCTTCGGAAGGGGTTCTCATCCCTCCCGTTCCGTTGGGGGGGTGATTGCGAACCAGGGTAGATTTATCAGGTAAGGCCTGATCTAAAAAGTGACCGCGGAACGGGAGGGATTCGAACCCTCGGTAACATTTCTGCTACGTTCCCTTAGCAAGGGAGTGCTTTCGACCACTCAGCCACCGTTCCTGTGTGCGGGTCGGGTTGTTTGAATCACAGGGCTGGCGTTTCGTCAACCTCTGCGGTGGAAATTGGTGAAGATTCGTCGTCTGCGGATGAGATGGGAGCCTCGCTTGCGGCTGGATCAATGGACTCGCCATCTGCCGGCGAGTCGTCGTTGGATTCCACGCCCGTCGCCGGGGTGGCTGCTTTGTTTTTCGACTTCTTCTTTTTGCTCTTGGGCTTGTCGGAAGGCTCGGTGCTGGTGGGGGCGGTTTTTTCGATGACTTCTTGGATGACCAGCGTGTCGTTGGTGAAGAGCAGGATGTGGCCTTGGTGAAGGAGCCAGAAGAGATCGGCGGCGAATTCCGCGGGCGGGGCATTGCCACCTTCGGGCAAGACCGCTTCCCAGAGTCCGGCGAGTTTCGCTGGGGTGTTTGAGCGGATCCACTCGACCATGATGGCTGGGCGTGTGGCGAGGACGGCATCCTTTGGGAGCGGGCTCGGGCGGGCGGGGCCGGTGTAGAGTTTGCCCTTGCGTTTGAAGATCGGGAGGTGCTCGGCCTCGATCGCGCGGCAAATCACCGGGATGAGGCACGCGGGGTTTTCGCGGGCGTAGATGCCGGCGAGCTTGAGTGAAAGCGCAAGCGAGGGAGAGAGCAGTTGGTTGGAAATCGTGGCGGGGATTTCGATTTTGTGAAGGGCCTCGAAGGCATCGTCGAAATGGCGCACTGAGAGAGCGCGTTCGGCATCGACCTGGGTTTCGATCCATGCCTCATCGCCATCTCCTTTGATGCGCCAGTGGGTTTTTTTCTTCATCGATTCGAGCCACGCGTTGACCACTTCCTCACTGCGTTCGGTGCGGACTTTGGCGGCGTAGGCCTCGAAGGGCATGTTGGGGAAGCGCTCGCGATGGACGCGGCGGAGATTGGATTGGTAGGCGTGGAAGTTGGGCGGGCCGAGCAATTCGCCCGAGAGCCCGCAGCGTGCGATGGATTGGAAATTGCCGCTTGGTGGATCGATCTCGACGGTTTCCTCTTCGACAAACTGTTGGCGCAGATCGGAGTTCCAAAGGTGGCGAGCCGCTTCCTCGCGCGTGACAAAAAGCGAGCCGTCGATTTTGCCGTGGAGGAGTGGCGGGCGAGATTCTTCGATCTCGAGTATCGCACGGCAGCGGCTGCGTTCGGCGATGATGATTTTTGCGACATCGAAGAGCGGGTAAACGCGTGCGACTTGATGCACTTCCTTGCCGATGAGGCGCACCGCTTCGGGATCGGGGATGATGGTGACTCGGACGCCGGCGGCGGGAGTGACGATGGGTTCACGTGGTGCTTGGTCGCGTGAGAATCGTGATTTGCCGCGATCCCCCCGATCGTCACGGCGCTCACGAAATTCGCGGCGTTCGCGTGGCAGAGCATCGCCCTCGTGGCTGGGGTCGTGCTTGCGCTCCTTTTTGGCATGCGTTTTTGCCGGCTCTGCGGCATCGCGCGCCCACGACGGGCCCAGCGCAAAACTCGACAGTAGTCCGGTGAGTGAATTGTTATCAGGGGTGCTCACGGGGCGAATTGTAGATGAAGGATTGAGAAATGACAAACTTCGCGTTGTGTCAATTTGCAGGCCTTGGATGGGCGTTTAAAATGTTGATCACGCGGCGTGTAGCGTTTTGGTGTGTGGACAAAATCTGGATCGCGCGCGTGCTGATTTCTTGCGCTTCTTGCGGATCGAGCGCGCGGCGGATGGCGGCGACGAGTTGCGAGTGATCGTTTGCTCTGATGCAGGCATCGGCGGCGACGAGTCGTCCGGCAAGTGGCTCGAAGTTTTCCATGTGCGGACCAAAGATCACCGGACGCCTGGCAAGAATCGCCTCGGCAGGATTTTGCCCGCCTTTGGAGAGGAAACTTTTTCCGATGATCACCGCGTCGGCGTGTGCGGTCCAGTCGCCCAGCTCGCCGGTGGTATCGATGAGAAACACGGCGGAGGTTTCATCGTGCTTTTGCGCGGCGTCGAATTGTGAACGGGCGCTGACCGTGAATCCGCCGGCTTCCAGATCCTTGGTTGCGCTGTGGCGGCGTTCCGCATGGCGCGGTGCGATCACGGGCAGCGCGTGTGGTGCGGCTTCGCGGATGGCATTGGCGATCCAAGCGTCTTCGCCGGCGTGAGTGCTGGCGGCGAGAACGATCGGGCGAGCGCGGCCGAAGGTCTCGAGCATGTCTTGAAACGTTGGCCTGCGTGCGTGCGGGGGGGCGCTGCCTGGATCGAACTTGATGCTGCCTGTGAGGTGGATCGCATTCGCCGCGACGCCGAGTTCGCGCCAGATCGACTCGTCTTCCGCTTCCTGAATCGCGACCGCATCGAGGCATGAAACAAAGGGTCGCAGCCAATTTGCGAAGCGGCGGTAGCGGCGGGTTGAGCGCGGTGACATGCGGGCGTTCACCAGCGAAACGGGAATCGAGCGTTTGCGGCATGCGAGCAGCAGATGCGGCCAGAGCTCGCCTTCGATCAGCACGATGCGCGATGGCTCGAAGCGGTCGAGGTAACGCGTGATCATTGATGCGAAATCCAATGGCGAGTATGCGACTCGGACTTGTGCGATTGCGGCATTTGTAGCGACCGCGTGACCGGTGGCGGTGCCGGTGGCGAGCACGAATTCTTGCTGCGGATTTTCGGCAAGCCATTCGCGGATCAACTTGAGGGCGATGATCGTTTCGCCAACGCTGATCGCATGGATGTGGGTGGCGCCGCAGGGTTCCATTTCGGCGTTGGGGCCGTAGAGCGCGACGCGTTCGCCGAGGGGGGTGTTGAGCCCGCCGCGGCGCAGCATTTTGACGACCCATGCCGGAAAGGCCGCAATGAAGAGGCAGGGCAGCGTCACGCGGTAAAGCAGCAGCGCGAGGAATTTCCGCATGGTGTGAAAGTGTTTAGGCGTTTGCCGGGTGCGCGTAAAGCAGGACCGCGCTGCCGCCGTACTCGCGGCGGTCGATGAGGCTCAGCGCAGCGCCATCGGGCGATGGTTGATGCGCGGAAATTTCCGCGACGAGGCACCCGTCGGGAGCGAGGCGTGCGGCGATGAGCCCGCTGGCGAGTAGGTCACCGATGTGGTCCTTGTCGCCGTGGTGTTGCCAGTAGGGCGGATCGGCAAAGATCAGGTCGTAGCTTGCCGTGTCGCGTTTGAGAAACCCTTGCACATCGGACTTCACGATCCGTCCGCCGGTCAGTTTGGTTTTTTCGAGATTTTGTTGGATGACGGTGTTGGCTTGGCGGTGTTCGTCGACAAAGGTGCAGGTTTTGGCGCCGCGGCTGAGAGCTTCGAGGCCGAGAGCGCCGGAGCCGGCGAAGAGGTCGAGCACGCGTGATTCATCGACCCGATCGCCGAGGATCGAGAAAATCGCTTGGCGCACGAAGTCGGTGGTAGGTCGGGCCACCGCTTGCGGAACCTTGATGGCGAGGCGGCCCGCCTTGCCGGCGATGATTCTCATCGTGGGTTTGGAATGTGGTGAGCGCTTGGCTTAGCGTTTTGCTTCGCCTTTTTCTTTGGCGGCGGGTTTTTTCGGTGCCTCGGTTTTTTTCGATGGCTCGGAAGACTTCTTCGGTGCCTCGGTTTTTTTCGTCTCCTGTGTTTTTTCGGTGCTTGCCGGTTTGGTGGATTTTTCCGCGGCGGGTGTTGCGGCGGGGGTGGATGATTTGATGGGAAAGCGGATCACGAGGCTGCGGTCGAGCAGGCGTGTGCCCTCGGTCGAGACTTCCTGTGCGCGATAGACGATCAATCCGAAGGGCTTGTTGGTAAAGCGGCCGACGGCGATGTTTTCCTTGGTTTTTCCGAGCCCGGTATCTTCTTCCAATTTCCATTCGCGGCCGGTCCATTCGCCGAGGATGCTTGAGGCCTCGGCCTTGATGTCCTCGATGCGCTTGAGGTCACCATTCGGCGAGCGGAAGATATCAGCCTTGGGGATGAAGCGCAGGGTGGAGATCGGGCTGGCCTCGCCGGTGGAGGCGATCGTCCAGCTGTTGCCGGATGAGGGGCGCAGCACGATGGTCACATCTCCCATCGCTTTGAACTCGCGCTTGTTCCAGAGCGCGAGGTACTCGGCGTATTCCTGTTGGGTGAGGCCAAGGCGTTCGTCGAAGGGCAGCGGGATGCCAGGCTTGGTCCTGGAGGAAAATTCGCGAAACCACTTCGGGTCCTTGCGTGCGGAGGCCTCGACCTTGGCGACAAATTTGTCGATCTCGCGCGGTGGGATGACCATGCCGATCTGGCCGCGTTTTGGCGCGTTTACCTCGAGCAGTCCTTTGAACGCCTCGGGCAATTCGGCGGCGGATGCGTGGACCGCAAGTGCGAGCGCGATGAGTGTTTGGATCGGTTTCATGATAGTGTCGGAGCCGATCATGGAATTGTCGGCGCGTGAACTCAAGCGGCGAATCTTCATGGTTCGCCGTCTGGAAAAATCCCGCTGATCGGCGTTTCGATTCGCTCGTCCATCCAGCGTTCGAGTGCCTGGCGCATGGGTGCGAGCACCTCCGGGCGTGACTCGGCGATGTTGTGTTCGCCGTCAGGGTCCTTGCGGTTGTCGAAGAGCCCGAAATGCCTTCCACCGTCAGCTGTCGGCGTGCAGACGATTTTCCAATTCGCCGTTCGCAGGCAGCGCTGCTTCGCGTTGACCAATGCTTCGCGGTACTCGGATTTGAGAACAAACTGATAGTTGAAAGTTTTGTCGATGAAGGTCATTTCATCCATCGGCGGAAGTCTTGGCCGCGTCACTCCCGGCACGCTGAACTGGATGAATGGGAAACCGGTCTCGCCGTAGAATGGTCGGTTCACCGGAGTTTCTTCACCGCGCAGCCATGAGGCGAAACTTTGACCTTCCCAATCGGGTGCATGAGGAATGCCAACGAGGTCGGCGATCGTTGGCGCGACATCGACGAGGCGCACCGCTTCACTGATGACACGCGGTGTGGCTCCGGGCAGGTGGACGATCATTGGCACGCGGTTGGCGTGGTTGGCGCCGTTGAAGGTAAGGCCGTGGCCGAGCGTGACGCCGTTTTCGTATAGGTCGTCGCCATGGTCGGAGGTGATGATGACAATGGTGTTGTCCTCGAGTTGGTGGCGCGCGAGTGCGGAGAGGATTTTTGCCACGCAATCGTCGAGCTGACGTGTGCAACCGTCGTAGAGCGCGCGGATCTGATGGATCTCTGCCGGTGGCAGGGCTTTCCATTTTGATTCGAGGTCGGTGCCGCCGATGAACTCATCGATGTCGAAGTCGACACCATTGCGGTTGGGGCCGCGGTAGGTGGGATCGGCGAACATGCTCACATACGGTTCGGCGCTGCGGTAAGGCAGGTGGTTGCAGGAAAAGAACACATGCCAGAAGAACGGTTTGCCCTCGGATGCCACGCTTGCAAGGCGTTGTTCGACGCGTTTGGTGACCACCTCCGGCGTGACGAATTGGGCGAATGATTTCAGCTGCGGGAAAACGCGGTAGCCGAGGGCGTTGTCGAAATAGAGCGGCACCACAAAATGGGCCATCACCACTGCTTGGCTCATGTAGATCTTGAAGTTGTCGAAGCTCGACACCGATACATGTTCGAAGCCGAGTGGAACGACTTCGTAGTACCCTGCGCACCAGTCGCCGATGGCGGCGCAGTCGTAGCCTTTTTCGCGCAGCATGCTGGCGATCGGCGTGGTGTCGCGTTTGGTTTTTTCGACCGTTTCGCGATCGGGATACATTTGGCGGATGCCATGGCTGTGCGGGTAGCGAGAGGTCATCAGCTGGATGCCGGATTCGATCGTCGAGGCGATCGAGGTGTAGCAATTTTCGAAGCGGATCGAGCGTTGTGCGAGTGCGTCGATGTGGGGTGAGACTCCTGCTGCGGCCGGTCCGTCGCTGCGTTGTGGGCGGTATCCCGCGCAACCGAGGCGGTCGCCGCGTAAGGAGTCCGAGCCGATGATGATGACATTCGGAGGCTTGTTGTTTTTTGTTTCCGCAACTGTTGTGGGTGCGAGTGAGCGGCTGATGCCAAAGGCTGATGCGCCGAGGGCGAGAATGACGAGTGCCGCCAACCAACCGCGGCGTCCGTGGTGATGGATGTGGGTGCCGAGCGCAAGCGGCACGAGGACCGCGGGTGCCACTGTGAAAAGCGTGAAAAATCCGGCGGGTTGGGCGAATTCGGGGATCAGGTCGAGTGCCTTGTAGTACCATTGGCCGAGCTCCGCTTCGTTGAGGAAGTAGGGGCGTGTTTGGGCAAGACGCAGCGTGAAGTAGCCGTGAAGCACGGCGGTGAGAAACAACCCGCGCAAGGCCATTGCGCCGAAACAGCGGTGCTTTGAGCGTCGCGTCCAGATCGACACCAGCGGCTGTAAAAGCAGCGTTGCGGCGAGCGCGAGCATGGCGTAGGCGGCGAGGATCAGCAGGTTTTGCAGGACGAGGAAACCCAGGTACTGGTCGCGTGCGAGCGAACTGAATTTGTTCATCATGCCGCCGGACGACTGGCTGAGCCGCCAGATGCCGAGTGCGAATTGAATTGCGAGAAAAACCCCGGCGCCGCACAGCATCGCGCCGAGTTCGCGAAGGTAGCTCGCGGGTTGGCGTGGTATTTCAGCTGCCGGCTGCAAGCACTTGGTGGACATGACGCGTGCTCAGGGGGCTGATGCGGGCGGCTCGATGAAAAGCCATTGTTTAGCTAACAGTTTCTCAATGACTACTCCGCGCTTCGATTCGATTTTTTCGGGGATATACAGCCTCAGGATCATTGAGGTTTCTTTGCCGCCGTTTTGATTGACCAGATTTGCGACTTGTGACGCCACCTCGCTATCCGCCCGAGCGTAACCGTAGAGAAACTCCATGGAGCCTGGTGCATTGAGTTGAAAACACAACCACTGGGACGGTGAATTGAATTCGTGGCTGAAAAGACTGTCAGGGCGGGCCATGACTCGGAAATCCAATGAGATGCCGGCGGGTCGCTTTGTCACATAGTCGTCCCATGGCATCGGCTGGTAGCAAACATAGGTTTCCCAATCGATCAATGGTTTGCCGGCATCGTTTACCTCGATGAGGATATTTTTGACGGTCTCTCCGGATTGATTGACGGATGCGACCCAAAAATTGGCGCTTGAGCCGATTGTGAGTGGTGTGAGCGAGCGGATTGAGCGCAATTTTACGAGTGGCACGGGATTTTCACCATAGTGGCGTTCCATGAGCGGCCTGACGCGTGTGGAATCGCGCACCAATGGAACAAGGGCTCCGATCGAGGTTGCGTTATGAAATGATCTTAGCAGCGCGTCCATCTTGTCGATCAGGCGTGCGGCATTGAGCTCATCTTCATTTTCTTTTAAAGTGACGGCTTGGGCTGTTTCATTGAGATCAAGGCTTTGCTTTTCGGATTTTTCGATTTTGAAAAGTGACCAGATAGTGCCGGCGGCCATTGTGAGCGCGAGGAGCGCAAACCAGCCCCAGGGGATGGGTTTGGCATTTTTCGCATTGTCGCCCCAATCGTTTTCGAGCAACTCTGGAGCGTTGTGTTCGGCAGCGATGAGGGTTTCGACGCTGGGCTCGAATGATCGTGTTTCGAGATCCTCTCGCAGGGTTAGTTTGATGCGGTCTTTCGGGCCGGTGTATTGGGATCCTGGCCCAAGCACCACGGGGGCTTGGGTGTCCTTGAATTTTTCTTCCCCGCCGTTTGTCAGACGTACGACGCTTGGAGGCGCGGCGTGGAGGTCATCCACGGGCCGGACTTGCAACGGTTTCGACGGGCGCGACATCTGTGTGGAATGAAAACTCCAAATGCCGATCGACGCAACGACAGTCTCGTATTAAAAACCCGCCAGCTTTGCCATGCTTGCACGCCCGCGAATCCTTATTTTGACCGCCGCCTTTGGTGACGGGCACAACAGCGCGGCGCGCAATCTGGCTTTGGCGCTCGATGCGGCAGGCGCGGAGACGAAGGTCGCCGATCCTTGCCTGGTCGGTGCGCCCCGCCTCACCCGGACGCTGGCTCATGCCTATCGATTGGTGACCACGCATTTGCCGCGCGTCTGGCATTGGATTTATCGCTCGGCCGACCGTAGCGATTTTGGTGGTGACACTCCTTTGTTTTTGCGGGGGCCTGAAAAAGCCACGCGTGCGGCGGTGGAGGAATTTTGCCCGCAGGTGGTGGTGAGCACTTATCCGCTTTACCCGTACTTTCTGGCCAAGATGGCGGAGGAAAAACCGGGTTTTCCGCCGGTTTTTGTCGCGATCACCGATTCGATCGAGATCAACGCCTCATGGCTTGGCGCGCCGGCGCAGGGGTGGTTGGTGACGGATGCCGCGACGCGGAATGTGTTGATCGGGAAAGGCCTGCCTGCGGAGCGGATTCATGAAACTGGCTTTGCCGTGCATCCGGATTTTGCGAAGCTGCAACCTGTGGCGGCGGACGATGCCTGTGATCCGTTTCGGATTTTGTATTTCCCGACATCCGATGTCGCCTGCATGCGAAGTCATGCGCGGGCGATGTTGGATGCTTCGCCGGTGGTGAGGTTGACGGTTGTGATGGGTCGCAATGTGCGGCGGCTGCATGCCGCGGCGCGTGAGCTCAAGGTTGCTTATCCCGGCAGGGTGAGGTTGATCGGATGGACGCGCAAGGTGCCGCAGTTGCTCAACCGTCATCATGTCGTGGTGGGCAAGGCCGGTGGGGCGACCGTGCATGAGGCGATTGCCGCGCGTTGTCCGATGTTGATTCATCATTTGGTGCCGGGGCAGGAGGAGGGGAATTTGCGTTTGCTTGAGCTCATTGGTGGCGGGGCCTTGGCTTCGAAGCCGGAGGACTTGAGGCATCGGGTGGTAGCGCTGCTGGCGCATGATGCAGCGGCATGGCGCGAGATGAAGAACGCGTTGGCGGCGCATAACAAAAATTCCGGCGCGATCGCCGGCGCGAAACTCATTCTTGAATCATGAACTTCCTGTACGACATCGGTCGCGTGCTTCTGGACTTCGATTTCGAGTCATCGCTGTCGCGGCTCTTGCCGGCGGATTGTGCGGATCCGCGGGCGCGGCTTGAGAGGTTGCTTGAGCGCAAGGATGACTTTGAGGCCGGCAAGATCGAGGCGGAGGCCTACATCGAATGGGCGCTCGGCGTGATTGGCAGCGGCGCGAGTGCTGATCAGTTTCGTGCGGCCTGGCGAAGCATTTTCACGCCGAATGAGCCGATGTGGGAATGCGTGCGCGGGCTTGCGGCGAAGGGTCATCGATTGATTTTGTTTTCCAACACCAACTCGATTCACTGCCCGTGGATCTTTGAAAACTACCCCGACTTTGATCTCTTCGAAAACGCGGTACTTTCCTACGAGGTTGGCGCGATCAAGCCGCATGCGGAAATTTACACGCACGCGCTTGAGACTCACCGGCTGGATCCCGGGTCCACGCTTTACATCGACGACCTGCCGGAGAATATCGCCACGGGCAGGGAGCACGGCTTGCATTGCTGGCAGTACGACTTGCGCGATCACGCGTCATTTGAAGAATGGCTCGGCAACTTTGATCTGTAATTTCTCCTGCAAGGATTCCCATGTCACCCCTCATCATCGCCGGCCGTGAAATCCGCTCCCGCTTGTTTCTGGGTACCGGAAAATTTCCCTCCAACGAGCTCATGCGCGATGCCTTGCATGAGAGTGGTGCGGAGATTGTGACGGTGGCTTTGCGGCGCGCCGATCTCACGGGCAAGGGTGATCCCTATGCCAACATTCTCGACTTCATCGATCCCGAAAAATACCTGCTGCTTCCCAACACCAGTGGCGCGATGAATGCCGAAGAAGCGGTGCGCTTGGCGCGTCTCGCGGCGGCGGCGGGACTGCCGAAGTGGGTGAAACTCGAGATTCATCCCGATCCGACTTATCTGCTGCCCGATCCGATCGAGACACTCAAGGCCGCTGAGGTGCTGGTGAAGGAAGGTTTCACGGTGCTGCCTTACATCAATGCCGATCCGGTGCTGGCCAAGCGTTTGCAGGAAGTCGGTACGGCAACGGTCATGCCCTTGGGTGCGCCGATCGGCAGCAATCGCGGTTTGGCCACGCGCGATCAGATCCGCATCATCATCGAGCAAGCGACCGTGCCAGTGGTCGTCGATGCCGGTATTGGTGCGCCAAGCCATGCGGCGGAGGCGATGGAGATGGGTGCGGATGCCGTGTTGGTGAATACCGCGGTGGCGATTGCCGCTGATCCATTGCGCATGGCCAAAGCCTTTCGCATGGCGGTCGAGGCCGGCAGGGAGGCCTACGAAATTGGCCTGCCCGAAGCGCTCGATCACGCCAGCGCGACGAGTCCGCTCACGGGATTTTTGGCCTAAGCATCGATGCTTATTTGCCGATGCAAAAGCTGCTGAAGATCACGCCGAGCAAGTCCTCGGTGTCGACGCGGCCCGGGATTTCCCCGAGGGCATCGAGTGCCGCGCGGAGGTTGATCGCTGCCAGCTCGGGGCCGCTTTGACGATCGCCGAGAATTTCAAGTGCGGCGCGGAGTTCTTCGCGGGCGAGTGCGAGGCTCGCTTGATGCCGTGCGTTGATCGCAACCGCCTCGTTGCCCCAATCGGCCTCGCCGACATGCAGTGCTTCGCGGATCGCGTGGGAAAGTTTGTCGAAGCCGGAGCTTTGCAGGCATGAGAGGCGGATCGCATCGACGCCGTGCCATGATGTGTGCTCGCCGAGGTCGGACTTGTTCAGTACAAGAATGCGTTTGGCGGTGGCGTCTGCGTGTGGATGTGCCGCGGGTCGCGCCTTGCTGGCATCGGCGACTTCGATGACGAGATCGGCTGCTTCAATTTGCTTGAGCGTGCGTTCAATGCCTTGGGCTTCGAGGTGGTCGGCCGATTCGCGGACGCCGGCGGTATCGACGAGGCGCAGCGGAATGCCATCGAGGTTGATGGTTTCCTCGATCGTGTCGCGGGTGGTGCCGGCGATGTCGCTGACGATTGCGCGTTCGAAGCCAAGCAGGTGGTTGAGCAGGCTGGATTTTCCGACATTCGGTTCGCCGAAGATCACGGTGCGTGCGCCTTCGCGCAGGATGCGGCCTTGGTCAGCGGTCGCGAGCAGGGCATCGACATCGGCGAGCACGCCGGAAATTTTCGCGCGCAGCGCGGCGCCAGATTGCGGGTCGATGTCTTCTTCGGGAAAGTCGATCCACGCTTCGAGGTGCGCGAGTGTTTCGAGCAAGGCGTCGCGTGCCTCGGTGGTCTTGCGGCCGAGGCGTCCTTCGAGCTGGTTCCGTGCGGCGCGCAGCGAGAGTCGTGTCTGGGCGGAGATCAGATCCATCACGCCCTCGGCTTGGGTGAGGTCGAGCTTTCCGTTGAGAAATGCGCGTTGGGTGAACTCTCCGGGCGAGGCCATCACCGCGCCGCATTCGAGAAAGCGGCCGAGCACTTCGCGCGTCACAAGGATTCCGCCGTGCCCGGTGAACTCGATGCATGTTTCGCCGGTGAAACTTCGCGGCGCGCGAAAGACCGTGAGCAGGCCATCATCGATCGCCACGCCATCGGCGCCGATGATTTTGCAATGCCGCGCGAAGCGATCGGGCTGAGTCGAGGCCTTGCCATCGCCGGCCATGTCGGCAACGTCGAGCGCTGCGGGCCCGGATATACGGATCATCGAAACTGCGCCCGCGCCCGCCGCCGTCGAGATGGCGGCGATGGTGCTTCGCGAATGATCTTGAGGGTTGGGCATTGCGGGACGGAAATTTGTTGGCTGTCGTGCGGCGAACCCAACTTGCAGCAGGATCGGGCTTTTGCGCAGGCAAAAAAACGCCCGGAGCGTTTGCACGGTCCGGGCGTTGAATGAATGGATGAAAATCGAATCAGGCCTTGGCGGCTTCGGCAGGTGCGGCTGCCTCTTCGACGCCGGCACCGGGCTTGCCGATGTGCACGACCACAACTTCTGCCGCGTGGGTCGGGCGCACACCCTTCGGGTACTTGATGTCACCGAGGTGCAGCGAGTCGCCGAGGGCAAGTCCGCTGATGTCGACCTCGATGGTTTCGGGGAGGTCGTCGGGAAGGCAGGTGATCTCAATCGCGTGGATGTATTGCTCGATCACGCCACCGAGTTTCACGCCTGGGGACTCGCCATTGAGATGGGCCGGGATGTGGGCGGTGATTTCGGTTTTATCATCGATCGCGAGGAAATCGGCATGCAGGGCAGCGCCGGAAATCGGGTCGTGTTGGATCGCCTGCAGGAATGCGAGGCGGGTGGCTTGACCTTCGATCTCGAGGTTGACGATGATGTTTTCCGAACTGCTGTGGTTGATCACATCGGCGAATGCCTTGGCGTCGACCTTGAGATTGGTGTTCTCGGTGCCGCGACCATAGATCACGGATGGCAGCCAGCCTTCGCGGCGCATTTGATTGAGGCGGCCCGAGCCGGTGCGGGCGCGGGATGCGGCTTTGATGAGTGTCTTTTTGGCCATGACGGAGATGGAGCGTTGAGGTTGGCGCCGAGTGCCAAAGTGGTTGGCATCCCGAGGCGCGGGGCGGTTGGTTTAGCGGCCCGTGGGGCGCTTGTCAAAAAATTGTTCGATCGGAACGGGAAAAATCCGCCCGCCCGGTCATTTCACAGCGAAAACAGCGTGGTGATCGATTGTCCGCCATGGATTCGGCGGATCGCTTCGCCAAGCAGCGGGGCGATGCTGACCACATGGACCTTGTCGCCGCTGGCTTGCGGGACCGAATCGGTGGTGATGACTTCCTCGATGCACGAGGCGGAGATCCGCTGGTGGGCCATTTCGCCGAGCACGGCGTGGGAGACGCCAGCGAAGATTCTTTTTGCGCCGTGTTTGCGCAGGATGTCCGCCGCGGCGCAGAGCGTGCCGGCGGTCTCGGTCATGTCATCGACGAGCAGAACATCGCGGCCTTCGACTTCGCCGATGACATTCATCGCTTCGACGCGGGTGGCGCTGACGCGGTGTTTCGCGACGATTGCGAGTTCGGCGCCGAGCGCGTCGGCGTAGGCGCGGGCCATTTTCACGCCGCCCACATCGGGTGAAACGACTGTGAGGTTTGAGGCATCCGGATGGCGTTCGCGCAGGTAGCCGATGAGTGCGGGTTTCGCGTAGAGGTGGTCGACCGGAATGTCGAAGAAGCCTTGGATCTGCGGCGCGTGGAGGTCCATCGTCAGCACGCGGTTCACGCCGGCGGAGGTGAGCAGGTTGGCGATGAGTTTGGCGGTGATCGGCACGCGCGGCTGGTCCTTGCGGTCCTGGCGGGCGTATCCGAAGAATGGAATCACGGCGGTGATGCGCTCGGCGCTGGCGCGGCGTGCGGCGTCGACCATGATGAGCAGCTCCATGATGTTGTGGTTGGTCGGCGGGCAGCTGGGCTGGATGATGAAGACATCGGCGCCGCGGACATTTTCGTTGATTTTCACCGAGGTTTCGCCATCGGGAAATGCGGTGACTTCGACATCGGCGAGCGGGTGGCCGAGACTTTCTGCGATGCGTTCGGCGAGGGCCCTGTGGGCGGTACCACTGATCAGTTTCATGGGGGGAAAAATCGGGAGATTTGTTGAGCTGGAGTGCGTGCGGATTGTTGACACTGTTGGCGGGCTCGGCAACACTTTGCTCGCAAAACCTTCGCATCCTTTGACAACCAACAGCAAACCCACGGCTGGAGCCACGGCGCCCGGTCTTTCATTCGCCGACCGAGCGGTGGCGATATTTTTGAAGTTTGGTCCGCTGGTGGCGGTGGCTTTGGTGTTGCTGTGGTTTTACGCCGGTGAGGCGCGTTACGGTGCCGGGCGATTTCAAACGGCGCTGAGCTGGCTGTGGTCGGCATGGAACTCGGAAAACGATTTCGAGCATGGCCCGATGTTTCCGCTGATCATTGCCGGCTTGATCTTTTACCGTTACGCCCGGCTCAAGGAGGTGGCGGGGAATGGCAATTATCTCGGCCTGTTTGTTGTTTTGATCGGTGCGGTTTTGTATGCGGCCGCGTACCGGACTTTGCAGCCGCGGGTGGCGGTGGGTGCCTTGCCGATTTTGTTATGGGGTTCGGCGCTTTACCTGTGGGGTTGGGCGGTGGCGCGTATGTTGTTCCTGCCTTTGTTTTTCTTTTGGTTGGCGATTCCGTTGCCAAGTTTCCAACAGGCGACCACGCACTTGCAGTTGATGGCCACTTCGTTCGCGCATCATGGCGCCTCTTTGTTTGGCGTCGAGACACTCGTGCAGGGGAACATGATTTCCTCGGCCAACGGTGGCTGGGAACCTCTGGAAATCGCCAAAGGCTGCAGCGGCATCCGATCGCTGATGGCCTTGCTGATGATCTCCGGCGCATGGGCCTGCATTGCGGAGATGGCTTTGTGGAAACGTGCGGTGCTTTTTCTTTCCGCCATTCCCTTGGCAATTCTTGGCAACGCGCTGCGTGTGGTCTCGATCTTCGTCATCGCCGAGTACGGTAACGCGCATTGGGCGCGCACGACCTGGCACGATTGGTCCGGCCTGCTGTTGTTTTATCCGATCTCGCTCATGCTTCTGCTTGGCATCCACTCGTTGTTTGAAGGTGGATTGCCATGGAAAAAATCCGGTGCCCGCAAGGTCCGTCGCGTGGTGGTCACGCGTTCGGTGGCGGCAGATGCAAATTCATCCAACACTCCCGAAGCATGAAAACGATGGCATGGCTGCTACCGCTGGTGATGGGCGTTTCGCTCGGCTCGGTGTATTTCCTGCCGGTTGCGGGCAAGACAGCGGAATCGGCGGTGATCATGAAGTTGCCGGATGCCTTCGAGGACTGGACCTTCCGCGCGATCCCGCCTAGCATGGAGGAACTTGGTACGCTCGAGCGCGACACCGAATTTTCCAAGGCCATCTGCCTGCGCCCACGCGAGGGGGAATTCAATCTCGATGGCTACGCCGTGCCCGACCGCCTCGATCTCTCCGTCGTGCTCTCCGGCAACGACCTCAACAATTCCATTCACCGCCCCGAGCGGTGCATGCCGGCACAGGGGCATTCGATCATCGCTTCGTCCGCCATTCGCATGAAATCACCGAATGGCCGTGAATTCGATGTCAAGCGGCTGCGCTCGAAGCAAACGATCAAGCCCGCCAAGGATGGTGATCCGATGGTCGAATTCAACTGCATCACCTATTACTTCTTTGTTGGTCACGACCAGATCACCAACGATCACTTGCAGCGCACCCTGATCGACATGAAGGACCGTCTCGTGCGCGGCATGGACCAGCGCTGGGCCTATGTTTCGGCCTCGATGTGGTTTGGCAAAATCCCGTGGATCGAAGAGGAAGTCAGCGAGGCCGAGGCGGATGAAAAAATCCGCGCGTTTGTCACCGAGTTTGCGGGCAATCAGATCGACTGGTCGCAGGTGGGTAGGTGAGAATCAAGAATCAAGAACACTGCCGTCCCACAGTCTGGACATGGCGAGCCCTGAGCCTTGAGTTTGCAAGGCGTCACGAGGGTTTTGGCGGAATGCCGATTGCGAGTTTTTTTCGGGTCGTTGATATATCCTTT
>JBIKIR010000023.1:0-41472 GCA_044361475.1 Luteolibacter sp. | reverse complement strand
GCAGCGACGCCGGATGTGCGATCCGCGCTGCAGTGGAGGCCGGCACGCTCGATGCCGCGCGTCACGCAAGTTTCCTCAACCTCGAAAATGAAATCGCGGCCCTCAAAAAACGCACCGAGAAACGCCAAATGGCGGTCGAGCGCTGGGCGAAACGCAACAGCCGCGTCAAGGCGCGCAACCTCGAAGACCGCATCCAACTCGAACGCGATGAACGCGGCGAAGCGTAAAAGAAAAATCATGAAATCGGGATCCACAGCATCGGGCATGAAAATCGGAATCGTGGCAATCCTACTGCTTTTCACGGCGGCGGCATCGTCCATCGCCCAGGTCGCGCAGGTGAAGGAAGCGTTGGCAGGCGGGCAGAAAGCAACCGTCGCCGAAAAGCCCGAGGAGGTGCGCGCGCGTTTTGAGCAATGGCTTAAGGAAGCACGCGAGGACCTTGCAAGACTCGATGCCGAGGGCGCATCGAATGCCTTGCCGCCTGGCATCTCGCAGACGGAGGTCGATGATCGCCGCCAGGATCTGGAGCAGGTCATCCTAACGATTCCGCGGCTTCTCAAAAATCTTGATTCGAATGCCGAAGCGAAGCGAGCGCTTGAGGCTGCCAAGAACACGAATGCTGCATGGACGGGATTTTCTGAGAAGCCGCCCTATTCGATCCTGATGGTCGACGAGTTGCTCAACGAGCGGGATGCGATCCGCGCAAAGCTTTCCTCACACGAATCCTCATTGCTCAATTACGAAGGGCTGCTGAGCGGCACGCTTGGCGAGATGAAGGCGGCGGAAGATGCGGTGAGCGCGGCGCTGGTTGCGGTGCGTGATGGCGATGCGACTGCCGATGGAGCGGCCAAGTGGCGGCTTGAGGCGGCACGGATCCGTTCGCGGCTGTTGGCGTGTCGCGCGGCAATGCTCAAGAGCGCGCGCGACAACCTCGTCGAGTGGAGCGCCGCGGCAAAAATGGATCTCGCGCTCACCGAGCGAAAAGTACGGCTTGCTCAAAGCAATGCGTCGCTCAATGCGGACGACCTCGAGCGCATCGGGCGCATTTCCGATGACAAGAAAAAGGCGATCCACAAAGAGATCGAAGCGTTGGAGAAAAGACTCAAGCCGGCATTCATCGCCCGCAGGCAAGCGCAAGCAGCGCTCGAGACCCTCGAAGCAAGCGCGGGCGAACCCGGCAAGCAAGTCGAGGGCATCGAGATGGCGAAGTACCGCGTCGAGGTCACGCAAGGGCGCGTCGAGGTAATGCAGTTGATGATCGAGCATCTCGAAAGCCTCGTGCGGCTCGAGAACATGAATTTCAAAGCCTACCAGACCCGCCATGCGATCGTGACGGCGAAGAACGAAACCGAACGCGAAAAACTTCGCGCGGCGCTCGACGCCACAGGCGACGAACTCAAGGCATGGGGCAATGTGCTCGACAGTGAAATCGCCGCCTGCACGGCGGACCTCAGCAAGCTCGAATCGCGTGCGGCATCGATCGCATCCGACGACCCACGCTTCGATCTGCTCAACGAACAACGCGCCAGCCATAGCGAGAAGCTCACCATGCTGCAGCGCATCGATCAGGCGGCCACGGCGCAGCGGAAATTGATCCGCCGCTGGATCGCCGATCACACACCCAACCCACAAGAAGTCACGCTGGTGACGCGCCTCGGTCGCCTCGCCAGCGATGCGCCGACGATCATCTCGCGCATCTGGTCGCTCGAGGTGATGAGCTTTGAGGAGAATGTCGAGGTCGACGGGCAAACGATCAAGGGCCGCATCCCGGTGACGCTTGGCATGCTGCTGCGCGCGCTGTTGTTTTTCCTGATCGGATATGGTGTCGCCTCATTCATCGCGAAACGGATACAAAAGACCATGGTCGCACGCGGGCACATCGCCGAGGCCCAGGCCAAGACGCTGCGCAACTGGGCGATGATCTTTGTCGGCCTAATGCTCGCAATTTCCACGCTGTCGATTCTCAAGATTCCCCTCACGGTGTTTGCCTTCTTCGGTGGCGCGCTCGCGATCGGTTTCGGTTTCGGCACGCAAACGCTGATCAAAAATTTCATCAGCGGCATCATCGTGCTGGCCGAACGCAAGGTGCGCGTCGGCGACATCCTCGATGTCGAAGGGGTGGTCGGCACGGTCACCGAGATCAACACCCGCTCATCGGTGATCCGCAGTGCCGACGAGGTCGAAACGGTGATTCCCAATTCCTTGTTTCTGGAAAACCGCGTGACCAACTGGACGCTCACCAGCTCACGCGTGCGCCGCAGCATCAAGGTCGGTGTGGCCTACGGCACCTCGCCGCAAAAGGTGATGGATATCCTCACGCAGGCAGCATCGCGGCACGGCTTGATCAGCAAAGAGCCCGCGCCCTACGCGGTGTTTGAAGACTTCGGCGACAATGCTCTCGTGTTCAGCGTCTATTACTGGGTCGATATGAGCGCCGGCGCCAACTCCACAGTGATCGGCAGCGACCTGCGCTTGATGATTGAGAAAAATTTCACCGAAGCCGGCATCGGCGTGCCATTCCCACAACGCGAAATGCACTTGTGTACAGAAACGCCGATCGAGGTACGGATGGTCAAGGGAAATGCTGAATGATAAATTTTGAATTTTGAATGAGAAAGAAAATGAAGAGGCCAACTCTTCATAGGCAGGGACCTTTCTCCGCAAAGGTCCGCTCCTCCGGTAGAGCGATGCAACCCCGCAGCGCCGACTCATTTAGAGGGAGAGGGTCAGTGTTTTCATCGAAACGCGGCGGCGCAGAGCACGCGGAGGAAAGCGCGGAGCTGTTTGTGGATCGGGATGGGTGACTCATCGATATCCTCCTCATTTTCTCTGCGTCCTCCACGAGATGAGGAGGGAGATGAACATCGAACATTGAAGTGGAAGAGAATGAAGAGTTTGAACCGCGAATGGGAGAGAAGAGGGGAATGGTGGATTGTTGATCGCGGATGAAGAGGCGCTTCGCGCTGGGGAGGTACGACACTCTTGTCGTACTCTTTGGAGGAAGCAGCTTGTGATCTAACTTCTTCTGTCTCGAAGTCTTCTGTCTTCTCTTGAAACTTTCCTCGTTTCGAATTTATGATTTTGAGTTTCCTTATGGGCCTGGCGCTTGGAAAGCGCCGCCACGGTTAAAGAGGTGGATCATTCGTGCGGACCTTTTGGAAAAAGGTCCCTGCCTATTTGCCATTCGCGTTCGTTCGCGGTTCAAATTCTTCCTCCCCAATAACCAATCACAAATAACTTCTCACTCTTCCCTCTTCGCGCACCTTGGCGACCTTTGCGGCCTTGCGGTAAAACTTTATGAAAGAGTCCGCGTGAGGGAAGCGCCGAGGGTTTTGCTTGCGTGGGACATTCGCGGATTCAAAGTTTAGGCATGAGGGCAGGGCATGAAATTGCGTCATCCATGAACGACGAGCATTGGATGCACATGGCGCTGGAGGAGGCGCACAAGGCGATTGGCAAGACTGCGCCGAATCCTCCGGTTGGTGCGGTGATTGTCAAAAATGGCGAGGTCATTGGTCGTGGATGGCATCAACGCGCGGGCATGCCGCATGCCGAACGCGAGGCGATCGCCGATGCGCAACGAACTCACGGCGTCGATGCGACTCGCGGAGCGACGGCTTATGTCACGCTCGAGCCGTGCTCGACGCAGGGTCGCACGCCGGCATGCACGGGCGGCCTCATCGATGCCGGTGTCGCGCGGGTGGTGTATGCTTGCGTGGATCCGAATCCCGCGCATGCCGGGCGCGCCGATGCGGTGCTTGCTGCTGCGGGCATCGAAGTGCTTGCGGGCGTGTGTGAAGACGCAGCGCGAAAAATTTTGCGGCCCTTCGAAAAGGTGGCAAAAACCGGATTGCCATGGGTCATTTGGAAATCGGCGATGAGCCTGGATGGCAGGCTTACGCGGCCGCCGGGCGAAGGTCAGTGGCTAACCGGCGAAACCGCGCGTCACGATGTGCAAAAACTTCGCTCGCAAGTGGATGCGATCCTCACCAGCGGCGAAACTGTGCGCCGCGACAAGCCGGCACTGACCATCCGCGTGCCGGAATATCTCGAAGGTCGCACGCAGCCGTGGCGCGTGGTGTTTACCGACAAGCCCGAATCGCTGCCGCAAGACGCGCCCTTGTTTACTGATGAATGGCGCGAGCGGACCTTGCTGAGATCGGGCGCAAATCTGGAATCGGCGCTACGCGAGTTGGTGCGCGAGCAGGGAATCCTTTGCGCGATGGTTGAGGCGGGCGGGAATTTTTCCGCAGCATTGTTTGAGGCGGGCTTGATCGATGAAGTCGTCATCTACACCGCGCCACTCCTTTGTGGTGGACCCGTGCCAGCGCTGGCAGGCAAGGGCTTGCCACAATCGCTAAGGCTGCAGGAAACCACCTTCGAGCGCTTCGGCGACGATGTCCGTATGGGTGGGGTCATCGTGCGTCACGGCTAGAGATTTGGTTTGAGGGCGGAATCGAAACGCGAAGGCGCGGATGGCGCAGAGAAATTCGCGGAGGAAGATTTGTGGGGCCTTAAGATTTGCCCATCTCGCTTCACAAAAACTCTGCGCTTTCCTCTGCGTACTCGGCTTCTCTGCGTTTCGATGAAACATATTCATCTATCATCCTCTGCGCCCCTTGGCGACCTTGGCGGCTTTGCGGTGAACCCTTCTGAAAGCGTCGGCGCCGCGAGGCCGCGTCGCCCTACCGGTTGGAGAAATATGCAAATGTCGCGGCGAGGCCTTCTTCGAGTGTGAAGCGTGGTTTCCATCCGGCGGCGAGCAGTTTGTCGGCGCTGGCGCGCGAGTGCTTCACATCGCCGGCGCGTTCTGCGGCATGGATCACGCGTGAGCCGGTACCTGCCTTGGCGAGGATTTCGCCTGCGAGTTTGTTGATCGTGATCTGGCCACCGTAACCGGCATTGAAGACACCCGTGACGCCGGCAGTTTCCGCCGCAAAGGTGAGCGCGCCGACGATGTCCTTCACATAGATGAAATCGCGCGTTTGCTCGCCATCGCCGTAGACCATGATGTCCTCTCCCTTGACGGCTTTTTCGATGAAGATCGGCACAGCGGCGGCGTAGGCACCTTTCGGATCCTGACGCGGGCCAAAGACATTGAAGAAACGAATCGCCGCCGTCTCGAGCCGTCCTTCGCGGCGGAACATGTCGAGGTAGTACTCGCCGTCGAGCTTGGTGATCGCATACGGGCTCTTCGGCTCGGGCAGCATCGACTCGATCTTTGGCACGGTCGGGTTGTCGCCGTAGATCGCGGCCGAGGATGCAAAAACCAACTTGCGCACCTTGGCCGCGGCTGCCTCTTCAAGCACATTGAGCAAACCATGGACATTGATGTCGACGCATTCGGATGGCTTCGACATCGACTCCGGCACGCTGACCAATGCGGCCATGTGAAAAATCAGATCCACTCCTTCGACCGCTTTGCGTACCAGTTCGCGATCGGTGATCGAGCCTTCGATGAAAGTGCAATCAAGCCCATCGAGGTTCTTGCGATATCCGGTGCGCAGGCTGTCGAGCACGCGGATTTCCGTGGCCTTGCCTTGATAGTGTTCGACGATGTGGGAACCGATGAAACCGGAACCGCCGGTGATGAGAATTTTCATGGATGTGGATGTTGAAACGAAATGATGCCGCGGCGCTTAGGAAAGTTTTTCCGGGTATTCACCGGCGGCGATCGCCTTTTGGATCGACTCGACCACGAAGGCTTTGTCGTCGGGATAGGTCACGCCAAACCATGAGCCGGTGGTTTGCAGCACGGCGCAGCGGGCCTTGCCCTCGCGGATCAATTGATCGACGACCGTGGGGATGTAGCACTCGGATTTCGGCTGCGTGCCGGACTCTTGGAGGAATTTTACGAAAGCCTCTTCGAGTTGTGCGAAGAACACCGGGTTGAAGGCCCAAAAATTCATCGAGACTGGCGAGTCTGTGGGGATGACCCGGCGTTCGCCGTTGAGCCCGACGCCGCGGACATGGCCATCGTCTTCGCGGCCGATGTTCACATACTCTTCGACCTCGGCAAGTTCGCCGCTTGCATCGAGCTTGCAGATGCCGCGGTTGACCGTGCCGTAATCCGAAAGCGTGTTTTCCAGCGGATAACCCACCATCGCCATCGCATCCGGATTGCTTGCTTGCTTGATCAGAAAATCCGCTGCGCGGGCATAGGCATCGCAACCGTAGAAGTCGTCGGCATTGATCACCGCAAACGGCTCTTTCACCGCATCGCGTGCGGCACGAACCGCATGGGCGGTGCCCCAAGGTTTTTCGCGGCCTTCGGGCACGGAGAATCCGGCGGGCAGGTCGCTGAGTTTTTGAAAGACATAGTCGACCTGAATTTTGTCGGCAAACCTCGCGCCGACAGTCTGCTTGAAGGCCTCCGCGAAATCCTCGCGGATGATGAAGACCACGCGGCCGAAGACCGAGCGGATGGCATCGAAGACCGAATAGTCGAGCACGGTTTCACCATGCGGGCCCATCGGGTCCATTTGTTTGAGGCCACCGTAGCGGCTGCCCATTCCGGCGGCGAGGACGAGGAGAGTTGGTTTCATGGAAGTGCAAGTTGCGCCCGGCATGCGCGGGGCGGCATTTCAATGGCACTTCGCGCGCGCCATGGCAATCACCGATGGCTGCCGATGGCTTAAGGATCAAGGCTTGCCCGCATCTCCCGGCAGGATTTCCCCGACGAGTGTCTTCACGCCCTGTTCGGCAAACTTGCTTTGCGGGTGAATGCTGCGGGCCTTGAGGTACCATGAGAGTGCGGATCCGGTTTGCTTTGGCGTGCGGTTTTCGAATTGCCGCGCGCGGTCGAGGGCGCGGGTGAAGTCGGCAACCTTGGGTGCGAGCAACTCGAGTTCGCGGCCGAGCTTCGGGTCATCGGGAAATTGCTCGCGCAGTTCGGCGAGTTGCTCCCATGCGGCGCAGTTCTGGCCGACGCGGCCAAACTCCGCGGCCTTGCCGAGCGCGGTTTCGATCTTCGTCAGGTTTTCGACGATTTGGCGGAAGGCATCCTCGCGTGTTGCGTCGCCTTGAATCGCGGGTGCGATCTCGTACTGGCGGCGGGCGATTTCGCGGAAGTTTTTCTCTCCGAGAAGGCGGTCGAAATCATTGCGGGTGGTGACGAGTCCGCTGCTGTTGCTTACGAGCTTGCGGAACTCATCAAGTTTCGGATTGGTTGGCCAAATTTCCGTGGCCTCGCGGATTTTTTCCGCTGCCTTGTCGCTGGCTCTGGCGAGCAACTGCGCTTTTGCGTCCTCGATCGCGAGGTCCGACGCGAGCGTGGAGGCGGCGATGACGCTATCGACCTTTGATGATGGAAAATCGTTCGCTGCGGACTTGAGCTTGCCGCTGAGCTCGCGGGCCTTGGTGTAATCCCGCGCCTGCAACGCGCCATAGAGCTCGTAGAGATCGCGGAAATAATGGGCCACGCGGTTTTTCTTTTCGAGCGGCAGCGTTGCCACCGGCGCAAGGTATTCGCCGAGCGCGAAGGCTTCCATGAGCCGTTGTGATGCCGAGTGAAGTTCGTTGCGAGAGAGCATGAGGTCGAATGCCTCGACATATTTTCCCGCCTCACGGATCGCTTCGTTGGAAAGCGCATCGAGCGAAGCAACGGTCGGACTCACGCCAACCGATTCGGAAAACAGCCGGGCAACATCCGAGTTCTTGTCGATGCGCAGAGCCGTGTCGCCATCCTTCCAGATCTGATTGTAAAAACGCGCGGCCATCAGCACATGTTCGTAGCGCCGCTGCACGAACCATTGGATCATGCTCACTTGGTATTGCGCCTTGGTGCGCAGTGTCTGCGCTTCGGTGCGGGCGATGTTGGCTTTTTTCAGTACTTCGATCTCGGCGATGCGACGCAGTGTGTCGGTGTACTTGAGCGAGTTGTTGCCATTGCCATCATTGGCTGTGGAAGTTTTTCCGGGAGCCGCTTTGCCATCCTTGCCAGCACCGACGGACTTTGATTTTTCGAGTTCGTTGCCTTTGTCGTGGCGCGCCATCCAGTCGCCACTCGAGATGATCGCCTGTTTTTCCTCTTCGATGGTCTCGTTAAGTTTTTTGAGTCCGTTGACATCCTGCTTGGCGAGCATCGCCATGTAGATCGACTCCGCGAGGGAGCCGCAAAGGTTCGCATCGCCGGGATAAGATGAAGCAGTGGGAAGGAGCTTGAAGGCCGCGTAGAGATCCGGTTTTTGATCGCGCAGCGGTGAGATCGTGTTGAGGATTTCCGCAATCGTTCTGCGGTAACGCGAGGCCGCCTCGTCGCTTTCCGGTGGCTGACTGAGAAACTTGTCGAAGCGCGCGCGCAGCAGACGGTTGTCGCCGAGCGGGATGGCCACTCCACCAACGGTGATCGTCTCGGCCGATGGGTCGAGCAGCGGGATTTCCTGGCCCAGCGGATTTTTTGCATCCTTTGCGGCGGGCGCACTTGCGGTGTCGCTGACGGGTGCGGGCGCATCGGCGGGCTTGCTTGCGGGCGGCTGCGTGTAGACCTGTGCGTGGGCAAGTCCGGCCAAGGCCAAAGTGATTGCGAGGTGCGGTTTCATGGCGCGGGCTTGATGTTTCAAAGTCGGTTCACACCGGTGGCGACGGCGATGCCGCCATCTTGGAAGTTCACCTTGAAGGAATACTTTTGTCGGGTCTCGAGATTGAGTTTTGCCAATTCCACCGGAATGCGAATGCAGACAAATTCAGGTCCGCCGGGCGTATCGACCTTCACGCTGACAACCTGCCCGCGGTCACTGGTCCATTGCAGTTTCTCATCGATCTCGCCATGGATCACATAGTCGTTTCCGCGCAGGCTGTTGCCATTTTCCAAAAGCTCCCGCACATCAAGTGCTGCGACATTTTCAAATGCGGCGGGCTTTTTCCCGATGAATGACTTGCCGGCAAAAATCGCGACCGCGATTGCGGCGATGAGACCGATCAAAATGCCGGGGTGGAGACTGGAACTTGCGCGTCGTGCCATGGTGGATTTCGGTTGATGAATTGATAATGCGGGAGTTTGCCGAAATCGAGCGGGAAAACCGGCGATCAATCCCACTGCGGTTTAGAGCTGCCGTACCATGCAAGCGCGAGAGCTACCGCGATGTGGGCCATCAATGCCGCGAAGCACGCATCGCTTGGCGAAAGCCCGGTATCGATGACTGATCTTACCGCATCGTGAACTTGATTTTGTAGGGCCTCGACCGAACCCGACCAGGCCCAGTAGGCGGAAACAAACGGACGGGTGAAGGCCTCGATTTTTTCCGGCAGCGCAAGCACCGCACCGGAGAGCGGCAGCTGGAAGCCGACCAGATAAATCGACATCAGCGACGCCTGTTCAGCCGTGCGCATGAGCGATGAAATCGCGAGGCAAATCGCGGTCATCGACGCATTGATCAAAAGCAGGAAGCCTGCGTGTTGAATAAAGTCGCCGCGGAATGGGCCGAAGAAATTCACGAACATCGCCATCCACAAGGACTGCGCAACGACGAGGCACGCGAGAAACAAAACCTTCGATGCGAGGTACGCCGAGGGCCGCAGTCCGCCGAATTTCTCCTTTTCGTAAATTTTCCGTTCGCCGGCGATTTCGCGCGCGGCGTTGTTGGATCCCATCAATGCGAGCAACACCACTTGGAACATGATGATGCCCGAGACGGCGGATCCCACTTTCGCCTGATCTGCCCGCACGCTTTGCTGTTCTTGGATCTCGGTGAAGACATCGCCCGGCCGCGTGTCGGAAAAACGGCGGATGTTGCCCGAGGCTTTGTCGCTGAAGATGGTGACCAGCATCGGAAACACGATGAGGATCGCGAGTTGCAACAGCACTTGGCCGCGGTCGCGGAAGAAGATGCGCCAGCGCCGGGACAGCAAAGTGAAGAGTTGGCTGGTGAATCCCGGCAATGGCAGTGGCTCGGTTTCGATGGTCGGCATTTTTGATCGCCCATCGTTGGCTTGCTTGCGTGCCAACATGCTCTGGTACGAATCGCGGTGCTTGTCCCACGATTGCTGCCAACGATCGGATGCTTGTGCAGCAAGGCGCGGGTAAACCTCCTCGGCACTGGCGGCGGAGAAATAATGCGTCAACTGATCGGGCGGGCCATGATAGGCGACTCGGCCTTCGTGCAGGACGAGGATCGAATCATACAGCTCGAGGTGCGCGAGCGAGTGCGTGACCGAAAGCACGATGCGGCCGTCCTTGCGTGAAAGGTCGCGCAAAAGATGCACGATCTCGCGCTCAGAAGATGGATCGAGCCCGGAGGTGACTTCATCGCAAAGCAAAATCTTCGGATCGGACACCAACTCCATCGCCAAGCCGAGTCGACGCATCTGACCACCGGAAAGTACCTTGACGCGGCGATCGCCGATTTCAACAAGGCCGGTTTCCTCAAGCGCCTTATCGATGCGCGAGCCGATCGCTTCGGCATCCGCATCACCCACCCGCAAGCGCGTCGCGGCTTCGATCGATTCATCAACCGTCAACGTGTCATACGCGATGGAAAATTGCGGCACATAGCCGATCTCGGTCGGTGTGAAATCGCGGTCTTTCGAAAGGTTTCTTCCTTCCCAGAAAAGGTCGCCGGAGCTCTCGGGGTTCAGGCCCGCGATGGTCTTGAGCAGACTGGTTTTGCCGCATCCCGAAGGCCCGACGATCGCCATGAAGTGGCCCTTGGGAATGCGGATCGACACGCGATCGACCAAAGGCATTTCCTCGCCATTGCGGCGGATCGCGTAAGTGACATCCTTGAGTTCGAGCACGGAGATGAATGGTGGGGTGAAATCACTCGAGCGGCACGATGCGGATTTTTCCGCCGGGCTTGCGATGCATGTCCTCGCTGAGCGTGGTCGCGTTGGTTGATGCGGCGCTGGTGGTCGCCGGTGATGATTGATCGAGCGCATTGCGCAAGGCACCTTCGACCAACTGGCCGCAGTGGATCTTCATCGGCGGCAGTGCACCAAGGTCGCCGGCGAGATCTTGCGCGGTGAGATGCCTTGCTTCATCAGCAGTCTTGCCGCGAAGCAATTCGGTGGCCATCGAGGCAACCGCGATCGCCGTCTGGCAGCCAAAGGCTTGGAACGACGCGCGGTCGATCACCTTGCGGCCATCCTTTTCGGTGAACTTGAGCCACATCCGCAGCATGTCGCCGCATTCCGGCGAGCCCACAGTGCCAACGGCATCGGCATCGCCCATCTCACCTTGATTGAGCGGCTGGCTGAGGGCTTCCCTGACTTTGGATTCAAATGAACTCATGATTGGCTGCGTGTGATGAAATGACCATAGGCCGAGGCTTTGCCGATTCAAGCCGCGAACGGCGATTCACTTCACGGCAAATTTGCGGCCGCGGCCGGATTCCCATGCCGCGCGCACGCTGTCGTACAAGCCTGTGAGCTCGGCTTCGGACAACAAGCGAAACTCAACCGTGTGGGCATGCGTGGTTTCGGGAAATTTTTTCACGACCATTTCATGCACCGCGGTGCCAGCCTTGTCTGCCGCCTTGTCGATCATCTCGCGACCGCGATCGACCGCCGATGAGACCACTGCCGCCGCGCCAGTGCCTCTCACGGCATCGCTGATCGGCGTGATGAAATAAAAGCGCGCAAGCGACTGGCCGAGGGCATCGACAGTGACCTCATCGACAATCAAGGTGCCATCGAGCACATACTTGTGGCGGCTGACCGATGAAATCCGATCGAGCGCGACCATGTAATGACCACCGTCGAGAGTGGCTTGCCAGAAACGGTTGGCGCCTGCCGAGTCGCTCGGGTTTTCGGGCGCGGTCGGTGTTTCCTGCGCGTGCAGCGCATGGCCGAATGCAAGCCACAGGACCATGATGCCAAAAAGTTTGCTGTTTAATTTGAACATATGAGGAACATGGCATGTCTCCATGATGATGACCAGCATGAGGGCCAAAGCTTCGGAAAAGTTAAAGATTGTCAGCTCCCGCCGTCGGGCTCAAATTTTGCCCATGGTTCAGTATCGGTCCAATGTGGCTGCGCTGGTGGTGGATCCATCGGGCAGCCTGTTGATCTGCGAGCGCGTGAATGTGCCGGGCGCGTGGCAGTTCCCGCAAGGTGGGGTCGACCCGGGCGAGAGCATGGAGCAGGCCTTGTTTCGCGAGGTGCGCGAGGAAATCGGGCTCGAGGCCGAGCACTATGAAGTGACCGCCATGCGCAAGGGCTACCGCTACTTGTACCCTGAGGACATTCGCGAAAAAAAGGTCCGCAAGCACGGCAGTCATGGCCAGGAGCAGACTTATTTCCTGTGCCGGCTCAAAGCCGGCGCGCCGCCGGTGAATGTGGATCAAAAGCCGCGCGAGTTCCGCGCATACCGCTGGATTGTGCCGCAGGAGTTCGATCTCGATTGGCTGCCGGAATTCAAACGCGAGGTCTACCGCACGGTGATGCGCGATTTTTTCAAGGTCGAGCTGCGTTGATTCCGCCTGGGTCGCGACCCAGCCCGCAGAGCAGCGCGAGCAAGCGCAGCGCACGATCGAGCGGCGACCTCCACGGTCTCGCCGGGCGCACGATTTCCCATTGGTTTTCAAGTGCCATGGCGCTGAGGCTCGCGTCGGGATTGACCACCAGTGCGCGCTCGCAAATGGCCAGCATCGGCAGATCCGCGCGGCTGTCGGTGTAGCCGCAAGAGCCGGGCAAGCGACCATCAATGAAGTACGATGAATCTAGTAGCTGTTTGAGCCGTGTGACCTTCGCCGCGCCCTTGTGATTTTCCAGATCCGGAAACAGCGTGCCAGCCGTGACCACCGTACCGAGCGAGATGTCGAAGCCGAGCAGTGCGCCAATTTCACGCACATAGAACTCCGGGCTGGCAGAGGAGAGGATCAGCAGATCGCCGGCCCTGCGGTGCTGCTCAATGCGTTCGCGCAGTTGCGGATAAATCGCCGGCATGAGCGACTGCGCGAATTCGTGGGCGTGTGCGGCGAGCTGGCTCGCATCGATGCGCCACAGGTAACTGAGAAAAATCCGCTTCATGCACTCGGTGCCGAGCAGGCCAGCGAAGGGCGCAAAGACCAGAAAAACCGGCAGCAGAAGCGCCCGCCATGGTTCGCGGCGCACGACAAAATGACGGAACAGCAACTGGCAATCCCACGGGATCAGAGTGCCGTCGAGGTCGAAGAGGGCGATCGCCCGCGAAGTGGCGCTGGAAGAACTGGTTTGCACGGAATCCACTGCGAATCGCGCGCAGACTGACACGCCACCGCGTAGGCCGCCATCTTTTCCCGCGCCGCTTTGCGCTTTCCGCCGCCGTAATACGGCTGTAAACTCCAGCCATGCCAGAAACCGCCGAGGCAGATCCACGCTTCAACGAATTTGTCCTTTTCCAGGCCCAGAATGCCGGGCTTTTTCTCGGCCAGATCCCCCATCCGCAAACAGGCGAAAAATCGGTGAACCTCCGCGCCGCTCAATCGGTGATCGACTCACTCGAAATGCTTTCCAGCAAAACCCGCGGCAATCTGACCGAAACTGAAACCAAGCTTCTCACCATGGCGCTGCAAAATTTGCGCCCCTTGTTCCAATCCGCGCAAGCCGCCGCCAACCACTGAAATTCAAAGCATCATGACATTCGAACCATTCAACATCGGCCATGTTCCGGTCGGCGGACCCGTGCCCTTCTTCATTCTCGGCCCCTGCTCGCTCGAGTCGGAGTCCTTCGCATGGGACATGGCGCGTTCGCTCAAGGACATCGCCGACCGCACCGGCATCCATTTCATTTTCAAAGCATCCTTCGACAAAGCCAACCGCACATCGGTGAGTTCGTTTCGCGGACCCGGCCCGCGTGAGGGCTGCCGCATTCTTGGAGAAATTGGCAAGCAACTCGGCGTGCCGGTCACGACCGACATCCACACCGCCGAGCAAGCCGACATCGCCGCGGAGTTTGTCGACCTGCTGCAGATCCCCGCGTTTTTGTGCCGTCAGACCGACCTGCTCGAAGCCGCCGCGAAGACCGGCCGCACGGTCAATGTGAAGAAAGGCCAATTCCTTGCGCCGTGGGACACGGTGAACATCGCCGACAAAATGCGCGCCTTTGGCTGCAGCCATTTCCTCATCACCGAGCGCGGCACGACCTTCGGCTACAACAACCTCGTGGCCGACATGCGCTCGCTTTATTGGATGCGCAAGGAAGGTCTGCCGGTGATCTTCGATGCGACCCATTCGGTGCAACGACCCGGCGGGCTTGGCGGCACGACCGGCGGCGATGGCGAGCTTGCGCCGGTGCTGGCCCGCGCGGCCGTGGCCACCGGCGTCGACGGGCTTTTCATGGAGGTGCACTCGGATCCCGCCAACGCCGTTTCCGATGGACCCAACCAGATCCCGCTCGAATTCATTGAAGACCTGCTGGTCAAACTCATTGCCATCCATCACGCGTCTCACTGATCCGCCAGCTTTTTAAGAGCATTTCCAGAAATTGTGGGGCCGCAAAAAATGGCGGCCATGAAGCGTAGCGACATAGCGGATGAAAAAACCATCTTGCTTCCGCAATATTCAACCGCCATGCCAGATACATTTAGAAAGAACGACTGGGAGGTGTTGTCACAACGTGACTTGTTAAGTGTCTCTCATCTGAAGAGGTCGCTGTGACTGCCAGTTCTTTCAAGAAAAAGACAATCTCCCTCCACGCGATAGATGAGAATCCAGTCCGGCTGGATATGGCAGTCTCGTGATCCCGACCACTTCCCATTCAGTGAATGGTCACGATAACGTTCATCCAAAACTTCGCTCTTGGCTACGACGCTGACTACGTCCTTGAGCTTAACCAAATCTTTGCCCTGTTTCCTGACCCGCTTTAAATCCTTCTTGAATTGGCTGGTCTGAAAAATTGCTTTCATGCATCCCAGCTCTCGAAAAGTTTCTCGGTTGAGTCAAATCGTTCAAGATTACGGCCACTCCTGGAGTCCTCCAGTGCCTTGATCGTCTGGTCATTTGGAATAGCCACATCGAATGGGAGCCCGTTCCGCAGCGCAATTTGCGTGTAAAACATCCGAATCGCCTCGGTCGGGCTAAGGCCCAGGCGCTGAAGTATCCCCTCGGCCTTCTCCTTGATCTCAGGCTGAATCCGACTGTGGACTGCTGCGGTTTTCATGCCAACAATGTGTTGCAAAAGCAACACGCCGTCAAGGGCTGTTTTCGGCTCTCGAGAAACATGAGTCACCGCGGATGAACTATTTCCCAGACAAACTGGATGAAACTATAGCGAATAGCAGTCACGGGACGCAACGCGCGATATATCTTCACGAGGTCCATATTCTTTAACAACCCAAGCTCAGCGACGGCCTCGGCTGTAGCGGTGGAGCGCATGGTGCGCTCACGAACTCCCGGGACGCTCGAACGGGTGGTGGGGAGGTCGTTCGCTGCAGCGTATGGTTATGCGGTATTTGTCTCATGACAAACTAATCCGTGAGGCGTCGAAACAACCAATAGCAGAAAGCGATAAACGCGCCAATCCCCAACGACCACCCAGAATAGTGAGTCAATGCAGCTGTCACCTCGGGCTTCTGCGGTGCGGCAAAAATCCGAAATCCAAATCCAACCAAGCCGAGAACAATCAAAAGTCCCGATGAGCCGACTGCAATGACAGCATACTCGGAGGGCGTTGGCCTCTTGGTTGGGAAGGGAGGAAAGTCCATACGATCAATGCCACCGAACGTCTAGCTCATCCACGGCGGGGATAGAAGCTTGAATTCAAAGAAGGACGTTACCCGCCGTTGAAAGTACCGACTTGTTCGCTACTTGTTTTGCGTGAGAGGCCCATTCGGTATTTGCAGTGCCCTTTCTCAATATTGATGAAAAACTGCCACCACGAATTCTCATTTCGAAAGTAGTGGGGCCAGTAGCCTCGTCCCATGAAGCGAACCGAATCAATCCCAGAAAATTCAGATACGTCCATCCTTTGCAGGTGTTTGATGAATTCTTCGGCGTGGTTGGGCGCAAATGAGAACTGTCCTTCCGACGCATTGATGTCCAAATCATTCTTGGTCGTAATGTCGTAGCTCGACTTGGGGATGATGCTGGGAAGCCATCCTCGCTGGAATAGCTTGTCGGCTTCGGCGGCTGCTCTGGTCTCGTATCGGCTTGTAACGGTGTCACCACACCCGCAAACAAGAAACGCTGCGAACACGAAAATTACGATGCGAGTCAGGGTCATTATCTTGGCCGAACGTCAAATAGTACTCAACCCTATCAGCGAGGGCGCGTGTCAATCACGAGGTTTAGGTTGGAACTACGAGAGAGCATGTAAACAGGGTGGCTGATAGGGGCGTATCGTATTGCGCCAATGATAAATGACACCGGAGGGGTGAAGTCGTTGCGCCAGGATTCATGACACCCGACGCTTGGGTTGGTTTTGGTTATTTGGGGTGGTTTTGACAAGGTTTTCCGCAGGGTCGGACGGAGTGGAGGCGCAGGGAGCGATAGAGCCTTTTCCCAAGGCTGACCTTTCCGTTAAGGGCCTTGATCGCGTGCTTGCGATTCCAGCCCAGCACGTCGCTGACTTCGTCAATCATCGCGCTTCGTCCTGCTCGATTTCGCTTCGAATACCGCGCTCGGCAACTCTCTAAATATTCGGCTTTGCTCTTTTGACTCATGATTCCAGATATCGTTTGCATCTGGGTGTCATTATTTCTGGCGCAACGACCTTCCTCAGCTCCTTTTTTGCTGGCCCGCCGGTGTCATTCTACTTGGCGCAATGCGCAATAACCCATCACAGATAACCAATCACTTTTCCTTCTCCGCGAAGCCCTCTGCGTGCTCTGCGTCTCGGCGTTTCGATTTGGCAAAAGACAGAGGACTTGGAGACAGAAGAAGCTAGATTAAAAGCGGCGGATTCTTTGACTGTGCAGAACATGGAGCGGGACGCTCCAAGGACGGACTGGAGCAAGATGCTCCAGCCACATGAAGAAGCGGCTTATTCTTCGATCCACGATCAACAATCCACGATCCCCTCTTCTCTCCCATTCGTGTTCCTTCGCTTTCATTCGCGGTTTGAACATCTCTGCAAGAGTCGGCGCTGCGGGGCCGCATCGCCCTACCGAGAATTGAAGAGGTGGGCAGGATGTCCACGCTCCTTGAAGAAGCGGCTTTTTCGTCCTCTGCCCCAATAATCCATCCCAAATAACCAATAACTCTGCCTCTTCGCGTCCATTCGCGGTTCGGAATGCCTGCCTTTCTCACGGCTTTCTCGAACTGAGGGGCCGCTGAAGAATGCCCTTGAAAAATGCTAGGATTTGCGGTCATTTGCTGAACCAAATCCTTGCGCGCATTCCTCCCACTTTTGCTTTTGCTGCCCACCCGCCTCGCGCTGGCGGTGACCGCGCTGCCTTCGGGCAATGGCAAACTGCCGACGACCTCGCTCTTGCCGGATGGCAGCCAGATGCACGGCGTGCTTTTGCCTCGCTACGATGAGAACCAAAAACTCTCGAGCCTGCTGCACGCGGAGGCAATGACCTTGGTCGATCGTGAAACGATTCATGGCGACACCGTGTGCATCGAGTTTTTTGATTCCGACGAAACCATGAATGGCCGCATCGACCTGAAGCAGGCGGTTTTCAATTCGGCCAAAGGATCGCTCAAAGCCACGGAAATTGTCACGCTGAGCTCGGATCAAATCATCGCCAAAGGCGATGGCCTCTGTTATGCCTTCGAGCAAGGCGAGGGTTTTCTCGGCGGCCCGGTCGACACGCGCATTTTTTCCAAGAAACAAACGACCATGAAATCCCGCTCTTCCACCCTGCGTGCGACCGCGATGGTCGGCGCGGCGCTGGCCCAACCGGTGCTCAATGCCGCACCGAAACCCATCGCGCCCGCCGAGCGCACGGCCATGCATGCCGATGCCGTGAGCAAGGCGCCGGCCCAAAGCAACGCCGCAAGCGAAACCCGCAGCGCGCTCAAGGCCGACCTCGACGCATCGGCCGCCGCCACCGGCAGCGCGAAAGCCTTTCTTGAAAAACAGGAAATCCCCGCGAAGGCCGACACGGCTCCAACCACGCCCGAGGCCCAGCCGCTCGAAGCACCCGCCGATCCAAACGACACACTCGTGACCTGCGACGGCGGCATGTACTTCGACGCCGACGATGGGGTCTTCGTTTACCTCCGCAATGTGGTCGTGAAAGACCCGCGCTTCGATCTCTCGGGCGCACATGAACTCAAAGTTTTCCTCGGCAAAAAACCCGATGAAAAAACCAGCGAGAAAGCTTCGCAAAAATCTGCCGATGGCAAAGGCGTCGGCGCGCGCTTTGGCGATGTCGAACGCATTGTCGCCACCGGCGCGGTGAAGGTTTTGCAAAAGCAAACCGAGCCGGGCAAGCTGCCGGTCGAAGCAAGCGGCGCGATTTTCACCTATCATCCCAAGACCGGCCGCATCCACCTGCAAGGCGGCTATCCATGGGTCAAGCAAGGCACCAACTTCATGCGTGCAAAGGAGCCAAATCTCATTCTGCGCATTGAAAAGGATGGCAGCTTTGTGACCGAAGGCCGCTGGGACATGCGCGGCAAGGTCGAAAATAAAAACAAACCTTAAGCCAGCATTTTCAATCCATGCACGATCCGGGATCCACCTGCCAAAATGCCAGCAACGCCGTGCTCGCCGCCAAAGGCTTGCGCAAAACCTACAACGGCCGCGCGGTTGTCGATGGCGTCACGATCACTGTGAGGGACAGAGAAATCGTCGGACTGCTCGGGCCCAATGGCGCTGGAAAAACGACGTCGTTCTACATGATCGCCGGCTTGGTCCCTGCCGACGATGGATCGGTGAGCTTTCAAGGCCACGACATTTCCGACCTGCCGATGCACCGCCGCGCACGACTCGGTCTCGGTTATTTGCCGCAGGAAGAATCGGTTTTCCGCAAACTCTCGGTGCTCGACAATCTGCTCGCGATTCTCGAAACGCGCCCGAACCTCAACCGCTCGCAACGCCTCGAACGCGCACACGACCTGCTCGAGCGCTTCGGCATTTCGCGCGTCGCGAAGTCGCTCGCCATCACACTCTCCGGCGGGGAGAAACGCCGACTCGCCATCGCCCGCTCGCTCTGCTCCGACCCGCGCCTGCTCATGCTCGACGAACCCTTCGCCGGCATCGATCCGATCGCCGTCGAGGACATCCAACGCATCGTGCGCGAACTCCGCGATCGCGACGGGCTCGCCATTCTCATCACCGACCACTCGGTGCGCGAGACGCTCTCGATCACCGACCGCGCGTTTCTGATCCACGACGGCCGCGTGATCCTCGAGGGCGCGTCCGATGAACTCGTCAACGATCCGATCGCCCGCAAGCATTACCTCGGCGATGATTTCCGAATGTGATCCGCCAACCCATTTGCCGGTGAAATTCCAATCGGTCATCTTCGACTTCGACGGCATCCTGGTCGACACCGAGTGGGCAATCTATCAGGCGTGGAAACGAACCTTCGAAGCCCACGGCCAGCACTTGCCGCTTGATGTCTACACGCGCTGCATCGGCTCCGACTTCGCCACATGGTCGCCCAAGACCCACCTCGAAGAACTCACCGGACGCGCCTTCGATTGGCATGACCTCGACACGCGCCGGCAACATGAAATCGAAGCGGAACTCACGCACGAAGGCCCGATGCATGGCGCGATCGAATTGCTCGAATTTTTGCGATCCGCCAACATTCCATGCGCCGTGGCCTCGAGCTCATCACACCGCTGGGTCGACGGCTGGCTCGACCGACTCGACCTCGCAAAAAATTTCCACGCCGTCGTCTGTCGCGGTGACGCTCCACGCATCAAGCCCGCGCCCGACCTCTTTCTCGAAGCCGCGAGACAACTCGACGCCACGCCCGAGCACTGCCTCGTCATCGAAGATTCCATGAACGGCCTCAAAGCCGCCAAGGCCGCCGGCATGCCGACTTGGGTCATCCCGAATCGCGTCACCGATTGCCTCGATTTCTCAAACGCCGATCGGATATTTCGCTCGCTCGCGGAGCTTTTGAACGAACTTCATTCCGCCGACTGAGTCGCTATCGTCTAATCATCTTTTCCTTTGTTTGAATCGCTTTCATCAAGCTCCTCCCACCATGGCGGACCATCGTAGTCTTTGATTTGTTCGGAAATATCGAGGATCTCTTCCGCTAACATGCGGTTCTTAAGATGTTTTTTGATGTTCTTTGGCCCAGCAGTCATGATGAAGATCATCGGCAGCCCGGCTGCATGCCAAAGGATCGCCCACACATGAAGATATTCAATCGCTTCATAGGGCCCACCAAAGGTTGCCGTGTCGCTCGCCTCGAGGGCAAAAAGGCCCGCTTCATTGAGCAGAATTGGCACGAATGGGTTGATTTCCGTCGCGCGTTTTATGTCTTTTTTAGCCTGATTAAATTCCGCTCCAAAGCTGTTAACAAAATCCTGGGGGGTTTTGAATTTCTCCAGTGTTTCATCCTTAGGCAACTCGCAACCTGTGCGCTCAAGCATCTCAACAATGCTAAGGAATGCGCAGCCCCACGCCATCGTTGTGTCGCTGTCGTTGGGATAGGCGTCAAGCAACGCACGAGCATCCTTGAATTCATGCTTGATCAACAAGATCAACAAAAGTGAGCCCCGCGCACCGCAATTGTCACCCGGATTCCATTTCAAAATTTCGCGATAAGCGGGGATGGCTTGGTCGATGGTTTTCGCATTTTGTAGTAGGCCCGCTTTTTCAATCATCAGGCGAATGAGATCGCGCGCCTCCACATTTCCCCAGAGTCCGAGGTGCTCATGCACCGACTCGATTTCATTCTTGAAGCGCTCCTTGCCGCGCTTGATGCCTTCCTCAAAATATTCCATGGCTTTTGTCTCGTCGTGCTCGCGTCTGCCAAGCAACAACCAAGCAGGCAGACATTCTGGCGAAATGGCCAGCGCTTCGCGCGCGGTGCGAATGGCATCTTTGTCCGTTAAAGAAGAGGGCAACTCGTCGATCAATCGGTCGGCTTGCTCCACCGGGGTGAGTGGCGATATCTCATCGGCGATTCTAGCGATTTCCTCCTCAGTCTTGCCGATGACATTCTCATACATGAACCGCTCCATCTCTTCCTGCGATTGAAAATTTGCGCTATCGGCGATTCGACGAATCGACTTCAACATCGTACCGGCCCCCAAGGGATTGTGTTGATATCCGGGCATCGGAGTGACGGACTGATTGGCGGATCGCATTTTGCCGAATCCCCCGCCACCGGATTTTTTTTTCCTCTTCGCCATGCAGCGAGTCAATGCACACGGGCAATGGCGTCAATCCATAATCTGCGGCCGGAATCGAGGGGCGCATCAAACATCGCGCCATTCACGCCATCGAAACATTGCTAAACCACTTTTGCGGAAAGCCCTTGAATTGGCGCAGAACTTTGTCGGTGTGAATGAGGGTAAGCCCAGTTTCGGCGGCGATGGCGGCGAGGCTGCGATCGACGAGATCTCCGTGATCCCAATCCCAAAGGCCAGCACGCAGCGAGCTCGCGGGGTCGAGGTTTTGGATGATGAAATTTTCGAGCGAGTGGACGACCCACTTGGCGGGATCGGGCACGCCGGGTAGGCGCCCTCGTTGCCATTTGTAACAAATCTCCGCGACACTTAGCTGGCAGATGTGAAATTCCGTGACCTCGTGATCGAGAAAACTTTTCAGGGCGCGCCCCATCGGCAGCCCATGGTATCGGCGGAACCAAACTCCGGTATCAAGCAGGACCTTCATCGGAAAGCGGGGCAAATGCCGGCTCGTCAAGGTCGAGCTTGGCGAGAAGTGCGGGATCAAGTCGATGCGGAGAAACAGGCGGAGTGAGCGCGTTTGGCGGCCTGAGGATCTGAAGAATGATCCGATCACCGATGGCCAAAAGCTCCAAGGCATCGCCAGGCTTGACGCATTTGGGCAAAACCACCCGGCGCTTTTGATCCGCAATCAGTTTCATAGGTGGGACAGTCCCACCAAATGATCGTGAAGTCAAGGCGGATTCTGGCAGGGACGCCTTTCCAAGGCGTCCGCGAGGAAGAATCAGCCTCTGCCGCGACACAGCATTCGCTTACGGACCTTTCGGAGAAAGGTCCCTGCCTGTGCGCTCCCACTTTTCGAGCCATACGGCGAGGATGGCGATGTCAGCAGGGGTGATCCCTGGGATGCGGCCAGCCTGACCCAGCGTCGCAGGCCGCACTTCGGAAAAGCGCAGCTGGGCCTCTTTTTTGAGTCCGCGAATGCTGGTGTAATCCACCCAATCCGGCAGACGCTTGCCCTCCTGGCGCGACATGCGCTCGATCTGCGTGCGCTGACGGCCGAGGTGGCCCTCATACTTGAAGTCCGTTTCGATGAGCGGCCAGAGGTCCAAGTGAAATTGCTCGTGCAATTCCACCGGCAGCATCTCCCAGGAGTTTTCACTGCGGCGCAGCCATTGATCCAACTTCACGCCATCGTGAGTCGTCTCGCGCACCCATTTTTCGGCACGCTCGAGTTCGCTCAATTTCCACTCAACCCGCCGCAGTCGCTCCCCTTCAACCAATCCGACCGCCGCCGCTTTGGGCGTGAGCCGCAGGTCGGCATTGTCCTGACGCAACATCAAGCGGTACTCGGCCCGACTGGTAAACATCCGGTACGGCTCGGTGCAACCGCGGGTCACGAGGTCGTCGACCATCACCCCGAGGTAAGCCTCGTCGCGCCCGAGAATAAATTCCGGCTCGCCCCTGACCTTCAGCGCGGCGTTCGCTCCAGCGATGAGCCCCTGCCCGGCTGCCTCCTCGTAGCCGGAGGTGCCGTTGATCTGACCCGCAAAATACAGCCCTTCGATCTGCTTGGTTTCGAGGGTCGGGCGCAGCTGGGTCGGCGGGCAGTAATCGTACTCGACCGCATAGCCCGGTCGCAAAATTTCGCAGCGCTCAAGACCAGCGATCGATCGAAGAAACTCCAGCTGAACCTCGTAGGGCAGTGAGGTGGAAACGCCATTCACATAGTACTCGAGGGTGTGCCGACCCTCCGGTTCGAGGAAAACCTGATGCCGCTCCTTTTCTGCGAAGCGGACCACTTTGTCCTCGATCGACGGGCAATAACGCGGGCCCACCCCCTCGATCACGCCGCAGTACATCGGCGACTGATGCAGATTCGCGCGGATCGCGTCGTGGGTATGGGTGTTGGTGTAAGTGATCCAACAGGGCAACTGTTCCACGTGGAACGAGGGGTCGCCCCAGGGGTTCAGCGTGAAAAGGTCATCCGGCCCACGCGTGATGGTGTCGGCCATGAAACTGAATTTCGGCGGCGGCTCGTCGCCATCCTGACGCTCGCAGCGCGAAAAATCAATGGATCGACCATTGAGCCGGCAGGGTGTGCCGGTCTTGAAGCGCTCGACCGCAAAGCCCAGTCGCTTCAGCGACTCGGACACCTGCGAAGTAGCATCGCCCATGCGACCGCCCTTTTCATTTCGCAGACCCACATGCATCAAACCACCCATGAATGTGCCGGCACTCAGGATCACCGACTTGGCGGAAATTTCCAAGCCCAGCGAAGTCGAGATGCCGACCACCCGATCCCCCTTCACGAGAATGTCCGCGACATTTCCCTGATGAATTTCCAAACCCTCCGTGCCCTCAAGCTCGCGCTTGATCCGAAACTGATAGGCCTTCTTGTCGCATTGCGCTCGGGGGGCGCGGACCGATGGACCTTTGGAGGCATTGAGCATCCGCCACTGAATTGCGGTAGCGTCGGTGTTGATCCCCATGATCCCGCCCAAGGCATCGATTTCGCGGACCATGTGGCCTTTGCCGAGTCCGCCAATTGCGGGGTTGCAGGACATCTGGCCGATGGTGTCGAGGTTCTGGGTGAGCACCGCCACTTGGCAGCCAAGCCGCGCCGCGGCCAAGGCAGCCTCAACGCCAGCATGACCCGCCCCGATCACCAGGACATCATAAGTTTTCGGATAACGAAACATCGAAGGGCGGCGATCATAAGGCCAGCCCACCACCCCCTCAAGCCCGGAAAAGTGCACGGCAAAGACCTTTCTTTGGGCAGGGACCTTTCTCCGAAAGGTCCGCATGCGAATGCTATGTCGGTGCCGCCGCCGATTCTTCCTCTCGGACGCCTTGGAAAGGCGTCCCTGCCAAAGATCCTCACTTCACCCTAGGCAGGGACCTTTCTCCGAAAGGTCCGCATGCAAATGCAACATCGATGCAGGTGCCAAATCTTCCTCACGGACGCTTTGGAAAAGCGTCCCTGCCAAAGAGCCTTACTTCACCCTAGGCAGGGACCTTTCTCCGAAAGGTCCGCTCTGCAAATGCTATGTCGATGCAGGTGCCAAATCTTCCTCAACGGACGCCTTGGAAAGGCGTCCCTGCCAAAGAATATCACCAACCCATTCCGTGGTCTGGCCGCCAGACATGCGGCCATTCCTCATAACTTGCAACCCAACCCGCCCTTACTGGATTTTCCCGAATGTAAAACCATGTCGATTGATGATCCTCCTCGCTACGAATTCGATGATCAAAATAATCACGCTGCCAAGCGATGCCGCAATGCCTGGCCGTATGGCGTTTCCAAGCCCGGATGAGATTCATCATGCCATTTCCCGGATCCCACCGAAACGAGATCAAGGCGTGCAAATGGTCGGGCATGACCAGGGCCAGCTCCACCCTCCAACGGCCTTCTTGGTGGTAAAATTCCATCGAATCAAACAATTGACGCACCACCTCCGGATTAGACAAAGGGGCCTCACCGCGTTTTTTGCAGTTGATCGTGATGAAAAATGTCGCGTCATCAGGAACCCAAACAGGAGGACAATGCGACCGCCATCTGGCCTGACGAATGGGCATGGGGTCATGAGCCATTGGAAAAATTCCAACTGCATCAGGCCCATGTCCAAAAGAATTTTAGCCTGAGGCAGGGACCTTTCTGTTGGCCGGGACCTTTCTCCGAAAGGTCCGCATGCGAGTGTAGTGGCGATGCTGACGCTTATTCTTCCTCTCGGACGCCTTGGAAAGGCGTCCCTGCCAAAGATCCTCACTTCACCCTAGGCCGGGACCTTTCTCCGAAAGGTCCGCTCTGCGAATGCTATGTCGGTGCCGCCGCCGATTCTTCCTCTCGGACGCTTTGGAAAAGCGTCCCTGCCTAGATTACGAAAAAGCCATGTTCCACATGGAACACTCTTATTCGCGACCATCCAAAAAACCTTGACGCAAAAGGAATTTTCGCCTAGCCGCGCGCGCGAAAATCTTCAATCCTCCGTGCGCCATGCATCGCCATCTGCCCCTGTGCTTCTCCGTGCTCCTGCTCATCGCGTTTCGCGTGATCGGTGCCGCCTACCCGATGGCTCTGCCAAATTTCCAACCGCTCGCCGCCTTGTTCTTCTGCGGCGCGCTGATCGCTCCCGCATGGCGTGGCTTTGCGTTGCCTCTCGCGATTTGGATCCTGACCTTTCCGCTCGGCAGTGGTCATCCGGACGGACCCTCGCTTTTCCTCACCACCCTCGCTGCGCTGAGCCTGACATTTTTCCTCGGCAAGTGGCTTTCGAAAAAAGGCTGGGCCAGCATGCTGCTGGGTTCGGTCGCCGCGACTCTTGTATTTCATTTGATCACCAACTCCGCCGCTTGGCTCGCTGATCCCCGCTACGCGAAATCGCTTGTCGGCCTCTGGCAATCACTCTGGACTGGCGCGCCCGGCGATGTGTTGCCCTCATGGGTCTTCCTTCGCAACCTCGGCGTCGCCAACCTGATCTTTACCGGAGCCCACCTCCTCGCCATGTTGCGCGTCCCGCACATTTATCGATCGCTCGCCGCCCCACAGGCTGCGAAGTCCCACTGAAAAATTTCCTCCAGATCCGCCCCACGACGAACATGACAGCCACCGCATCCCCCGCGCTCGATTTCGCCAATTCTCCGATCAACGAATCGCTCAGCGCCGAACAAAAAATCGGTCTGCTCACGCAAATGATCCGCATCCGGCGCTTCGAGCAAGCAGCGCTGAAGTATTACCAAGCCGGCAAAATCGGCGGATTCCTCCACCTCTACATCGGCCAAGAAGCGGTCGCCGTCGGCACGATTTCACTCGGTGGCTCCGACGATCATTTCATCACCGCCTATCGCGACCACGGTCACGCGCTGGCGGTTGGCATGGGCATGAACGAGTGCATGGCGGAAATGTACGGCAAGCAAAGCGGATGCTCGAAGGGCAAAGGCGGCTCGATGCACTTCTTCGCGCCCGACAAAAATTTCTGGGGCGGCCACGGCATTGTTGCGGGTCAGACCCCGCTCGGGCTTGGTCTTGCCTATGGCCTCAAGTACCTCGGCCGCGAAGGTTGCTGCCTCTGCTACCTAGGCGATGGCGCGGTCAACCAAGGCGCCTTCCACGAATCGCTCAACCTCGCCGCGCTGTTTGATATCCCAGTCGTCTATGTGATCGAAAACAACGGCTACTCGATGGGCACCTCGCAGGCCCGCTCATCCGCCTTCCGCGGCTGCCTCGCACAACGCGCCGAAGCCTACGACATGGATTGGGATGTGATCGACGGCTCCGACCTCTACGAAGTGCGCGCCAAAACCCACATCGCGATGGAGCGCGCGCGCAAGCAACACAAGCCGAGCATTCTCGAGATCAGCACCTATCGCTACTATGGACATAGTATTGCGGATGCGAACCACAAGAAATACCGCACGCCCGAGGAAATCGAAAACTACAAGCAACACCACGACCCGATCTCGGTGTTCCGCCGCAAGCTCATCGCCGAAGGCATCATCACCGAAGATCAAGCCGCAGAGATCAACAAGGCCGCTGCCGACGAAGCCGCGGCTGCCGTGAAGTTTGCCGACGAGGCACCAGCACCAACCATCGCCGACATCAGCACCGATGTGTACTGGGAAAGCGACAACCAAACGCCCGCCTCAAAAATAGGCCGCCATTTCTTCAACGACTGATCCTCCGTCATCACCTTTCATTTTCACCCATTTCCGCACATCATGTCCCGCATCATCACCTACCGTGAAGCCCTCCGCGAAGGCCTCGACGAGGAGCTCGCCCGCGATCCGAACGTCGTCCTGATGGGCGAAGAGGTCGCCCAATACAACGGCGCCTACAAGGTCACCGAAGGCCTCTGGCAAAAATGGGGCGACAAGCGCGTGGTCGACACCCCGATCTCAGAAGCAGGCTTCATAGGCATGGGCATCGGCGCCTCGATGCTTGGCGTGCGTCCGGTGATGGAGCTGATGTTCTGGTCCTTTCACTCGGTGGCCTTCGACCAACTCGTCAACAACGCCGCCTGCGTGCGCTACATGTCAGGCGGGCTCTGCCACTGCCCGATCGTCGTGCGCGGCCCGGCGAACGGCGGCACCAATGTCGGAGCCACCCACTCGCACATTCCCGAAGGCCTCTTCGCCGCGTTTCCCGGACTCAAGGTTTGCGCCCCTGCCACGCCAGCCGATGCCAAGGGCCTCATCAAAGCCGCGATCCGCGACAACGACCCGGTCTATGTGATGGAAAACACCTTGCTCTACGGCACCTCCGGCGAAGTGCCCGATCCCGCCGATGGTGATTTCGTCGTGCCCCTCGGCGTTGCCGAAATCAAACGCGAAGGCAGCGATCTTTCCATCATCGCCCACGGCCGCTCGGTCATTCAATCGCTCGCCGCTGCCGAAACCCTCAAGGCCGAGCACGGCATCAATGTCGAAGTGCTCGACCTCCGCTCGATCCGCCCACTCGACCAGGACGCGATTCTCAAAACGGTCATGAAGACCAACCGCGTTCTGCTCGTCGATGAGTCAAAACCCTTCGGCGGCGTCTCGGCCATGGTCGCGATGCTGATCCAGGAACACGCCTTCGATTACCTCGATGCCCCGATCCAGCGCGTTTGCTCGATCGACGCTCCGGCGATTTACTCGCCGCACATCGAGAACGAACAGCTGCCCAATCCACGCCGTATCGTGGAAAAGGTACTGGCCATGGGCTGAAAATCGGCGCCTTGACGCCCCCAAAAGCCGACTTGCTTTCGTTATTACATGGGTTATAATCAACCCATGATCACCACCGTCAAAGTCACCACCATCGGCAATTCCGCAGGCATCATCCTCTCCAAGGAAATCCTCGAGCGCCTCCGCGTCTCCAAAGGCGATATCCTCACCGTCACCGAAACCCCGGATGGCGTGCAGCTGAGAACCTACGATGAGACCTTTGCCACGGGCATGTCCTTGGCCGAGGAAATCATGCGCGAAGATCGTGATGTGCTTCGAAAACTTGCCCAGTGAGAAACCATGCATCCTGAACCAATTTGGGTTTCACACGACCTTGCGATTGCCATTCACAATCGCCAACTTGCAGAACACGGCGGTCAGGCTGGATTGCGGGATGAAGGTCTTTTGCTGTCGGCATTGGCCAGACCCCAACAGCGTTGGTGCTATGGCGATCCTCCACCCGATCTTTGCTCGCTTGCCGCTTCCTACGCTTTTGGCATCGCAAAAAATCATCCCTTCCTCGATGGCAACAAACGCACAGCCTTTGTCGTATATCGTTTGTTCTTGAAATGGAATGGTGTGGAAATGCACGCGGAAAGAGTCGATCGCTACATACAAATGCTCGCCCTCGCCGCCGGTGATCACGATGAGGAAAGCTTCGCCGACTGGCTGCGCAGCGTTACGACCACGGCCAAGTAAGCCCCACAAGCCCACCCGCATGAGGCTTTTTCTCATTGCAAAAAATCTTCAGAACCCTAAATTCCACCCATGATTCGTCGCTTGCTTCTACCGCTTGCCGCCGCGATACTTGCCCTTGCATGCACTTCGTGCTGCTGCCTTTTCTAACATCATCGCCCCCAACATTTTACCTCCCATGAAAAAACTTCTGATGCTCCTGTCACTGGCCGCCATTTCACTCGGTTTCACCTCGTGCTGCTCCATGTTTGGCAACTTCGGCCAAACTGCAGGCTACCGCACCGAAACCCGCAAGGTGAAAGCCTGCGGCTATGACATCGTCACCAAGCAAGTCGTCACCCGCGGCGATTCAAAGAGTGGCATGGGCGACACAGTCCAAACCATCGAGGAAAAAGTCCCACGCTACAAAATGGTCACCAAGAAGACCCGCGTTTCCTGCGGATCTTGCGTGCGTCTCTATTGCCCGAAAAAAGACTGCTGCGGCACCACCTCTGAATCAACCCGCCAACTTGCAAGCGCGCAAGGCCCGGTCGGAAGCCCACACATCGGCCTCATCCCAACAATGAAGCCAATCGCTCCCTGAGCGACCGATTCCCAACACGATTTGCAAGCGCGGCCTGGTTGATTCCACGCCGCGCTTTTTCATGAATGCGCTCCACTCGTAAAAAGACTGGAAATCGAAACCATTTCTCCCATTCTTCCCGCCACTTCCAAACTATTCCCCATGGCCATCAATATTGAAATGCCCAAGCTCTCGGACACCATGACCGAAGGCACCGTGATCAAATGGCACAAGCAGGTCGGCGATAGCGTCGAAGTTGGTGATCTACTTGCCGAAATCGAGACCGATAAGGCCACGATGGAAATGGAGGCCTTCGACGACGGCACGATCACCGAAATCCTCGTCAAAGCCGGCGAAAAAGCCGTCATTGGCGGAACTCTCGCGATACTGGGGGGCGACTCAGCCGCTGCTCCAAGCTCAGCCGCGCCTGCAACCTCAAGCCCTGCTTCAGCACCTAGCGCCGCACCAGCCACCGCCAAAGCTGCGGCTCCCGCTGCACCAGTTTCCAACGATGGCAATCGCGTCAAAGCCTCCCCACTTGCCCGCAAAATCGCCGCCGAGAAAGGTGTCGAGCTTCAAGGCATCAGCGGCACAGGCCCAGCCGGACGCATCGTGAAAAACGATGTCGAAGCCGCTAGCTCATCACCGAAAAAATCCGCCGATGCTACTGCTGCCTCCGCCCTTGCTGCTGCAGTGAAATCGAAGGCCGCCGCACCGAGCCAGCCTGCAGCAGCGCCAGCCCAGGCAATTCTTCCGGTTGCAAAGGACGGCGACGAACGCATCGAGCTGAGCTCCATGCGCAAAGTCATCGCATCGCGCCTGCTCACATCGAAGGTGACTATCCCACATTTCTACCTCCATGTCGAAGCGGATGCCACGCCGCTCATGACTCTGCGCCAACAGGTCAACGAACAAGCCGAGAAAACCCACGGCAACAAATACTCGGTCAACGACTTCATTCTCAAGGCCGTCATCAATGCCGCTCAGACCGTTCCAGCCATCAATGCCTCATTCGCTGGCGACCACATCGTGAAGTTCAAGCACATCGGTCTCTCGGTCGCGATCGCAGTCGAGGAAGGCCTCGTGACACCGGTCATCAAACAAGCCGAAACCCAATCGCTGCTCGCGATCTCCAAAGCCGTCAAAGACTTCGCCGTCCGCGCGAAAGACAAAAAGCTCAAGCCCGATGAATTCGATGGTGGCACGATCACCGTTTCAAACCTCGGCGCTTGGGGCATCGAGTCCTTCGACGCGATCGTCAATCCACCCCAAGCCGCGATTCTCTCGGTCGGCGCCGCGATCGAAAAGCCAGTCGTCAAAAACGGCCAGATCGTCCCGGGCCTGCGCATGAACCTCGGCCTCTCTGCCGACCACCGCGTGGTTGATGGTGCAGTGGCCGCACAGTTCCTCTCGGAAGTGAAGAAGCTCATCGAGCAGCCCGCGATGATGCTGCTCTGATTCACTCCAACAAACTCTGATTCAAAAATAACCCCATGAGCGTTCAAAACTCATGGGGTTATTCTTTTGCTCTTAGAAGAATCTATTTTTTGACCATATAAGATCATCTTCTTCATGGTGTGAACAAGTGCGCAAAAGGCCTGTTCCCCCGCATCAAAGCTGGCGTTCCACGCGAATAACAAGATGTGAATTCAGATCGAAAGCAACATCGGCATTTGCATCTGACGCGACAAACAAAGGAGATTTTCGCAAAGGACCCACACTTGTTCACAGCTCGCTGACATCTTTTCAGAGCAAATCCTCGTGAAGAAAGCTACACGCATTTGGTCACAAAGACTATGGCGCGATAACGTGGGTTTGATGACACAAAAAAAGACCGGGAAACAACCCGGCCTTTTCATGTGATCTGATTGCTTCTTTGGATCAGCGTCTCTTTTTGACTGGGGCTGCCACAAAGTTCTTCGCGGCGGTCACCGCGCGATTGGCATTCACGCGACCGTTGCCGTAATAAACATCTTTGCCAAGAGCGCCGATGTCATCCGAATTTTTGATCAACAAATCCACCAGCTGCACATTGGTGAGCGTCGAATTGGCGGCGGCCATGAGAGCGACCACGCCGGATGCCACTGGGCTGGAAAAGGAGGTTCCGTTCCAAGCGGCATATTGGTCGTTGCCAAATACCGAAAGAATGTCGACCCCGGGAGCTGAGACATCGACATAGCTGCCGAAGTTCGACCAGGTCGGGCGGGTGTCCGATACATTGGTCGCGGAGACAGCAACGACATTAGTGCAAGCAGCTGGATAGAATGCGACATTGCTGCCGTTATTGCCGGCGGCAGCCACCAGCACGCATTGCTTGTTCCATGCGTAAGTGACCGCATCCTGAAGCGCACGCGATGAGGATGTACCGCCGAGGCTGAGGTTGATCACTTTCGCCCCAAGATCGGCGGCGTAGATGATGCCGTTGGCGATTGCGGAATAATTGCCCGAGCCGTTCGCATCGAGAACTCGCACGGGAAGAATCGGATTGGACCAAGCTACACCACAGACACCCACCTGATTGTTGGATGCTGGGGAAACCGTGCCGGCAACTGCCGTGCCATGGCCATTTTCGTCGTTGGCGTCGTTGTCATTGGCCACGAAATCATAACCGACCAACACCTTACCAACGAGATCTGGGTGCGACGCCCGCACGCCGGTGTCGATCACCGCCACCGGTTGAGTTGAAGACCCGGTAGTGGTGTCCCAAGCGGTTGGTGCCTGGATTTTGGAAAGGTGCCACTGGGAACCCTGTACGAAATAAGGATCATTGCTGGTACCCAAGGCCTGCGCAATGAAGTCGGGCTCGACATACTCGATGTTGGCGTCGCGCTCGAGTTCGCCTTTCAGCCCTTGCAAGAAGTTTTCAATCTTCGGCAGTGACGCCTTGGAGAGGCGTCCGAGAGGGAAAATGGGCGGTTACAGAGGCATTTCATCGGCGAACGGACCTTTCGGAGAAAGGTCCCTGCCCTCAGCGCTTGAACGCCGCCATCAGCGAAGAAAGGTCCGCCGGTGCTGCTTTGTCAGCCGTGAGGATCGCCGCCTTTTGTAGAGAAACGATCTCGTTCACCCCCTTGCGGCAAAGGTCGAGCATGGCACCCATTTGATCGCCGGAAAAAACCGCCTCTTCGCCGCTGCCTTGGACCTCGACGAATTCCAGCGTCTCAGTCATCACGACATTGAAGTCGACCGTCGCGCCCTTGTCCTCGACATAGTTGAGATCAAGCACCGGCGCACCTTCATGAATGCCAGCGGAAACCGCCGCCACGAGCTTGCGGATCGGGAAGTCCTTGAGCTTGCCCTCATTCATGAGCTTGTTGAACGCGATCGCCATCGCGACACAACCACCGGTGATCGCAGCTGTGCGCGTGCCACCATCGGCTTGCAAGACATCGCAATCGATCCAGATGGTCCGCTGGCCGACCTTTTTCAAGTCGACCACTGCGCGCAGCGAGCGGCCGATAAGGCGTTGGATCTCCGACGAGCGTCCATCGATTTTGCCGCGTGAAATATCGCGGGGTTTGCGCTCAAGCGTTGAGTACGGGAGCATCGAGTATTCCGCGGTGAGCCATCCTCCTTCGACTTTTTGCGCGCGCATCCAGCGCGGCACATCATCTTCAATCGTCGCCGTGCAAATGACGCGCGTGTCTCCAAACGAAACCAGCACCGAGCCGGTGGCATGAGGGGCAACATTTGGAATGAATGAAATCGGACGAAGTTGATCTGGCTGGCGGCCGTCGGGGCGTGACATGCCGCCAGTGAAGCGCGGCAGACGACTTGCGGCAAGTCTGCAGCATCAAGCCTCGCGAATCGCGCGAATCGCCGCTGCCATGTCGGGCGCGCGGAAGGTCGAGGATCCGGCAACCATCACATTTGCGCCCGCCGCCGCGCATGCTGCCGCGGTGACCGCATCGATGCCACCATCGACCTCGATGTGAAATGTATGCTTGCCCACTGCGCGAAGCTCCGCCGCCGCGGAAATTTTTTTCAACACCTCGCTCATAAAAGCCTGACCCCCGAAACCCGGCACCACGGTCATGCAAAGCAGCAAATCGATCTGATCGAAAAATGGCACCGCACTTTCAATCGGCGTCCCGGGATTGAGCGCGAGGCCCGCCTGCAAGCCAGCCTCGCGGATTATCTGCAAAGTTTTGCTCACATCGTGATCGGCCTCAACATGCACGGTGATGAGATCGGACCCGGCATCGATGAACCTTTGCAGGTAATGATCCGGCCGCGAGATCATCAGGTGCGCGTCGAGAAAGATTCCATTCGCTTCATTCACTGCCTGCACGACTGCAGGCCCGAAGGAGATGTTGTCGACGAAGTGTCCATCCATCACATCGAGGTGCAACCAATCGGCGCCCGCCGTGGCCGCACGCGCGACCTCCTCGCCGATCCGCGAGAAATCCGCGGCAAGCAGCGAGGGGGCGATAATGCGTTGATGGAAATTTGTTTTCGACACGCAGCCGATACGAACCATCGATTGGCCCGCATGGCACGCAAAAAACTTATTTGCCAGACGGTTTTCCTGAAGCGGACTCGCTTGCTTTGATTTTCGGAATGCGAATCAGCAGCAGGCCTTCCTTGCGTTCGATCTCGATATGATCACCGTCCACCGGCCCCGGCAAAGCGATCGACTGGGAATACTGTCTCATGTGGCGCATCGTGGCTTTGCCATCTTTTCCTGCTTCGATCTCGCTGGTTTTTTCCGCAACCGCTTCGATGATCAAGTTCTGCTCGCGCACACTCACCTTGACCTGTTCCGCGCTGCGCTCGGGAAGATATGCACGCACGACATAACGGTCCTCTTCTTCCTGCAAATCGTAGGCCGAGTTGAAAGACGACCGGTCGAGCCAATGCTTCGCACCTGTATGATCGATCATGTTATCCATATCACGACCCATGCGCTTCATGTGCTCGAGCATCCTCACATCCCACGGATCGGTGGCGGCGGGAAGCTCTTTGCCGGGCGTGGCGTTGGCTTCTGGTGTGGTTTTTTTCTCAGACGGAGTTTTTGAAACGCGGATGATCACGAGCCCCGAATCCGGCCGCTTTTCAACCTCCGGCTTCGCACCCGGTGTCACTTCTTCAAGCGTGATGTTCTGTTCGTAGGCGCCCAGCGTGCCGCTTGCGGGTGCGGTCACACGCAAGTTCCTGCCATCGGCAATGCCGACCTCGACGAGATTGATGTCGCGTTCGGGCAAGTGCAGTCGCATGACATAGCTGTCGCTTTGCTCACACAAATCCATCGACGCGTCGGCCATCGCCGAACCCTTGCGGCCGGGCATTGCATCCCTCATGCCACTCCATGCGCGATGAAAATGCTGCGACATTTTTTCCTGCATTTGCTTCGAGCGCTCCCGCATGCGTTCGGGCATCGTGGATTCGTCCTGCGCCGCGCACGGCATCAGCGTTAGCCCAAGGATGGCGGCAAAAATCATCCAAGAGGGCGAATGTTTGCGATCTTGCTTTTTGTTTTGGTGTTTCATGATGGATCCGCGGCGGGGATGTGATCCGGCGCGTGACATGAATTTCCCTCATCAGAGAAATTCGACCATTGTGGGAATCACCCGATCCGCCCGCGTGCTTTTGACAGCGTGCTTTGGCGCTATCCGCGTGCATTGCGGGCGAAGATGCGCTAGTCTCCGCGCATGATTGACGAAGCACCGATCATTGATCTCCACAGCGATGCCTATTTCATGGGTCAGGCGCTGCGCGAGGCGCACAAGGCCCGCGCGGCCGGTGAGGTGCCCGTTGGAGCGGTGGTCACCCACGAGGGGCGCATCATTGCCCGTGCATGGAATCAGGTCGAGACGCTCAAGGACGCCACTGCGCATGCCGAGATGCTTGCGCTTACTGCCGCGCAGCAAAGCCTTGGCGATTGGCGGCTGGAAAAGTGCGCGCTTTATGTGACCAAAGAGCCATGCCCGATGTGTGCCGGCGCGATCGTCCATTGTAGGCCCGAGCGTGTGGTTTTTGGCTGCCCGGATCCGAAGGCTGGCGCGGCAGGCGGTTGGATCAATCTGCTGGATTCCAACCCGCCGCTCAACCACCGCTGCGAAGTGGTGCCTGGCATCATGGGTGGCGAGTGTCTCGACCTTTTGCAGGGATTTTTCCGCGAAGCGAGGGAGCGCAAAAAATCGGCAATCACGCCAATCGACGAGTGAGGCAATGTCCGCTTGTCAAAGCGCGCCATCTTCGGAATCGTCTCGGCCATGAGACTGTTGTCATGGAATGTGAACGGCATCCGCGCGGTGATCGGCAAGGGCTTTGGGGATTTTGTCGCGGCGGAAAAACCCGACATTCTTTGCCTGCAGGAAACCAAGGCGCGGCCCGAGCAAGTGCAACTCCCGCTGGAGCTTGCGGGTTATCATGATTTTTGGAATTCCGCGGAAAAACCCGGCTATTCGGGCGTCGCGGTGTTCACGCGCGAAAAACCGCTCGATGTGAAAATCGGCCTCGGCATTGATCACCACGACCGCGAAGGCCGAGTGCTGACACTTGAGTATGCGGACTTCATCCTCGTGAATGTTTACACGCCCAACGCGCAGGATGAATTGCGTCGCCTCGACTACCGCCTCGATTGGGACGAGGCATTTCGCGAGCACCTCGTGCGCGAGGCGGGCCGCAAGCCGGTGATTTTTTGCGGCGACCTGAATGTCGCGCATCATGAAATCGACCTCGCCCGCCCGAATGACAACCGCCGCAGCCCAGGCTTTTCCGATGAGGAACGCCAAAGCTTCGGTAAGCTGCTCGATGCGGGATTCCGCGATACTTTCCGTCATCATCACCCGGAAAAAACCGCAGCCTATTCATGGTGGTCGTACCGCGCCGGCGCGCGCGAACGCAATGTCGGGTGGCGCATCGATTATTTCGGCGTCTCCGATCCATTCATCGGCAATGTCGCCAGCGCCGACATCCTGCCGCATGTGCATGGCTCCGACCACTGCCCGGTCGGTATCACGCTTAGCTGATCCCTGCTCTTGTCGCGTCGCCTGCGCGCCATTAAGCTAATGCGGATGAAAGACGAAGCGACTGGCGCGAAACCCTCCCGGTGGCGGCATGTGGCCTTCAAGCTGATGGTTGGCACGATCCGCGTGGTTTTTCTCATTGGCATCCGCTTCGTCTATCGCGTGCGCGCCGTGCATGCAGAACGCGTCCCCGCAAGTGGCGGCGTCTTGCTGCTGCCAAATCATGTGACCTATGCCGACGCGTTTTTTCTCTCCGCCGCCTGCCCGCGCCCGGTCCGCTTTGTGATGGACGAGGCCTTCATCGCAAGCCCCGTGATCCGTTGGTTCACAGGCATTTTTGGCACGGTCAACATCCGCCGGGAACAACCCCTCGAAGCAATCCGTGAAGTGATCAAGGCCTTGAAAAAAGGCGAAGTGGTCTGCCTCTTTCCCGAAGGTCAGCTCACCCGCACTGGGACGCTTTGCACATTGCAGCGCGGCTTCGAATTGATCGCCAGCAAGGCTGGTCATCCGCTGATTCCGGTGTGGAGCGACGGATCATGGGGCTCGATTTTCTCCTACGAGCGCAATCGCTATTTCAAAAAAATCCCGCGTCGCAACGCCGGTGGCATCCGCATCGCATTCGGCGAAACACTTGCCGCAAAGGGCGTCGATGCACGCCGTGTCCGCGATGGCATCATGGCCGCCTCGGCTGATGCGATCGCACAACGCTTTTCCCACCAAAAATTTCCGCAGCGCCGCACATCGATCAATGGCCACCAGATCGGCATGATCAATGCCCTGCAACGCCGTCAGCCGTTTCACATGGTCCAAGGCGACCCGCTCGTGGATGAACTCCCGGGTCTCACCCGCGGCTTCGCCAAATCGTTTCGCGCAAAAATTTGCATCCGCGATCACTTCGATCCAAGCAACGGCATGCCATGGGTCGGCAGTGATTTTCTGCGCGAAAAAATCCTCAGCGCGTCGATCGCATCGCCGGCATTTGATTTTTATGATTTCGGCACGCAAGCACTCCTGTCGATCGAACGCGATGACTGCGCGCATTATCCCTGTCTTGCGGTCAATGGCATGGTGGTCGCGATGTCGATGCCGGATCCGCCACCGGCGCAAGGCGTCGACCCGCAACACGGTCGCCGCGAAAATTCATGGGGCAAACTTTTGCCCGGATGGAAAATTTCGTTCCCACCGGACGGTGCGCCTCACGCGCTTGGCCCCGCCGCGGATGCCGATGGCCTCGCGCTTCCGCACGGATGTTATCTCGATGACGAAGGATTTCTGATCCGCGGCTGAAGCTGCTGCGTTTTTTTTCGAGGGGCTTACCAAAAACCTTGACATCAGGCCTCCAAAAGGGCTCATTTCCTGCCCCGCGCAACGCGCATGCACCCGTAGCTCAATTGGATAGAGCGTCTGACTACGAATCAGAAGGTTAGGGGTTCGAGTCCCTTCGGGTGTACCACTCTTTGAAGTGGTTTTCCAAAAGTTGCCCCAAGTCATTAAGAGGGGTGCGGCTGCCCCCTGTGATTCTCAGTGATCAAATCGAAACGCGAAGGCGCGAAGAACGCGGAGGGCTTCGCGGAGAAGTATTTGGATTGGACGATCCTCATAAGGCATTCGTCCCACCACAAACTCCGCGCTTGCGACAATTTCCCATTGGCTGCATATTACATTTATGAAAAACGCGGCTACCTTTACCGCCCGTATCGTGCGCGATGGGAAATGGTTCATCGCATTTTCGCCGGAGTTTCCTGAAGGCAATGGGCAGGGGCTCACAGAAGAAGAGGCGCTGGCATCGCTACGCGAGTCGATCCTGCTCCTGCTGGAGGACCGCCGCGAGGATGCACGGGCGAGTTTAGGAAATGGTGAGAAACTGATCCCGCTCGCTCTTGCATGAAGCGCCGGGAGCTCATTCGTCATCTCGAAGCTCACGGCTGCCCACTCAAGCGCGAGGGTGGCTCCCATTCCATTTACTGGAATCCTGCCAGCGGCCGCCGTGAACCCGTTCCCCGGCACGCTGAAATTCCTGATCTTCTTGCTCGAAAAATCTGCCGCGCACTGGAAATTCCCGAGCCCTGAAAAGAGGGCTTCGCAGAGAGAACCAGTGATGACACGGATTGACTGATTGAAGAGAGAGCCTTGCCTTCAGGCCTGACCTTTGTTCATCAAAAATCAGTTCATCAGTTTAAACAGTGTTCAAATCCATCATCGCTCTTTTGAAAAACTCAGCGTTTTTCTCCGCGCGCTCCGCGGCTCTGCGTTTTGATGAAACAGGCGATATCTCTTCTTCTCTTGCTTCTGGAATCTTGATTCTTGCCTCTTACTCATCCGCCGCTATCTCTTGCATCGATGTCGCCGGATTCCCAGCAGGACTTTGCACTCGCGTTTCTGAGCATCCTTTTTGAAGGCGCGCCGTTCATTCTTCTCGGCACGCTGATTAGTGGCTTTATCGATGTCTATCTGCCGCCCGGCACGATGGATCGCTTTCTGCCGCGCAACCGCAAATGGGCTGTGGTGGTGGCAGGATTGCTGGGCGCGGTCTTCCCGGTTTGCGAATGCGCGGTGGTGCCGGTGATCCGACGCTTGGTGAGCAAAGGCCTGCCGGTTTCCTGCGCGCTCACCTACATGCTCGCAGCTCCGATCGTGAATCCGATCACGGCGTTGAGCACCTGGAAGGCCTTCCAAGGTCAGGGCGCGGGGATGATGACCTGCTCGCGTTTGCTGCTCGGATTTCTCGTGGCGGTGGCGGTGGGCCTCATCGTCATACGCTTGCCACTTTCCGCGGTTTTGAAAAAACCTCTCGTCGATTCGCTGGCGGAAAAAGACGCAAAAAATGCCAAAGATTCCGGTTGTTGTGGCGGGCATTCGCATGACCACGCGCATCACGCGCCTTCGAAAAATGATGGCGATCGCCTGGTGGCGGCCTTTCGTTCGGCGATGAAGGACTTCGTCGATGTCGGTGTGTATTTTGCCATCGGCGTGACCATCACCGCGCTCTTCAACACCGGCATCGCGCCGGGTGCAAATTGGCTCGACGGCCTCGCGGCCAATGAAACCGCCGCACCCGCCGCATTGATGACACTCGCCTTCATCCTGAGCCTCTGCAGCACTTCCGATGCCTTCATCGCGGCGACCTTGGACAAATTTTCATGGGGCGCGAAACTCGCCTTCCTCACCTTCGGCCCGATGATGGATGTGAAACTGCTGTTTCTCTATCAGACCGTCCTGCGCAAACGCTTCATCGTGTTTCTCGCGATCGGGCTCTTTGTGGCGATTGGTGCCATCACGATCTTTTGGCAACACCAGCTTTTCCAGGCCCGATGAATCCCAAACTGTGCCGCATCCTTTGCTCGCTCGCCGTCCTCTCATGGGGCGTGGCCTTGTTGTACTTTCATGCCAGCGGCCGGATCGTGAAGTACCTTGCGCCCGACTTCCGCCTCATCGCATTGGTCGGCGGACTCGGCCTCGCGGTGCTTGGGCTTTTCAATTTGCTCACCGCGGGACAGCGAACGGGTTGTGGTCATGATCACGGCGACGGCGATGATGCGCATTGCCACGATCACGAAAGCAGCGACATCCACCCGCTGCTCGCATGCGTGTTGATGGTGCTTCCGTTGGTTGCGTCGATTGCATGGACCAAAGATGAATATTCCGCCGCCGCGCTCTCACGCAAAGGACTCTATGACGCTCCACAAAACATGAGCGCGTCATTTCTCTCCGCAGCGATGCCCGCCATCACGCGTGAGGAAATCGAAAAAGGCCATCGCAAGACGGCTGATGGGTTTTACGAATTCAATCTCATGGAACTCTACTTCGCCACTGGTGATCGCGAAATGCAGACGGCAATGGATGGTTTGAAAATTGAGACCGAAGGACGCCTGATCGAAGAGCGCACGCGCAACGCGAAAGGCTCACGCAAGCGCCTCTACCGCCTGCTCATGTCATGTTGCGCCGCCGACAGTCGGGCGATTCCGATCGTGCTGGAATATGGCAACAACCCGTTGCCCACCATTGCTGAAAACCAATGGGTCAAGGTCGCCGGCACCATGAGTTTCCCGATGGAAGAAGGCCTCCTCCAACCCATCCTCACCGTTGATCACACCGTCGAAACTGAACCGCCCTTCGAGGAAAGCTTCTTGCGGAATCAGTAGGTAAAGTAGGTAAGAGAAATTGGATATTTGTGATGGGTTGAAGTGGAATGAGAGAAATCGCATCTTGCCCCAAGCCATTCTCGATTGGATGCTGCGGTGTTTGCTACTGATCAATATCTGATGAACGAAGTTGTGACTCCCATTCGTGCCGCGCGGGAAGTGGTGATGGCCCATGGTGTGGTGCCGGACCGCTGCGAGATTTTGCAAAATGGCAGCACGATTGTATTGCGCTTGGGCGAGTCCTTGGTCGCGCGAGTGATCCGCGATGTCGACGGACCGAGGCAGGGCAACGCGTGGTTTTTGCGCGAAAATGCGGTGGCGCAGTATCTTGCACAGCAAGGGGCGCCGGTGATTCCGATGCATCCGGAGCTTCCGCCCGGGCCGCATGTGCATCTCGGCCATACGCTCAATTTTTGGCAATTTGTGAGCGTGACCAATATGCAGCCGGAGCCTCGGGCGATTGGCGGGACGCTTTTTCAATGTCATGATTTGTTACGCGGCTTTGATGGCGAGTTGCCTGAGCTGGCTATTTTGACCGAGAGCATCGCGCTGCTCGATACGCTGGAAAAGGGTGGGTATTTTTCGAGTGCTATTATCGAGTTGCTTCGCGAACGGCTCGTTTCTTCAGCCAATGCGTTGGCGGTATTTCCCTTTCAGCCGCTACACGGCGATGCGCATCCGGGCAATCTGCTCAACACCACGATTGGTTTGTTATGGACCGATTGGGAGGATACTTTTCTGGGTCCGGTCGAGTGGGATCTCGCATCGATCATCTGGAATGCACGAATCCTCGATGAGGACAACGCGCATGCCGATGCCATCCTTGCCGCGTATGTCGAGGCAGGTGGAAAAATCAATGTCGATGCGCTGCATCACTGCATGATCGCCCGCGCGGCAGTGATGAGCGCATGGTATCCAATCCTTTACCCCGAGCCCAATGAGGTCAGGCAGGCGAAATTGGCAAGGCGCTTGGAGTGGTTGGGGGAGATGGGGTGAGCATTGAAGTGGAAGAAAATGAAGAAGCCGCCTCTTCAACTTACGGTAGGGCGATGCGGCCTCGCGGCGCCGACTCTTTCAGAAAGATTTACCGCCAAGCAGTGGTGTTAATGGGCAAGTGAAAAGTTTGGCTGAGCGATCATTTTATTGAGAACGCTGAGCATTTTTCTCATCACTGCGACCAGGGCGACTTTTGCGGTTTTGCCAGACTGGGTGC
>JBIKIR010000022.1:0-41568 GCA_044361475.1 Luteolibacter sp. | reverse complement strand
CGAAAATCGCGCCGACCTTGCGGAGAGCTTGGGAACGGTGGGAGGATACGGATATGCCATCGATTGTGACTTCGCCGGAATCCGCCATCACCATGCCAAGGATGATGCCGAGTGTTGTGGATTTGCCTGCACCGTTGTGTCCCAGCAGGCCATGGATTTCGCCTTTGCCGATTGAAAAGGAAAGGCCGCGCAAGGCGGGTTTGCCGCCGAAGGATTTGCGGAGGTTTTTGATTTCGAGCATGGCGCTTGCGGGATCAGTTGCCGGTGGCAAAGCGGAGTTTGTTTGAGCTGCTTGAGTCGGCGTAGAGGATGTTCACGCCGTTCGGGTGCCACGATTCCTTGTCGGTGACGAGCGGGATCTTGTCGGGGCGGTTTTCGATTCCGAAAAACGACAGCTGGGTGATGTGCTTGCCGCTTTGGGTGTTGTTCCATAGATAGCTTGATCCGGATTTCGCATGAAATTCCTTGTCTTGCGGGCATTTGAAAGCCTGGTCGCTTTCGAGATAGGGACGCAGCACGGTTTCGAGCACCGGTGTTTCATCCGATTTTGAAAGTCTGCCCGATGCGATTTCGGGGAGTTTTTGTTGGTGATCCTGGAGGTAAGATTGCAGCGCCACGCCGATTCCGCGCAGTTGGCCAAGGCATGCCGATGCGCGGGATTTGGCGAGCATCGAGCCGCCCAAAGTGATGCCGATGCCGGTGAGTGCGGCGATGATCGCGACAACGACCAGCATCTCCAGGAGTGTAAAGGCTCGACGCATGTGATTCATTACCGATCCCGGCCGAATTGGTTGCCGCGTATCCCTTGCATGGTTTCGTTGATGGCTTGCATCAGTGGCGCGAGATCGAGTTTTGTCTCCATGCTGGATTTCTCGAAGTAGGCGCGCATGCCCTCGCGAGTAATTTTTTCCAGCAGTTCGCCGCTCATTTCGCCGGTGCGTGCGATATCCGAGCTTGTTTTGCCATCGCTGATTTCCTTAAGCCCCTGTTCGACGAATTTTCGGCGTTGGTCTGCGGGCATCGTGTCGAGTGATTCCATGAAGCGGTTCATCGATTCCATGATCGTGAGGTCGATGAAGAGTGATTTTTCCCGCGTGTTGAGTTTGCGGAAAAATTCTTCGCCACCGCGTTGGCGGCGGTTTTTCTGGCGCTCTTGGAAATCGAGTCTGTTGACGAGATCTGCGATTTCGCGGATTTCCTGTTCGCGGCGTTCGGATTCGTTTGCGTTGTCGCTTGCTGCGTTTTCAGACCAATCGGCAAAGCGCGCACGCTCGATGCGAAGGTTGATTTTTTCCGCGGTGACCTTGCGTGAATTGGCGTAGGCGCGGACGCCCCAAATCACAAGCCAGACGAGTACAAGCGTGCCCAAGGCGCGGAAAACGGTTCCTTGTCGAGTCATCGAGCTGATCGTAAGCGAGATGGCTTGGTGCGCAAGCAATGGCTGTGGGGCTTATTTCATGTGGGATGCGTTTGACAGCCGAGTGCCGACGCCGATAGTCGCTTTGCATGGCGACTCATCGGGCATGATCCAGCGCACCAGACAGACTGACGAGATTCGCGGTGCGGGAGCCATCGAGTGCTGGTGTTTGCATGGGGCGGTGGGTTCGGCGGGTGATTGGCGTGAATTTGCGGCGGCGACGTCGGCGGATTCTATCGCATCGAGGGCGGTCGACTTGTGGCGATTTCTGGCGTGCGAGCCGATGTCGCTGGCGCGCTTTGGCGAGGCCTTGAATGCTGAGGCGAATGATGTGGGCGCAGGTCGGGCGAAGCGGGTGTTGGTCGGGTATTCGATGGGTGGCAGGTTGGCGTTGCATGCTTTGGCGCGTGCGGACTCGCCGTGGGATGCGGCGGTGATCGTATCGGCGCATCCGGGTTTGGAAGATGCGGACGAGCGGCGGGCGCGATTGGCGCAGGATGCCGGGTGGGCGGCGAAGTCGTTTGGCGGCGAGTGGCGAAAATTTTTGGAGGAATGGAATGCGCAATCGGTGATTGCCGGCGATGCGATGCGTGATGCCGATGCATCGGCAGGCTTGGTGATGCGTCGGCGCGAGATTGCGCGGAGTTTTGTTGATTGGTCGCTCGGCGCGCAGGAGCCGATGTGGGGCGAGCTTGGGCGGATCAAGGTGCCCGTGCTGTGGGTCGTCGGGGAGCGTGATGAAAAATTTCACGGGCTTGGTCGGCGTGCTGTTTCGCTGATGCCGCAGGCGCGGCTTTTGGTGACCCCTGATTGCGGACACCGCGTGCCGTGGGATTGCGGCGAGTGGTTTGCGGCGAGGGTGGCGGAATTTGTCCGGGCCTCGGTGAGTTAAGCCGCGAATCTCCGGTTGCGGGCCGGGCTTCGAGCGTTCAGGCTCGCTCGCATGTGGACGACCGCGCGCGAGTTTGAGGACATCCGGTATGAAACGACGGATGAGGGGAAGATTGCCAAGATCACGATCAACCGCCCGGAGGTGCGCAATGCGTTTCGGCCGAAGACGGTGGTCGAGTTGCTGCAGGCCTTCGATCTGGCGCATCAGGATCCGCAGGTGGGTGTGATCATTCTCACCGGCGAAGGTGATTTGGCATTTTGCTCGGGCGGTGATCAAAAGGTGCGCGGCCATGCGGGCTACATCGGTGATGATGGCGTGCCGCGGCTCAATGTTCTCGATTTGCAAAAGAAGATCCGCTCGCTGCCCAAGCCGGTGGTGGCGATGGTGGCCGGCTACGCGATTGGTGGCGGTCATGTGTTGCATGTCGTGTGCGACCTCACGATCGCGGCGGACAACGCGCGCTTTGGTCAGACCGGGCCAAAGGTTGGTTCGTTTGATGGCGGGCTTGGATCGAGTTACCTCGCGCGCATCGTTGGCCAAAAGAAGGCGCGGGAAATTTGGTTTCTCTGTCGCCAGTACGGCGCGCAGGAGGCGCTCGACATGGGCTTGGTCAACACCGTCGTGCCCTTGGCCGAACTCGAAAAAGAAACACTCAAGTGGTGCCGCGAAATGCTGGCGCATTCGCCATTGGCGCTGCGCTGCCTGAAGTCCGCGCTCAACGCCGATTGCGATGGCCAGATGGGCTTGCTCGATCTCGCTGGCAACGCGACTTTGCTCTATTACATGAGCGAGGAAGGCCGTGAGGGCAAACAGGCGTTCCTTGAGAAGCGCGCGCCGGATTTTGGTAAATTCCCTCGAGTGCCTTGATTTTTGCGGCGATTTCATGATTGCCAAATTGGCGGATGCTGGTTTAATTTCCGCCCGCCGACGGGCCCGACAGGGCTCCAAAAGCCTCATAGTGTAATGGTAACACCCCGGATTTTGATTCCGTTATTCTAGGTTCGAATCCTAGTGAGGCTACTTTTTCACCTCGGCGTGGAATGCACAGCCCGCCTCGCGCGCTGCCCTTTGTGCATCGCATGCCATCGAGCTTTCAAAATAACTCTTGGCAACTCGATGCCGAGAGCTATACCCACTCCCGGCCATATGAGCGCCGAAAATTTCCAAATCCGTCTTATCTCAAGCTGGTTTGGTTAATTTTTACCAAGGCGCCTCTTTGCCCCCTGCATCACAGGTCTAGCACATCAACAAACTACCAGAATTCATGACCGACTTTCTTCTTCTCGCCACCGATGCGACCACGACTTTGGCATCCAATCCCGCCTCGATGAAGATCTGGGCCTATGTCGCTTTCATCGGCCTCGTGATCCTGTTCCTTGCCCTCGATCTTGGCGTTTTCCACCGCGAGGCACACGAGGTTTCCATGAAAGAGGCGGCCACTTGGTCCGTCATCTGGTTGTCCTGCGGCATCGCTTTCTCTGGATTAGTTCACAAGGCCTACAACGAACACTGGCTGGGCCTCGGCCTCGACACTCCTCGCTACAATACCCATGAGCTTGCGGGGCAGGTGCCCGAGCAACCCATCATCATCACCGGTGAGGTGACAGGACCTGAAGCGGCCAAGCAGTACCTCGTCGGATATGTGGTCGAGAAGTCGCTCGCGATGGACAACATCTTCGTCATCGCGCTGATCTTTTCCTTCTTCGCTGTGCCCGCGAAATACCAGCACCGCGTGCTGTTCTGGGGCATCATCGGCGCCCTGCTCATGCGTGGCGGCATGATCGGCCTGGGAGCGGGGCTGATCATGAAGTATCAGTGGATCCTTATCGTCTTTGGCGGGTTCCTTATCCTGACGGCTCTGAAGATGGCACTCATCAAGGGCAACGACGATCCCTCGCAGAACATTGCGGTGAAACTTTGCAAAAAGTTCCTGCCGACAGTTGAGTTCTACGATGGTCAGCGCTTTTTCACGAAACGCACCGTCAAGCCGACCTACAGCGCGGACCCCAAGACGGGCAAGGAAGTGATGGACCCTCCGCCTGCGGGAACACTTTCCGCCCGTTGGGCGATCACTCCGCTTTTCCTGGCGCTGATCCTCGTTGAGATCACCGACCTCGTCTTTGCGGTCGACTCGATCCCCGCGATTTTCGCGATCACCCCCGATCCGTTCATTGTCTTTACCAGCAACATCTTCGCGATTCTCGGCCTACGCGCGCTTTACTTCTGCCTTGCCGCGCTCATCGCCAAGTTCCGCTTCCTGAAGCCGGCGCTGATTTTGATCCTCGCGTTTGTGGGCGTGAAGCTCCTGCTTCTCAGCATGCCGCCTTACCTCGATGTCTTCGGGTTCGACCCGCAGAAGTCGATCAAGATCGACACCACCGTTTCGCTCTTCATCGTGCTCGGCACACTCGCGCTTGCGACGGTGCTCAGCGTGCTGGTTCCGGCCAAGGATAAGGAAAAAGCGGCGTAAGGGTCTTCTGGGGCGATTGCCGACGGGGGCCGAAAGATCCGGGGAATTCATGTTTCCCGCTTGATTTGTTAAGGGATCCGAAATAATTCTGATGCCCTTCCCGAATCATGAGCAGGCGTGCGGACAAGATTTCTTCGCGACGAGTTTCGGCCAATCAGCGCCGGACGCGGGAGTCGTTTTCTGAAATGTTGAGCACGGCCAATCGGCGTGCTCATGAGCAGGCGAACCGTCGGAGTGACCGGCGTGGGATGAAGTCAGTGCGTGCGGCGATCGCGGCGAGTGAGGGGATTGAAGAGGGGATCTCGATCGAGTGGTGGAGGCGGCTCGGGAGGTGGGTGATGGCACTCTGCCTGCTGCCGTTTTGCTGGGTGACGACATGGACTTTCCTGTCGCGTTTTTCGCGAGTGACCTTGGAGCAGGGGTTTTGGCATTCGACGGAGTTTTGGTATTTCGCGATCGGTGTGCTGTTGATGGTCGGCTGGTTTTGGTCGGGTTTGATCCGATCGTTTTTCCTATATCTTTATGTCTTGGGTCATGAGCTGACGCATGTGCTTTTCGTGCTGTGTTGCCGTGGCAAGGTGACGGATTTCCATGTGAGCACCGAGGGCGGCTACATCACGACCAACAAGACCAACATGCTCATCGCATTGTCGCCGTACTTCGTACCGTTTTGGTCGGTGGTGTGCGCGGTGATCTACATGGCGCTGAGATTTTTTGTGGAACTGTCGCCGTGGTGGGATCTGGTGATGTATGGTTTGATGGGCCTGACCTGGACCTTTCACATGGTGTGGACGCTGTGGATGATCCCGCGGGATCAGCCCGACCTGAAGGAAAACGGCACATTTTTGTCGCTGGTGGTGATTTACCTCGCGAACCTGTTGGTGCTTGCGGGTTTGTTGTGTGTGGCGGGCGATTCACCGCTGCGTGACACGCGGGAATTTGCCCACGAATGGATGCGTCATGCGGCGACTTGGGGGCAGCTGTTTTGGCGATTGGGAATGGAGATGGCGGTGGAAATGCGGGCGCATTGGGGGCTGTGAGTTGATTCAGGATAAAAGTCGGAGCTCAAATGCAAGGTAGTCCGTTCCCGTGCTGGCTATCTGGCCACCCATTGCCGCCGAATCAGCGAGCATATTTTTGCAGCGATGATGCTTATGGCTGCATTTGAAGCATTTCCATCAGAACAGCGATGCTTGGGAGTCTGTTTGTGAGCTTGGCCTACTTGGGCCGGCAAGCAGCGCGTCGATACGGGTGAGCAATTCGATGGATGGGACCTCGTGGTCATTCATCATGATGCGAAGTCGGGCGACCCACTCCTCGGTGGTGCCGTCGCCTTGTGCGGCGAGCAGGGTGGCGGTTTGGGTGAGGCGACCGCTGACGGCGAACTGGCGCTTTGTTCTGCGAAGCCAGGCTTCGAAGTAGGGGCGGTCGGGTTTGAGGGTGAACACGGGTACGAGCCTTGTCGGATGCCAGCGCGAGGTCAAGATGAGGATCGTCGTTTCGCAGATTTGCGAGCGCTTGGGTACTTGACCGGAGCGTTGGTGGTGGGTTTCGAATTTCCGTCGGCGGGTTCTTTCAGCGCGGCGATTTGGTCGCGGAGGTGGGCGGCGCGTTCAAACTCGAGGCGTGCCGATGCGGCTCGCATTTGTTCCTCGAGGTCGGCGATGGTACGATGTTTGTCGTAGATTGGTTCATCTTCGGCAACGAATGATCCGCCGGTCATCGGGTCGATGGCTTCGTTGGTCTGAAGACTTTCCTGCACCGCGCGTTTCACGCTTTGGGGGGTGATGCCGTGGGCTTCGTTGTGGGCTTGCTGGCGGCTACGGCGGGATGCCGTGGTGTCGAGCAGGGCTTGGATCGAATCGGTGACCTTGTCGCAGAACAGCACGCATTCGCCGGCGAGGTGGCGGGCGGCGCGGCCGGCGGTTTGGATGAGCGATGTTTCGTTGCGCAGGAAGCCTTCCTTGTCGGCATCGAGGATGCAGACGAGCGAGACTTCCGGGAGGTCGAGTCCTTCGCGCAGGAGGTTGATGCCGACCAGCACATCGATCGCTGCGGCGCGGAGTTGGCGAAGGATTTCGACGCGCTCGACTGTGTCGATGTCGGCGTGGATGTAGCGGACCTTGAGCCCGGTACCGGCGAGGTATTCGCTGAGGTCCTCGGCAGTTTTTTTGGTGAGCGTGGTGATCAGCACGCGTTCGTGGCGCTCGACTCGTTGGCGGCAGAGTTCAATGGTTTCGTCGATTTGCCCCTTGAGCGGGCGCAGGGTGATGATTGGGTCGATGAGGCCGGTTGGGCGGATGATTTGTTCGACGACGAGTGGTGTGCCAGCCTTGGTGGGATTGAATGATTCGATCGGTTCATCATTGCCGCTTGGTTTTACGCGAACTTTTTTCAGTGCGGGCGACGCGCCTTTGTCGGCGGATTTCACCGGGATGTAAGTTTGGTTCTCCGGGCGGGAGTTGATGATTTCGAAGGGGCCTGGTGTGGCGGAGACATAGACCCTTTGACCGGTCGATTGCATAAACTCCTCGAAGCGGAGTGGTCGGTTATCGAGGGCGCTGGGCAGGCGGAAGCCGTGTTCGACAAGGACGGTTTTGCGGCTTTTGTCACCTTCGTACATGCCGCCAATTTGCGGGATGGTCGCGTGGCTTTCGTCGATGAGCAGGAGGAAATCGTCGGGAAAGAAATCCAGCAGCGTGTGGGGTTTGGCGCCGGGTTCGCGTCCGGTGAGGTGGCGCGAGTAGTTTTCGATGCCTTGGCAGAAGCCCATTTCGGCCATCATTTCGAGGTCGTACTCTGTGCGCATGCGAATGCGTTGGGCTTCGAGGAGTTTTCCTTCTTTTTCGAATTGGGCGACCTGTTGTTCGAGTTCGTCGCGGATCATCCGCGTCGCCGATTTCATTTTGTCGCCGGGGGTGACGAATTGTTTGGCGGGGAAAAAAGTATGTGAATCGAGGCGTTCGATCGTGCTGCCGGTGAGCGTGTGGATGCTGGTGAGGCGCTCGACTTCGTCGTCGAAGAACTCGACGCGGATCGCGGTTTGATCGAGGTAGGCCGGGTGAACTTCGACCACATCGCCGCGAACGCGAAACTGGCCGCGGCCGAAGTTGAAATCATCGCGCTCGAAAAGCATGCCGACGATCGAGTCGAGAAACTCCGCGCGCGAGAGCTTTTGTCCGGTGCGGATCGGCAGCATCATGTTTTCGTAGTCCTCGGGCGAGCCAAGGCCGTAGATGCAGGACACCGACGCGACGACGATCGTGTCGCGGCGCGTGATCAGCGAGCCCATTGTCGAGAGGCGCAGGCGCTCGATCTCGTCGTTGATCGATGAATCCTTTTCGATGTAGGTGTCGCTGCGCGGGATGTAGGCCTCGGGTTGGTAGTAATCGAAGTAGGAAACGAAGTACTCCACCGCGTTGTGCGGAAAGAAATTTTTGAACTCCGAGTATAGTTGGGCGGCGAGCGTTTTGTTGTGGCTCATGATCAGCGCCGGGCGATTGTGCCGCGCGATCAAGTTGGCCATGGTGAAGGTTTTGCCCGAGCCGGTGACGCCGAGAAGCGTCTGATGCCGGTTGCCGGCGGCGAGGGACTTCGAGAGTTTTTCAATCGCCTGCGCCTGATCGCCCATCGGCCGATAGTCGCTGGTGAGTTGAAATTCCATGTGGCGGAGTGATAAACGGGAAATGTCCTTTCCGCAAGGGTGGGGGAGCGACGAAGGTGTGCAAATGGGGGATGTTAGGGGATGAGCTTTAACAGCGCATCAAAATGTTTATCCCTGTGCAAAACCTCCGCGCCGTGCCGCTTGGCACAAGCGACCACCAATACATCCGCCAATGGGCAATTCAATCCCTTCTGCCGCGCGAGACGCCTAAGATCTGCAGCCATGTTCCATGTTCGATTGTCGATATCCAGCCAGCCACAGACTTCCTTGATATTGGCAAGGGCCTGACGCTCCCGTTTGCCTTTCAGTCCGCTTGATAGTTCCACCCAAATGACCGGGCACAATACGGCGGATTGGTTTCGTATCGCGTCGGTGATTCGATGTTGTTTGACGGCTCCGTCACGGAGAAAGTCGATCCAACTTGAGCTGTCGATGAGAACTTTCATGCCTTGGCTTTCCATCTTTTGATCACGCGGGCTTCGTATTCCAAGTCATCGGCTTCGAGTTCGTCATTCGAGGGCAAGTCGGAGAATGTGCCGGCTGTGGCAATCAGGCATTCGATCTTTTGCAATCGGTTGAAGCTCTCGATCGCCTTCACCACGGCATCACGTTTGGTCTTGGCGCCGGTGAACTTCATGGCATCGGCGAGGAGCTCGTCTGGAATATCAATCGTTGTTTTCATGTAATCCAAAATAAGCGATATTTGGATTCCTTCAATCAGAAAATGAGAATATTTGGATTTACGGCGGCGGAATCCTGGTTTTCAATCTCGGCATGGAATTCCAATTGCATCCGCGCTTGGCGGCTGGAGGGTTTGAGCTGGGGCGGGTCGTTGGCTGCCGGGTCTTGCTCAAGAATCAGGCGGAGTTTCCGTGGATTTTGATCGTGCCCGAGGTTGCTGACGGGATTGAGGATTTGCATCAGCTTGACGAGCGGCGTTATGCTGAGGTGGCGGGCTTGATCCGTCGGGTTTCGCTGTTTGTTGACGATTATTTCCGGCCGGAGAAACTCAATGTCGGGTGCATTGGCAACATGGTGCGGCAGATGCACATCCATGTAGTGGGGCGCCATTCTGATGACCCCGCGTGGCCCGGCACTGTGTGGGCCTACGAGGGGAAATCGGCCTATGCGCCGGAGGCGGTGGAAGCGATCCGTGCTGCGGCGCGTGAGTATCTCGGCCTTGAGTGAGGGGGCTCAGGCGTCGCGGGCAAGTGAGCCGCGTTTTTCATCGATGAAGATGCTGAGCACGAGGCCGACTGCGACAAATGCGGCGAGTAGCAACAGGGCTTCGGTGTTGCCGACCACATCTTTGACCCATGCGAAGGGGAAGGTCGTGATGGCGGTGATTTTCCAGACGAGTCCCCAGATGCCGAAGGTTTCCGCTTCACGGCCGCTTGGGGTGAGGTAGCTGACAAAGGCGCGGTTGGCGGAGCCGAGTGAGCCGAGGCCGAAGCCGAGCAGGTTGCCGATGAGCCAGAGCGGCCAAACAGGAAACGGGCTTTGCGGGTGCTGCGCGAGGTGGGCGCTGTGAAGTGCTGAGTAGCCGGCGAATCCAAGAGCCGTGAACAACCAAAGAGTGGTGAAAATGAGGATCGAGCGTCGATGGCCGATGCGGTCTTGGAAAAGCGTGGGGACGATGGTGCCGATCACGCCGGAGACCGTGATCACCGCAACAAACAGCACCAGTTTCACCTGAGTGAATCCAAACTCCTCGGCAAGTTTGCTCGCGTAAAAAACAATCACCGTCATGCCGGTGCCGTAAAAAAGCGATGCGATCAACAGCAGCGCGAGATCGCGGTGTTGGCCGATGTGGCGCAGAGAATCGGCGAGCCGGCCGAAGCCTGCGATGATCAAATTTCGCCGTGGCAAATTGCTTTCCGCCATCGGTGGCTCCTTGAGCCAGAGCATCGTCGGAATGGTGAACGCGATGAACCAGAGTCCGGCAAAGACGAAAAATGGTCGCCAGCTTTCCACGGCTTGAAGTTCGCAGGCGAGCATCAGGATAGCGGTGATGATGAGCAGTAGCAATGCGGCCGAGTAGGCGCAGGCCCATGAGAATCCGCTGACGCGGCCGACTTGGTCTTGGCGTGCGAGCGAGGGTAGGAAGCTGGCGAGGAAATTTTCGCCGATCGAAAACGCGAAGTTTGCCGGAACATAGAGCAGCACCGCGAGCCAGAGATTGCCGCTGTCGATGAGGGCCAGGGCGCAGGTAAGAAGGCCGCATGACAAGCCTGTGCCGATCATCCACTTTTTTTTGCAGGCACGTTCATCGGCCATCGCGCCGGCGATCGGCGAGAAGATCGCGGTGATGAGCATGCTTGAGCCGAAGGCGAGCGCCCAGACCCGGTCGTCGATCGAGTCGTCGCGCACCACCACTTGCGAGAGGAAGATCGGAAAGAGCAGAGTGTTGATCAGCAGGGTGAAGGACTGATTGGCCACATCGAAGGAGATCCACGACCAAAGCTGGCGGGGGTTGGACACATCCTTGAGCGGTGAAAATTTCAAGAGGTTCATGGGGGATTGTGCCCGGGGTAAGGGATTGGTACGACATGGATTTGCGCGATTTTTGGCCTTAGTGCGACAGAATTTGTGGGTTGCGGGCGATTTGGCGCTTAGGGGCGAATTTTTTGACTGTTAGATTTCGGTAAGCATGGGCGTGACATCGGATTTTGACAGATCCGCGATCATGCGTATCTTGCGCGCCGTTTCCCAACCCATTGATACAATCATGAGCACATCGACTGCCGAAAAGCACACATTCCAAGCCGAGATCCAGCAACTTCTCGATCTGGTCGTCCACTCGCTTTATACCGACAAGGAGATTTTCCTTCGCGAGTTGGTATCAAATGCCTCCGATGCGATGGAAAAACTTCGTCATCTTGAAGGGACCGAGAAGAATATCCATCAGGCCAATCTGCCGCTTGAGATCCACATCACGACCGATGAGGAGGCAAAGACCCTCACGATCGCCGATCATGGCATTGGCATGACGCATGACGAGCTGGTGGAAAATCTTGGAACGATTGCGCATTCCGGCACCAAGGCGTTTCTCAAGTCGGTGAAGGAAAGCGGTGGATCGCCAGCGAACATGATCGGCCAATTTGGTGTCGGGTTTTATTCCGCGTTCATGGTGGCGGACAAAGTGAGCGTTCACTCGCGCAGCTGGCGTGCCGATGGCGGTGAGCTGGTGTGGACGAGCGATGGCATGAGCGGATATGAAATTGCCGATTCGCCAGGTCAGCAACGCGGTGCGAAGATCGTGATGCACCTCAAGGAAGACTGCGCGGAGTACGCAACCGAATCGCGGGTGAAGCACCTCATCGAAACCTACAGCAACTTTGTTGGATTTCCGATTTTGCTCAACGGCAAGCGGGTGAATGAAGTTGAGGCGCTGTGGCTGAAGAACAAATCGGAGGTTAGTGACGAACAATACAAGGCCTTCTATCAATTTGCCTGCAAGGCCTGGGATGAGCCTTCCTACCGCTTGCATTTCAGTGCCGACGCGCCCTTGGCGATCAACGCGCTGCTGTTTTCTCCCTCGGAAAACCCCGAGCGCATGGGCTTCAACAAGACCGAGTGCGGCGTAGCGCTTTACAGCCGTAAGGTGCTGATCGATCCCGCGCCGAAGGAACTTTTGCCCGATTGGATGCGCTTCATGAAGGGTGTGGTCGACAGTGCCGACATCCCACTGAACATTTCGCGCGAAACGATGCAGGACAGCGCGCTCATCCGCAAGTTGGGCGGCGTGATCAGCAAGCGCGTGATCAAAATGTTCGAGAAGGAGGCTGAGGCTGATCCTGAGAAGTTCCGCGGATTTTATCGCAAGTTTGATCGCTTCTTCAAAGAGGGTGTGGCGACGGATTACGCCAACCGCGAGGCGCTGGCGAAACTGCTGCGCTTTGAAACATCGCTCACCGAAGCCGGCAGCGTTTGCGGCTTCACCGATTATGTGTCGAGGATCAAGGAAGGTCAGGACGCGATCTATTTTCTCGTCGGCAGCACCCGTGAGCAGGTCGAGAGCAGTCCATATCTCGAGGCCTTCAAATCGCGTGGGCTCGAGGTCGTTTACTTCACCGATGCGGTCGATGAATATGTGGTCGATGCCTTGGGTACTTTCGACGGCAAGAAGCTTGTTTCCGTTCGCCATGGCGGCGTTGAGTTGGAGGATCAGGCCGCTGAGGGCGAGTCCCTTGGCGAGGACGAGACCAAGGCCTTGTGCGAGTTTCTTAAAAACGAGTTGGGCGAGCGCGTGGTGTCCGTTTCAAGCGGTAAGCGTTTGGTTGAAAATCCGGTGATCGCGTTGGTTCCAGCCGACGGCATGAGCCCGCAGATGCGCCAGATGATGAAGGCGATGGACGAGAACTTCAAAGACGAGGTCAAGGTCGAGCTCGAGATCAACCCGCGGCACGCGCTGATCCGCAAGTTGGCTCAGGCTAAGGAATCTAACCCCGAGTTGGCAAAGTTGGTTTCGCTGCAGTTGCTCGACAACGCGCTGATTGCTGCCGGTTTGCTGGAAGATGCACGCGATACCGTAAGCCGCATGAATGCCCTCATGCAGAAGGCCATGGGCGCTTGAGTTGTTCGGCCACATGGGCCTGACAATCCGTGATTTTCCTCCGGATTCGCCTTGAGGCTAGGAGCGGGAGCGGCGAGCATCTGCGCCGTGAGCCCGCAGCTTGAGGATCTGTTTTCGTTTCTCCGATTTGCCAGTGTGTCGACCGACTCGCGGCATGCGGGTGATGTCCGTGCCTGTGCCGAATGGTTGCGCGCGAAACTTTCCGGTATGGGATTGATCGCGACTTTGCACGAGACGCCCGGGCATCCGGTGGTGTTGGCAAAGAACGCGCATCTTGAGGGTCGGCGTACGGTCTTGATTTATGGCCACTACGATGTGCAGCCGGTGGATCCTTTGGAGTTGTGGGCTACCCAGCCGTTTGAGCCGGTCCTACGCGATGGAAAAATCCTGGCGCGTGGTGCGACTGACAACAAAGGGCAGATGATGACCCATGTGCTTGGTGTCGAGCAGACGCTGCGTGAGGAAGGTGACCTGCCGGTGAATTTGATTTTCCTGTTTGAAGGTGAAGAAGAAATAGGCAGCCCGAACCTTGCGGAGTTCTTGCGTCAGCATCGTGAGGAATTGCGCTGCGATGTGATTGCGATTTCCGATACCGGCATGGTTGCGCCCGGTGTACCAACGCTGGGTTATGGTCTGCGTGGGATCGTGTGCTGCGAGGTGATGTTGCGCGGGCCGAAGGGTGATTTGCACTCGGGTATTTTTGGTGGAGCGGTGTCGAATCCGGCGACCGCGATCGCACGCTTGGTGGCCAGTCTGCATGACGATCATGGGCATGTGGCGGTAGAGGGTTTTTACGATGCGGTGAAACCGCTTGAGGCGTGGGAACGCGAAATGTGGGCCAGCGTGCCGGGTGTGAGCGATGCGGATTTTCTGGATGTGACGGGAGCACCGGCATTGTTTGGCGAGGAAGCTTATTCATCGGCCGAACGCGTTTGGGCGCGGCCGACGGCGGAGGTCAATGGCATCGGTGGCGGCTATCAAGGCGAGGGCTCGAAGACCGTTTTGCCTGCCGAGGCATTTGTGAAACTTTCCTTCCGCATCGTGCCCGATCAAGAGCCGGCAGACATCATGCGCAAGGTCACCGATCATCTCGAACGCCATTGTCCGCCCGGGGTGCAAATCGAGGTGAAGCCCGGCCACGATGGAAAACCCTATCTCGTCGATCCGCATTCCAAATATGCGAATGCGGCGCGGGATGCGCTGAGGGCATCGTTTGGTGCCGAGCCGGTGTTGATTCGCGAGGGTGGAAGCATTCCGATTGTGCAAACATTCCGCGACATTCTTGGCGTCGATACCCTTTTGCTCGGTCTCGCACTGGCCGACGCGCAGGTGCACGCGCCGAACGAGAACTTTCCTGTTGCAAACTTCGAGGCCGGCATCCACATGAACCGGGCATTGCTAGTGGAGTTGGCGAAGTGCTGAAGATTTTAAACCACGAAAATCACGAAGGGCACGAAATGGAAGAGAGAAGCCAATTGTTTTATGAGGAGGTCGGGAAGATTCTCGATGCTGCAGTAGAGGTTCATCGTGTTCTTGGTTATGGCTTGCTTGAAAAACCATATGAAAACGCATTGGCGCGTGAATTTGCGCTTCGCGGTATTCGTTTTGTGCAGCAGCCAAGATTTCCAGTTGAATATAAAGGCGTAAGGGTTGGAGAGTTTGTGCCTGATCTCATTGTTTTTGATTCGATCATCGTCGACACCAAGACGATCGATCGCATAACCGACTTGGAAGTTGGGCAAATGATCAATTACTTGAGAGTCACAAAATTACGTGTCGGTTTCATCATCAACTTTAAAAATCATCGTCTCGAAACACGCAGAGTTGTTCTCTAATTTCGTGTCCTTCGTGCCTTTCGTGGTTCCCCAATTTTAATTTCCCATGTCCGAATCCGATCCAATCCATAAAAGCGACTTCATCCGCGACATCATTGCGGAGGATCTTGCAAGCGGTGTGCATGCCACGACGATCACGCGTTTTCCGCCTGAGCCGAATGGCTACTTGCACATCGGGCATGCAAAGTCGATTTGCCTGAACTTCGGTATTGCGGAGGAGAATGTAAAAACCGGCGCAAAATGTCATTTGAGGTTCGATGATACGAATCCGGAGAAGGAGGAGTCCGAGTATGTCGAGAGCATCAAGCGCGATGTTCGCTGGTTGGGCTTTGATTGGGGAGATGACCTCTATTTCGCGAGCAATTATTTTGGGTTTTTTCATGAATGCGCAGTGCATCTGATCAAGGGCGGTAAAGCCTATGTGGAGAAGGATTCGGCCGAGGAAATGCGGGTCAAGCGCGGCAATCTCACCACTCCAGGCACGCATTCCGCCTATCGTGATCGTTCGGTTGAGGAGAATCTTGCGCTGTTTGAAAAGATGCGTCGCGGTGAATTCAAAGAGGGAGAGTGTGTCTTGCGGGCAAAGATCGACATGGCATCGCCCAACATGAACATGCGCGATCCGGTGCTTTACCGCATCATGCACACGCCGCATCACAATACCGGCGATGCTTGGTGCATTTATCCGATGTATGACTTCGCGCATCCGTTGGAAGACGCGCTTGAGCACATCAGCCACTCGCTGTGCACGCTTGAGTTTGAGAATCATCGACCGCTTTACGATTGGTTCATTGAGAACTGCCCAGTGCCGTCAAAGCCGCGTCAGATCGAATTCGCACGGCTCAATTTGACCTACACGGTGATGAGCAAACGCAAGCTGCTGCAGTTGGTGCAGGAGGATCATGTCGATGGCTGGGATGACCCCCGCTTGCCGACGATTTCCGGCATGCGTCGGCGTGGATATCCTGCTTCGGCGATTCGCGATTTTTGCAAGCGCATCGGAATTACCAAGTTCAATGGCACGACCGATGTGGCCTTGCTGGAGTTTGAGGTGCGCGATTACCTCAACAAGTCGGCACCGCGCCGTATGGCGGTGCTGGATCCGTTGAAGGTGGTCTTGGGAAACTGGTCGGCCGAGCCGCTGGCAAAGGCGCTGGTGTCGAATCACCCGCAGAACCCCGACATGGGTGAGCGCGAAGTGGCGATGAGTGGGGAGGTGTGGATCGAACGCGAGGATTTCATGGAGGACCCGCCGAAGAAATTTTTCCGCCTCGGGCCGGGGCGTTGCGTGCGTTTGCGCGGTGGTCACATCATCCGCTGTGTTTCTTATGAAAAAGACGGGGAAGGTCAGGTTTCGTTGATCCGTGCTGAGATCATTCCCGGCACGGTTGGTGTTGATGCGCCGGAGGGCATCGAGTGCCGTGCGGCGATCCATTGGGTCGATGCTGCCAGCGGTGTGGATGCCGAGGTGCGTCTCTATGATCGGTTGTTCAGCGTCGAGGATCCCGATGCGGCGGAGGGCGGATTCCTATCCGTTTTGAATCCACATTCGTTGAAAAAAATCACGGCCAAGGTTGAACCATTGCTCCTTGCGGCAGAGGCTGGTTTTGCCTGTCAGTTTGAGCGTGTCGGATATTTTGTTGCTGATGAAGTTGAGCATCAGCCAAGCCAAAAAGCGGTATTCAACCGAAGCGTCGCGCTAAAAGATTCGTGGGGTAAACAGGCGGGTAGGTGAGCTGTTATTGTAAGAGTCAGCTGCCTTGTCACATTTTGAGCATTTTGCTCAGCCATGGATGTCAAAGTTACGGAAAGCATCAGTTTACAAACCGGGTCGAGCCAATGCCCTGTTTCTGCCTTAATCCGGTTTGGCAAGTGACCGATCGTTCAAGGTGCGAGCAGGCGTTTGATGCGGCGGAGTATGAAGGCGATGAGTGCGATGGCGGCAAAGATCAATGCGGCGGCGAGCACAAATCCCATGCCGAGGATGAGAGCCAGTGCGATGAGCACGCGTTGGATGGGTGAGCGGGCGTTGAACTTTTGGCCGAGGTTAGACCACGGGCGTTTGGGTGCGGCTGATTCGTTGTCATTGACTCCACGCAGCGGGGCATCGGAAACATTCACCACCTCGACCTCGATCTCGGTCGCTTGTTTTGTTTCAGTGGGATTCATGAAAATGGGCGTGATGTTTCAGGCTTCGGTATGTGCCGGCATGACGGTGGCGATGGTGGCTGCTTGGGAGAAAATTTGCTCCGCGGTATCGGCGATCATGTTGGGTGTCATGTTTCGGTAGGCTTCGATCGTGCGTTGGTCTTCATCGATGGGCAGGCCGAAGAGCAGGTTGAGTGCGGCGTTTTGCGAGGTGCGGGCGAGTGATTGTTGTTGGATTGCGAGGCTGCTGATGAGGGTGGCTCGCACTCGTTCGAAAGCGGCATCGGGGATGCCTTTGTGTGCAATTTTTTCGATTTCTTTGAGCAACTCGATGCGTGCGAGGGCTGCCTGTTCCGGCGAGGTTGCGACATAGAAGATAAAGAGGCCGCTGTCGTAGCCGTGAAATTGGCTGGCACCGACCTGATAGGCGAGGCCTAGGTTTTCGCGGATGTGGGTGAAGAGCGGGCCTGCCATGTCGGAGGCGTATTCGTGGATCATGGCTAGCGTGCGTCGATCGGACGAAATGGCAGAGGCACCGTGGTAGCCGATGGTGATGACCGCTTGTTTTTTCGGTAGGTGATGGATCAGGTCGGCACCTTGTGCGGGGATGGTGTCGGGTGGGGTCCAAATTTCTCCGGCGGGCAGGGCGGCGAATTTTTCGGTGATCAGGCTGAGCATGTGTGCCGAATCGAAATCGCCGGTGATGGCGATGGTCGTGTTGGTGGCATTGAAGTGGCGCGCGTGGTGATTGGCTAGTGAGCTGCGGTTCAATGCGGCGAGGCTGTCGTGCGAGCCGAGCGGTTCGAGGCCGTAGCTTGTGCCACTGAAGGCCGCTGCGCGAAGGGTGCGGAATCCGACATGCAGCGGGTCCTGTTGTGCTTCTTCGAGAGCGGCGAGTTGGCTGGCTTTTTCCGGAGCGATCGCCTCATCGTTGAGTGAGGGGTTGAGCATCACATCGGCGAAGAGGTCGATGATTTCTGCAGCGTCGTTGGCGAGTCCGCCGGCTTGGATCATGAGTGCGTTGTTGCCGGCGTGGGCGGAAACTGATGCGCCAAGTGATTCGAGTGAAACGGCGATGGCGGGTGCGCTGCGTGTGGTTGTGCCTTTCGGTAGAGTGGACGCGAGCAGTTGGTTGATGCCGTTGGTGGCGGATGTTTCCGATGGAAGGCCTGCGCGGACGGCAGCCTGGATGTGGACGAGTGGCACGCGGCGGTCGGGCAGCAGCGCGATGCGGAGTCCATTTGGCAGCGTGTGGACGGTGGCTTCGGCTTTCTCGCGACGGGTGCTTGTGGCTTGCGATGTGGCGGGTGTGTCGAGTGGATCGATCACTGTGTGGATGAGTCGCTCGCGGGTGAGGCGAGTGGCGGCGCGGCGGATATCGGCTTCGGTGATGAGCTTGATCGCATTGATCTGGCGGCGTGTGAAATCGAGGTCGCGTGCTTCGAGCCAATTGCTGGCAAGGTCGGCGGCGCGGCCTGAGGCGGTGGTGAGCGAGCGGAACTGGCTGGTGATGATTTGGCGTTTGGCTTTTTCGATTTCGTCGCCGAGGTCGGAGCTTTGGATGTCGGCGAGTTCGAGCATGATTGCATCGACGAGCTCGCCAGCGATTGATGGTTCCGCTTCGGCGTTGATCGCGAAGAGGCCTTCGCGCGCGGGTGATGACCAAGAGAAGGAAGAAATTTCCAGGGCGAGGCATTTTTCCTCGCGGATGCGGCGGTAGAGGCGTGCCGAGCGTCCGCGGCCGAGGAGGGTGGCGAGGACATCGAGTGCGAGTGCGTCCGGGTGATCGATGGATGGAATTTTCCATGCCAATGTGATCTTGCTGGCGGGGACTGCGAAGGTATCGCGTGCGAAGCGCGGTGCGACTTGAGGTGGGTCGGCGGCGAGCAAGGGTTCCTTGCCGCAGCCGGGTTGGCATTCGCGGGTGTGATCGATGAGTGATTGGCGGGCTTGTTGCGGATCGAAGTCGCCTGAGATCACCATGAAGCAGCGATCGGTTGTGTAGCGAGTGCGATGGTAGGTGGTGAGGTCGTGGTATTGGATTTGATCGAAGAGGTGACGGTGACCGATGACTGGGTGGCGGCGCGGGTCGCGTTGGAAGGCGGTGGAAAACAGGAGGCGTGAAGCGGCGTTGTCGGGATCGTCGAGGCCCATGTCGATTTCCCGGCGGATGATGTCTTTTTCCTTTTCGAATTCCGACTCTGGCAGGATGGGGAAGAAGACCAGACCGGTGAGGCATTTGAGAAACATCGCGAGAGAGTCCGAGGGGCCGTCGATGTAGTAAACCGTGCGATCGAAGCTCGTGTAGGCGTTCCAATGTCCGCCGGCTGATTGGACGGTGGCGGCGAGCTCGCCGGCGTCGAAGTCGCGGGTGCCCTTGAAGACCATGTGTTCGAGGAAGTGCGAGATGCCGGAGCCGAGGTGTTGGTCTTCGTGCATGCTACCGGTCTCGACCCAGATTTGGGTGCTGATGACCGGGTTTGCCGGTTCCGGCTGGAGGATGAGGGTGAGCCCGTTGGGCAAGGTTTCAACGGTGGCGGTGGTGGCTGGATATTCCATGAAATTCCTACTTGGATACGGGGTATCTTGGGTGCTATTCATCGTTGATGCAACGATGGCTTTTGATTGGTGGTGCGGCCTTGTTGCTGTTTTTTGGCATTGGCCTGCCGACTGCCTACCATCTCTACAAGCAGAGTCGCCCGCATCCGGTGTGGCTGCCCATACCGCTCGACCCCGAGGCACCCTTTGGGCAGACGGATACCATCATCCGCGCGCTGACTGAGAAGCTTGCCAAGCACGAGAATTTGTTGCGGATCGGGAGGGATCTTGATTTGAAAAACAAGTGGGGGATGGATTCCGACGACGAGGTTGCCGATGAGATTGGCAGCAGGCTTTATGTGAAGCGTGGTGAGATGGACGCGCCGATGGGGAAAATCCCGGCGATCCATGTCGGATTGCGCGGGACGAATCGCGATCGAGAAATTTCCTATGCATTGCTCGATGCCTTGCTTCCCGATGTGTGGAAGGCGTTGGGCGTCGATCCGCCGAAGAAGCCGTGAGGGCTAATGCATTAGAGCATTTTGCTCAAATCTGTAGCCGGTGGTTGGGGTTAGGTATGGTAAATTTGCGGCTTCGCCGAGTCTTCATAAAGAGCGGGATCTTTTGTCATGGCTGCGTTGTTGCTCAGTCGTGGATGTCTATCCACTTTGCCCGCACCCGCCGGTGCGGCCCTTACGGGCAACCCTTCGGGTCGGCTATGTCGCTCCGCTCCATTATCGCAACGCCTTGCCCTGGCCAAAATCTTCTCGCTCCACCGGCTACACCTTTTCGCAAACTGCTCTAGGCTTTGCCGATGTGCTCGATCACGCGTGAGCGATCGAAGCGGGCCTTGGGGGCGGCGGCGTATTTGTCCGCTGGATCGCGGTAGCCGAGTGCGCAGGCCACGACCGTGGCGTAGCCGGAATTTTCAAGGCCGAGCGCGCGATCGTAGGCGGCGGGGTCGATGCCTTCGAGCGGGCAGGTATCGATGCCGAGCATGGCGGCGCTGGTCATGAGTTGGCCGAGTGCGATGTAGACCTGGCGTGAGTTCCATGCGCGGCGTGCATCGGCCGACATCGATGAGCTGAAGCCGGAGATCATGCCGGCGAGCGGCGCGAAATTTTCCGTCGGGCAGCCTTGGACTTCGGCCATGCGGTTGATCCATGCGTCGATGTCGTTTTGGGTGAGGTCGGTGCGGGTGGTGAGCACGACGAGGTGTGAGGCGTCGGTGACTTGGGGTTGGTTCCACGATGCTGCGCGAAGTTCGCTGCGGATGGCGGGATCGCCAACGACGAGAAATTTCCATGGCTGGAGCCCGAACGACGAGGGTGTGAGGATGAGAGATTGCTCGATCGCGTTCCAATGATCCGCATCGATTTTGCGGGTGGCATCGAATTGCTTGGTGGCGTAGCGCCATTGCAGCGCGTTGAGGACTGAGGTGGTGGAGGTGGTGGAGGTGTTCATGTGGGAGAGGGTCAGTAGCCGGCATCCATTTCGAGCGGCAGGGAGATCATTGGCAAATCCTTGAGGGTCAAAAGCAGGATCGCGCCGTATTCCTTTTCGAAGCGGTTGTCGCGGGTGTTGAGGCCGAGGGTGAAGACCCAGTTGCCGAGATTGTGATGGATCGTGTATTGCTGGAGTTCGAGCACATTGTCATCGAGTTCGGTCGTGTGTTGGGTGCCGAAGCCCCAGTTTTCCGAAAGGCTGGTGTAGGTGCGCAGTGTGACGCGGTTGGTGTCGGTGAGGTAGGGGTGTTGATCGAGGCGCACGAAACCGAGCGAGCATTCGAACCAGTCGACCGGTTGATAGTTGATCGAGCTGTTGATGCTGGTGAAGCCGGGGCCTGAGGTGCCGATGGGCATTTGGGTTTCGATGCTGGTGCCAAGCCATGGGAGTGGCTGCCAGCGCAGGTCGTTGTAGAGGTTCGAGAGGTTGCGTTCGCCTTCCGGTTCGTTGAGGAAGGCATCGATGTAGGTGTCGAGGAACAGCCACTCCATGCTTTGGTTGTCGCGACGGGTGAGGAGGCGGTTGCGCACGCCGAGGCGGGCGATTTCCCAGCTTTGGAGTTCGTCGATGGCGGTGAAGCGCAGCGGGTCGAGTGGTTGCGGGCGGGTGGTGGGGCTCAGGTGGTCGACCGACGGGTCGCCGATTTCGTAGTCGTTGGTGCGAAGGACCGAAATGTTGCTGTAAGGTTGGACGATATGGAGGAGACCGTTGAGGCCCCAGTCGCGGCCGCCGACATTGCCGTAGTCTTTCGAAATTTTGAATGCGGATTCGACGCCGGCGTGGATGGTGGCGCGGTCGAGATTGTCGGCATTGCCCTCGGTGATTTCGTAAGCCGAGTATCCGACGCCGGCCTGGGGTGTGACGCTGAAGAAATCTCCGTAGGTGCGTGGGAGGGAAAATTCCTGATAGGTGTGAAAGCGGGCGTAGCCCGAATCGAGAAGCTGGGTGCGGATGTCCTCGCGTCTCGGATCGCTGTCAGGGAGAGCGATCATGCTTTCGATTAATCTCCTTTCGTAAGGATCAATTTGACCTCGGTTTTGGCTACTATTAAGGTAATTAATAGCCTTTGCGTTGCTGGATGTAGCATCCGCTAAATCATTATAATCAGTATCTGGTGCTCTTTCTGTGATAACCGAGAGCGATGTCGTGCCTTCGTGAAGTAAAGGGAGCCCGAAGCGCGGTCCGCGTGCTTGGTCGAAGGTGATTTCCGGCAAGCGGGTATCGGCACGATAGAAATCGTTGATGCGGAAGCGGGTGAGGAATGAGAGCAGCGATGAATCATCCTGACGGAAAATGCCGAAGGTGTTGTCCGGGTAGGGATCGGTCGAGTAGGTATCGCGGCTGAAGTCGCCGAGGTAGTATTGGTCGCTGAGCCAACTGAGTTGGGTGTCGGCGCGCCATTTCGAGTCGGCGTCATTTCCGAAAAATTTGCGATGCTGCAAATTGGCGCGGTAGCGTTCCGGATCGATGGGATCGCGGGGGAAGCCGTTGCGGGTTGTTTCCGGTGCGATGTCGTTGAGGTAGTAGAGGCTGAGGTTGGCGAGGTCGCCGGGTGTGTCGGGGCGTTTGTCGATGAGGTCGAGTCCGGTGCCGATGCCGCGTTCGCTGTAGAGGTCGAAGCGCCAGCGCGAGAGCAGCCAGCCGTCATTGGACTTACCGGTGACCGGGTCGGTGTTGCCGCCGAGCATGATGCCGTAGGAGTTGAGAAGGAAGGGTCCCCAGTTTGAGCGGGTGCCGGGCAGGAAGTGGTAGCCGAGTTCTTCGTGGAGCGGTTGGCTCAAATAGGGCAGCCAGAAAACGGGAACATCGCCGGCGTAGACCTTGAGGTTGTTGAAGACGATTTTTTTATTCGGGTAGACGCGGGTCTTTTTCGCGCGGATCCAGAAATTCGGTTTTTCGTAATCATGCGTCGTCATGCCGCCGTCGGTGCCGACATAGACTTTTTCGCCATCGATTTCCTCGAGTGTGAACTTGCCCGCTTCGAGGATGACCGGATCCATCGACGCGCGCATGTCGGATGTATCGAGGAACTTTCTCTCGTAGTAATAAACTGCGCGGTGGCCGCGACGGAGGCTGTTGGCTTCGTAGGCCGCGACATTTCCCGTGAGGGTCACCGACTTGGCGACGAGGTCGATCACTGCGGTGTCGGCGAAGATTTCGAGGCCGTTGTCGCCAGTGATTTTGACGGGGCCGCCGAGGATGATTTGATCGCGGACATTGCCGCTCATTGTGCCGCCGAGGTTTTCGATATCGAGTTCCTTGGGAACGGGGCCGCCGGTGTTGGGGAGTGGCGGGAGCGCGGGTGAGGGCACCGGCGTGATCGTGTCGACCGGTGTGGAAATCAACAGGTCGGGCAGAAGGCTAGGGTCCGTCATGTCCTGGCCGGGCGCAGGAATCAGCAGGAGCGGGAATGCCAGCCATGCGCCGAATTTCAACATTGGGAGGATCACAAATCCCCCGGCGGGTGAAGTAAAGTGGAAAGCGGCTGAAGGCAGAGTTTGCGGTTTACCGAGGCGGGATTTCGGGCATGTTTTTTCGATGTCAAAAGAGTCGGTGGTGGCGGTGATCGGGGTGAATGGTTTCGTTGGTCGTGGGGTGCCGAAGTTGCTCTGCGAGCATGGGTTTGGTGTGGTGGGCGTGAGTCGCTCTGGTGGTGGTGAGGTGGCGGGCGTGGAGCGATGGCAATCGGTGGCGGCGATGGATTTTGCCGGGTGCCGCGCGGTGGTGAATTTGGCGGGCGAGTCGATCGATCGGCGATGGTCGGCGGCGAACCGGAAAAAATTTCATGAAAGCCGGATTGGCGTGACGCGGCGGGTGGTGGAGCTCATCCGAAATTTGCCGGTAGACCAAAGGCCGAAGGTTTTGGTGAATGCGTCGGCGGTGGGGATTTATGGGGATCGTGGTGAGGAGGAACTCGATGAGCGATCGGCGATGGGCGATGGGTATTTGGTGGATCTTTGCCGCGAGTGGGAGGAGGCGGCGATGGAGGCCGAGGCCTTGGGCGTGCGGGTTGTATGCTTGCGCATCGGCGTGGTGCTCGGACGGGGAGGATCGGCGTTTGAGAAATTGGTGCGCGTGATGAAGACCGGTCTAGGTGGCAAGCTTGGCCATGGTCGGCAGTGGATGCCGTGGATTCATGTTCATGATTTGCGCCGCGCGATTGTTGAGGCGGTGGCGGATGAGCGGATGTCTGGCGCGGTCAATGCGGTGGCACCGATGGGCGAGCGCAATGTGGACTTCACGCGGAAGTTTGCGAAGCGCTTGCGGCGTCCGGCGATATTGCCGGTGCCGGGCTTTGCGTTGAAGTTGGTGCTGGGCGGATTTGGTGGCGTGTTGCTTGCGAGTCAAAAGGTTCGGCCTGCGGTGTTGGAGTCGCTTGGATTTCATTTTCGCCATGCGGACTTTGAGAGCGCCTTGGATGACTTGTTGGGGGCGGGTTGATGGCCTTGGGGCTTGGCTTGATATTTCAGATGTCTCATCATGGCTGGCGTGAAATATGACGGAAATGATCTGCGGGCACGGCGTCTGTTTTTTGCGAAGTGCGGAAAACCGGAAGAGGTGCTTGGCGTCGAGGAATTTGAACCGCGCGAACCTGCGGCGAGTGAGGTGCTGGTGCGCATCGAGGCGGCACCGATCAACCCGGCGGATCTGAATCTGATCGAGGGCACCTACGGCGTGAAGGCTGAGCTGCCGGCCGTACCGGGGATTGAGGGTTGCGGGGTGGTGGTGTCGAGCGGGTCTGGGCGTTTTGAAGCGGGCCGGCGCGTGATGTTTTTGCGGCGTGCGTCGACATGGGCGAGTCATGCGATCGTGCCCGAGGATGTGTTGTTTGCTTTGCCCGAGGGAATCGATATGCGTCAGGCGGCGATGCTGAAGGTGAATCCGGCGACCGCGTGGAGGTTGCTGCATGGCTTTGCCGCGTTGAAGCCCGGTGATTGGGTGGTGCAGAATGCGGGAAATTCCGCGGTCGGCCGCTGCGTGATCCAGTTGGCGCGTGAGTGTGGTGTGCGCACGGTTTCCTTGGTGCGGCGTGCTGACTTGGTGGATGAACTTCGCGAACTGGGTGGTGATGTGGTGTTGCCCGATGGCGATGAAGCGGTGGCGCAGGCTCTTGAGCATCTCGGTGGAGCGAACGCGCGTTTGGCATTCAATGCGGTGGGCGGTGAAAGCGCGCTGCGCTTGATGAAGTTGCTCGAAGAAGGCGGTACGCACATCACTTACGGCGCGATGTCGCGCAAGCCGCTCACGCTGCCAAACGGGTTGCTGATTTTTCGCGACATCAGTTTGCGCGGATTATGGGTCACCAAGTGGTTGGAGCAGGCGCCATTCGAAGAGGTGCGGGCGACTTATGAAAAGTTGGCGGAGCTGGTGAATGCCGGGCGCTTAGTGCAGGCGGTGGATTCGGTTTTTTCACTCGATGAATGGTCCGCGGCTTTGGAGCGGCTCAAAGATGCCGATCGCAATGGCAAGGTGCTGTTTATTCCTTGAGAGGAGCAGAAAGCGGAAATGAAGAAGTGGCTGCTCCAAGGGAGCGAGGGCATCCTTTCCGCTTTGACGCCTGCGGCGGAAATTGCGGCGCCGCGAGGCCGCGTCACCCTACCGCGGAAGACGCAAGAGAAGAAGTTGATTGCTCTAAGTGATTCAAAACATGGAGCGGGATGCTCCAAGGACGGCCTGGATCAAGATGATCCAGCCACGGGTATTGGGCCTGCGCGTTGGCTTCTCAAAACTTGGAACAGAATGCTCCAAGGACGGACTGGGACTGCAAGTCCCAGCTACGGGGAAGAAGGTGCCTTATTTCCTGCGCCAGGTGGTGACGAGTGATCGCGACCATTGAAATTTGCGGGCGGTTTCGCGGATCAGGAAAGGTTCGTCGCATTGGTGCTGAAGCTCGAAGTCAGGGCTGAGCAATTCGTGCAGCCAATCGAATGTTGAGCCGGTCGGCCAGTTTTGTGGCGGGGTGAATTCTGCGAGCCAGGTGCAGGGTGTGGCGAGCACAAGTTCGCCGCCCGGATTGACCAGTGAGGGCAGGCGTTTGAGAAATTGAAGTGGCTCGGGCAGGCGGCAAACGAGGTTGGCGGCGTGAACGCGATCGAAGCTGCCGAGCGATGTGGAGAGATTCATTGCATCGCCGTGGTGGAAGCGGGTGCGGGTGGCGTCGATTTCCAGTGGTGCATGGGCGACGAGCTTTGTGGTGAGCTGTGCTTCTTCAAGACGCCGGTAGGGGATGCTTTCTCCGAGGCGAAGTGTTTCGGCGGCATTGATGAACGAGTTTGAAAAATCGATACCGATGACGCTTTCGCATGTGCGTGACATTTCAAAGGTTGAGCCACCGACCGCGCAGCCGATGTCGAGTGCGCTAGTGGCCGGGCTTTTTGAAAAATGCGACACGGTGCGGCGGGTGAACCCGAGTGCGTCGCGCATCGCAGCGGGCCACTCGATATCCGGTGGCAACACTTCGTCGGCGGAAGCGTAGTGAAAGAGCAGATATTCGTCGAGCAACCTCGATGATTCGTAGGTGTCGCTCATTGCTTGCCAGCGGCTCGTGACTTGATGCGTGCGTCGGCTTCCGGCGCGCGGCTGTATGCACTTTGTGCCTCTTTGAGCGAGATCAGCCCGTTGCGGTTGGTGTCGTAAAATTCCATCACCCCATCGGGTGAGTGACCACTGCCGGCAAGGCCTTCGGCGAGTTCATTGCGGTCGAGTTGGCCGTTGCCGTCATCGTCCCAGCGATCGAACTTTTGGAGGAGTCCGATCATTTTGCGTTCGACCGGAGTTTCCGGAACGACGGGTCCGATCGATGGCGAGCATGCGCTCAGGGCGACGAGTGCAAGGGTGCTGATGCGTTTCATGGATGATTGATGTTGGCTCTCGTCGGATGATCGGGCAAGCTCCGATGGCCGTCATGAAAGTGCAAATCATCGCAGCCGGGCGTCCGGCTCTCGCTTATGCCCGGCTTGGGGTGGATGAATACCTCAAGCGGCTCGGGCGATACGGGGCTTATGGCATGGAGTTGGTGAAATCCGGCACTCGCGAGGAGGTGTCCGAGCGTTTGCTGGAACGCTCGCGCGGGTCGTACCGGATCGCGCTTGATGAGCGTGGTGAATTGCTCGGGACGCGTGAGTTTGCCGGCCGGCTCGATGCCTTGGCGCTGCGAGGTGACATCAAGTCGCTGTCATTTCTGATCGGCGGATCCGATGGTCACAGCGCGGAGTTGCGTGATGCGTGCGGCATGGTGCTCTCGCTTTCGCCGCTGACGATGCAGCACGAATTGGCCTTGGTGGTGTTGCTCGAGCAACTTTACCGCGTTGAGACGCTGAGGAGCGGGTCGCCGTATCACCGCGACTGAAGGCTGCAAGTTGCGGGAAATTTTCGCAACCGCACGAGTGTATCTTTTATCTGCGATGCTGGTTTTGCGGCATCATGCCGAACTGGCCCATGCCTTGACCCGGGACTTGCGTGTTCCATGGGATCTTGCTCGTTTCCGACGAGGGCCCGACCGGTTTTTTTTCCGGCGTTTCGGCGCAGGAGCAGAGAGCGAAGATTGCGGCGGTGAGGCTGAGGCCGAAGAGTTTCATGGCGGTGCAGGAGGGGGTGGATTCCGGACAGCGGCCGAGGAGGAAAATTAGTTTGAGGACGGCTTGGCGGTGATCACGCGATCGCCGGGTTGCAGGCGCACGCCAGTAGCTAGCGTGTTGAAGTCGATCTCGGCGATCGTCTGGGTTGGCTCGACCGATGAGGGGCGGACGCGGCCGAGCGTTTTGCCATCGCGCTCGATGATGAGTGGTGTTTGCGGGGTGAAGCCCGAGTTGGATCCGGCGGCGATGACGAGGAAGCCCCAGTCTTGGTTGACCGCGCTGACGACCGACTCCATTGAGCCGCGTCCTTGGCGTGAGGTTCTTTCGATGTCGCGTTTCATTTGGCGGTCGAGTTCCGCGCGATTGGTGGCAAGGAGTTTTTCGGCGGCGGTGGTGAGGGTTTCGAGTTCCTCGAGCTTCGTTTCTTGAGTTTTTTTACTTTCGTCGAACTCCTTAATTTTGTCTCCGAGAGTTTCAATGTTCACATCGCCACCAAGGTCGGACATAATGCGGCTGAGCTCGTCCTTGGTTTTGTTGAGTTCTTCGAAGTCTCCTTCTTGATTTTTGAGGGTGTTGTCGATGCCTCCGACATCGCGTTCGATGGTGGCGCCGGCAGATTTGAGGGCGTCGAGTTTTTGGGTGATTTCCTCTTTTTTGGCATCAGCGGCGACCAGCGAGCTCTTGAGGTCCTTGAGTTGTTTCTCGGTTGCATCGGCAGCGCTGGCGACCTGTTTGTGTTCGGCGATGGTTTCGAGACGGGTTTGTTGGGCTTCTTTGAATTTCCCGGATTGTTTGATGGAGAAAAATGCGGCGCCACCGGCCAGCAGGATGGCGATGATGTAGAGGATGCTTTTCATGAAATGATGGTGATATATTGTTTTGAAATTGGGCTTTTGCAGCGTCAGTTGCGTGGTGTGGCGGCTTTTTGGGCGGATGCAATTACGCGGTCGCCGATCATTAGGTTGGTGTCGTTCGCCATCGAGTCGGGAATGATGCTGGCTGCGGCGGTGTTTGATTCGACGGAGGTCACGAGCAGTTTGGCGACTGTGTTGTCACCGCGCACGACATCGAGGGTGGAATTGGCGACCACTCCCCCGGAGCTGCCGGTGCCGAGGGTGACAAAGCCCCAAGCGGGGTAAATCGATCGGATTCTGGTGTTGAGACTTGGAAGCGACTGACCGCTGCTCAAGGTCTCAAATTTTTGTTTCAGGGCGTTGGTCTGATTTTCGCACTGTTTGTTTTGGGCGGTGAGATTGGCGAGTTTTGCCTCTGCGGTGCCGATGTTTTGGGTGAGTTCTTCCATTTCGGCCTTGGTGGTCCTCATTTTGGATGCGAGCGAGCTTAGGTCGCCGATCTTACTGGTCTTTTCGCGGATCAGGTCGAGTTGTTGTTTATTGGTGTCGACTTTGGTGGTTTTTGCTTCGAAGTCCTGCTTGAGTTCGTCATTTCTTTTCGATTGTGAGGCGACACTTTCTTCGAGTTGAGCGATTTCAGCCTCCGCTTCGTTGAGCGGAGTGGTTTTTTTGTAGGTAGCTTGCGCGGATTCCTGACGCTTTTTCTCATTGCCGAGTGTGCTTTTCTCGGCGGCAACTCCGGTGATTTCCGCTTCGAATGCGGCTTTGTTTTTGTTGGCGACGAGTGCCGCGAATGCAAGCACGATTGCAGTGATGATGCCGAGGATTTTAGCCATGGGATTGAAAGGGTTGCGGGGTGGGTTGATGAAATTCGCTGTGGCGAACAAATTAGGCAAGGCATGGCGTACCTGCAATGCAAAATTTGGGGTTTGGAAGTTCCCCGAGCGCGGTGCTTTACAAATCCCCCAGCGGCGGGCATCGCTCGCGTGGCATGAAATCGATCCTGCGGGTTTTTTCCTATCTTCGGCGCTATCCGGTGATGGCTTTGGTGCAGTTGTTGTGCGCGGTGGGCATGACCTTGGCGGTTTTTGTGTTCCCGAATGCCACGGGTCATGTGATCGACAAGGTGATCCCGGACCCGTCGCGGCATCACGAGTTTTTGTTTTGGACGCTGGTGGCGCTGGCGGGATTTTTGCTCAAGGATGGATTGAACGCGCTGCGGATTTTCGTGAACAACGCATTTGAGCAAAAGGTTATTTTCGACATCCGCTCGGATCTTTACGGCAAGATCCAGAAATTGCCGCTCAGTTGGTTCGATGGAAAACGCACGGGCGACATCATGACGCGGGTGGTCGAGGATGTGACCAACATGGAGCGCGTGCTCATCGATGGTATCGAGCAGGGCTTGGTCGCGGCGCTGCAGGTGTTGGGCGTCGGGATTTTTCTTTTCATCCTCAACCCAGCGGTTGCGGCATGGGCGACGCTGCCGGTGCCGCTTCTGGCGGTGGGTGCGTGGATTTATTCGACCAAGGGAAGGGACCGCTACCGCAATCAGCGAGATGCAGCATCGGACCTCAATGCCTTGTTGCACGATAACATCTCGGGGGTGAGACAGATCAAGGCATACGCCGCGGAGGCTGCGGAGCATGAAAGATTCAACCAGTTTTCCGACCAACTCCGCGTGACGACACTACGGATGATGAAGTGGTGGGCGCTGTACTCGCCGGGCATGTCGTTTTTGAGGATGGTGGGATATGTGCTGGTGCTTGGCTTTGGTGGCGCGGCGGTGATGAGGGGCGAGCTGTCGATTGGCGACTTCACGAAATTTCTGCTGTTTCTCGCGTTGTTTTACGAGCCGATCGACCGGCTCAACTCACTCAACCAAATGCTGCTTTCCGGTCGTGCGGCGGCGGATCGCGTGTTTGAGATTCTCGATTCCGAGGACGAACCGCATGCGGTGGGAGGAAAGGAATTGTCGGCGGGAATCAAGGGTCATGTGCGCTTCGAAGGGGTTTCGTTTTCTTATCAGGATCAACCGACCTTGCGCGGCTTGACGCTGGAGGCCGAGCCCGGGCGCACCATCGCGCTGGTGGGTTCGACCGGTGCGGGAAAGTCGACCGTGCTATCGTTGCTGGCGCGGTTTTATGAAATCGACTCTGGGCGGATCACCATCGATGGTGTGTCGATCGGCGAGCTGTCAAAGGCTTCGTTGCGTGGGCGCATGGCTTATGTCACGCAGGAGCCGTTTTTATTCAATGGCACGGTGAGGGAGAACCTCTTGCTGGCCAAAAGGTATGCGACGGAAAGTGAAATATGGGCGGCCTTGAAGGCGGCGCATGCCGAGGTTTTTGTGAGTGCTTTGCCGCGACAGCTCGACACCCATGTCGGCGAGCGTGGGGTGAAACTTTCGGGCGGTGAGAAACAACGGCTTTCGATTGCGCGGGCCTTGTTGAAGGATGCACCGATCTTGTTGCTCGATGAGGCCACGGCATCGGTCGACTCCGAGACCGAGCGGTTGATTCAGGACGCGCTCGACCACCTCATGGCCAATCGCACGGCATTTGTGATTGCCCATCGCTTGTCGACCATCCGCAATGCCGACCTGATCTATGTGCTCGAAGCTGGAGAGGTCATCGAACAGGGCTCGCATGAGTCGCTGCTAGCCAAGGGTGGCAAGTATGCGGAGTTGTGTCGGAAGTCGTTTCTCGCCGCGGAACAGGGCGAGGGGTAAAAGCTGAAAAACTGAAATTCTGAAAAGCTGAAAGAAGAAGCGGCTTCTTCATTGGCAGGGACCTTTGTCCCAAAGGTCCGTGAGCCGAAGCGCATTTGAACAAGCGACATTTTCAAGGGAGCGCGGGCAACTTGCCCGCTTTGGCGCCTGCGGCGATAGTTTCGGCGCTGCGAGGCCGCATCGCCCTACCGGGGGAATACGGAAGAAAAGAATCGGCGCTTTCATCTGCTTTTCAAAACATGGAGCGAGACGCTCCATGGACGGCCTGGATCAAGATGATCCAGCCACGGGGAAGAGGGGGGTTGAACATCGAACATCGAACGCCCAACATCGAACATCGAAGTGGAAGAATTTGAACAAGAGGCTTCTTCAATCTTGAATCCACAATCCACAATCCACAATCCACAATCTTCAATCCACGATATCCTCCCTCAAAGATCTCCGTCGGGGTAGAGCTGATGGTATTTGATTGCCTCGACAGCCACTGCGGCGGCGGTGCCGAAGATTGTTTCCTCGTCGACCGTGCGGGGGACTTGAGCGGCGGGGCGGGCGAGGCCAAGGATGAGTTGGCCGTAGTTTCTCGCGCCGGCGACATGCTGCAGGAGCTTGAGTGAGATGTGGGCGGCGTCGAGGTTGGGGAAGACCAGGACATCGGCGCTGCGGCGGGTATCGGCGGCGGGGATTTTGATTTCGGCTGCGGCGGGGTCGAGTGCGACATCGGCCTGGAGTTCGCCTTCGATGTCGATTTCTAGAAACTGGCGGTGGGCTTCGGCTTGGGCGAGTGAGGCGGCGGCGGCCATGCGTTTCGCATCGGCGGTGGAGGCGCTGCCTTTGGTCGAGTGGCTTAGCATGGCGACGCGGGTTTTGCGGCCGAGCAAATGGTGGGCGAGCTTGCCAGTCTCGATGGCTATGGCGGAGAGCTCGGCCACATCGGGGTTTGGGTTGAGCGCGCTGTCGGCCATGAAGATGATGCCTGATTCGCCGAGGTGTTGGAGGTGGTTGCTGGTGATGATCGAGACGCCGAAAATTTTTGGCACATGCGGCAGTGGCTTGATCGTGTGAAGAAGCGCGCGGAAGTAGGCCGCGGGCAGCGCCTGGTTTCCGCCGACGATGGCGTCGGCCTGTCCGTATTGGACCATGAGTGCGCCGAAGTAATGGGGCTTGGCGACGAGTTCCTCCGCTTCGACGTTGCTGTTGCTGCGGTAGCGGGCCATGTTTTCGACCCGCTGGCAGAAGAGCTTGAAGTCGGTCGCGTGGGGTGGATCGATGATGTGGATGAAAGTGAGCGGCACCGCATGTTGTTCGGCGAGGGCGCGGATGCGATCACGGTTTCCGAGCAGGATCGGTGCGACCACCTGTTCGCGGACGAGGCGGGCGGCGGCGCGGAGCACGCGGATGTCCTCGCCCTCGGTGAAGACCACGCGTTTGGGGTGGTTGCGCAGTTGCGAGAGCAGGTGTTGGATCACCGGGTTGGTGGCGGGTGTCGTGTTGGGAGAGGAGCTCATGAAATGCGCTGGTGCTTGCACCGTGGCGCGAGTTTAGTATGGCTTGGGCGGATCATTCAACCGGATTCATCCTCAATCGCATGCCAGCCGACTATCATACGCATACGCCCTTGTGCCGACACGCGACAGGCTTGCCGGAAGAGTATGTGGATGCGGCGTTGGCGGCGGGCTTGAGTGAGTATGGGATTTCCGATCACGCGCCGCAGGTTCCCGAGCCCTTTGATGATTGGCGGATGCGTCGTGACGAGTTGCCGGAATACTTCGCATGGGTCGAGCGCGCGCGAGCGCGGGCGGCGGGAAAATTGCCGGTGCGCATCGGGTTGGAATGCGATTGGCTGGAGGGCTGTGAGGAATGGATCGGCGAGCTCGAAACCGAGTGCCGTTGGGACTATCTTATCGGGTCGGTGCATTACCTCGGCGATTGGGATTTCGACAACCCGAAGTGGCTTGGCCGTTGGGCCGAAAGTGATGTCGAGGCGGTCTGGACGCATTACTGGCAGACCTATGCGCGGATGGCATCGAGCGGCTTGTTTGACATTCTCGCGCATCCGGATTTGGTGAAAAAATTTGCGCATGTGCCGACTGGTGATCTGGCGCGATTTTACGAACCAGCGATTGATGCGATCGCGGCGGCAGGCTGCGTGATCGAGCTCAACACCGCGGGTTGGCATAAGCCCTGTGCGGAGGCTTATCCGACAGCCGAATTTCTCGAGCTTGCCTGTTCGGCGGGAGTGCCCTTGGTGATTTCATCCGATGCCCATGCGCCTATGGAGGTCGGGCGCGATTTCTTGCAGGCTGTGGTGATCGCCAAGGCGGCTGGGTACAGGGAAACTGTGCTCTTCGAAGATCGCCGCAGGAGAGCGGAAAGCCTTTAGAGCTGGTTTTGAGAAATCCGGCAACCGATTCGAGTTGCCTTTAAGCAAAAGATGGTGGTGCTTCGCTAAGGCTGGGCTTGTTGAGCTTCCTGTTCGCCGCGTGGTTTGCGTTCTGCACGCTCAGTGCGCGGTTGTCTACTTTCGCGGACGCCTTCGGCCATGCGGTCTTGGCGGCCCATGCGATTGCCAACCGAGCTCGGGCGTTCACCTCCGAAGTTGGGGCGTGCGGCTTGGGTTGCTTGTTGGCCGCCATTGAATGCCGGGCGTGTCGAGCCGAAGTTTGGGCGCGTCTGCGCTTGTGGTTGCGGCGTGTTGTTGACCTGTGTGTTGAATGCTGAGGGTCTTGCCTGTTGTTGCTCACGCCATGATTCGCGCGAGGGGCGTTCTGGGCGTGATTGTTGCTGCTGCTGAAATCCGGGGGAGGGTCGTGTGTAATTTTGTTGCGGGCGCACTTCTTGCTCCGGCCTTTGGAAGAACGAAGGTTTCGTTTCCGGGCGGCTTTGCTGCGTGGCATATTGGCCACGATAACCCTCCTGAATGTACCCGCCGCGACGATAGGCGGATTCGCGGTTGCGGTAGTTCACGATCGTGATGTTACTGACGCGGCGTGGTGGCGGGCAGTAGCTTGCACCTGGGCGCCAGCCATGGGGATGGACACAGCCGGCAAATACTGGTGGGCGGTAGCCGACGGGGTAGAATCCGTTCAGGTAAGGATCGTAGTAGCAGCGGCGGCGGTAATTGTAATAGCTGTAGGTGTAGGGGTCATAGCCCCACTCGGGATTGCCGGTGCTGATGTAGACTGAGCTCGAGTAGCCGCTACCCCCGCCATAGTAGTTGGAGCCGGAGCTGTAGCTGGTCCCGTAAGTCGCGCCCACCGATGTGTAGTAGGGGTCGTAGTAGCAGGACGTGAGCGCTGTGGCAGTGGTTACGACAGCTGCAATAACGCAAAAACGTATGTTTTTGATCATGCTGGTGAGACTACACGACCCCGTGGTTCATTCGAGAAATATTTTGGGGATCTTTGGGCGGCCAGATGGTGCCAGCGTGATTGACAAGGGGGCGGATTTGGCCGTTTCTTTCGGCACTTATGAGTGAATCATCCGCATCCATTCTCGTGACCGGCGGTGCCGGCTACATCGGCTCCCACACGGTCAGACTTCTTGCCGGCCTAGGGCGGCGGGTGGTCGTGCTAGATAATTTGGTCTTCGGTCACGAAAAGGCCATCGTCGACGATGGCGTCGAGTTGGTGGTGGGTGATGTCGGTGATCAGGAGCTGGTGCGCGGGCTTTTCGCCAAGCATCGTTTTGGTGCGGTGGTGCACTTTGCGGCATTCGCTTATGTTGGTGAGTCGGTGACCAATCCGCTCAAGTATTATCAAAACAACACCGCCGAGCCGGTGAAACTTCTGCAGGTGATGCAGGAGTTTGGCTGCAAGGTCTTTGTCTTTTCATCGACCTGCGCGACTTACGGCGTACCGGACAAACTTCCGATCACCGAGAGCAACGCGCAGAATCCGATCAACCCCTATGGTCGCAGCAAGCTGATGGTCGAGTGGGTCCTTGCCGACTGCGATCATGCCTGGGGTCTGCGAAGCGCTTGCCTTCGATATTTCAATGCGAGCGGATGTTCGCCCGACGGGCTCATTGGTGAGGATCACAATCCTGAGACCCATTTGATCCCGCGGGTGATGATGGCGGTGACCGGTGAAATTGATCACATCGAAGTTTTTGGCACCGATTACAACACGCCCGACGGTACTTGCATCCGCGATTACATTCACGTCGAGGATTTGGCCGATGCGCATGCGCGGGCGCTTGATCACTTGGCGGCTGGCGGTGCTTCGGTGCGTTGCAACCTCGGAACCGGCGTGGGAGTTTCCGTGAAGGAAATCATTTCGGCCGTCGAAGAGGTCACCGGCAAAACTGTGCCGGTGAAGTATGGTCCGCGTCGTGAGGGCGATCCTGATTCGTTGGTCGCCGATCCGTCGCTGGCCAAGGAGCTTCTTGGCTGGGTCGCATCGCGCAAGGATGTGCGTGATATGGTGAGGTCGGCTTGGGCGTGGATGAGTGCGCCGGGCAAGGGGCGTTTTCCAGCGAACGAGAGGAAATCCTGAGCGCCGCCGCTAGGTGTGTGGCCTCAGCGGATGATGCCTTCGGCGGTTTCCTGCTTGAGTCGTAGTTGGCCGCAGGCCGCGTCGATGTCGTGGCCTTTTTCGAGGCGCAGTGTGGCTTGGACGCCTGCGTTTTTGAGGACGTCGCGAAATGCGCGGCATTGCTTGTCGGTGGGGCGTTTCCACTCGAGGCCTTCGACCGTGTTGTAGGGTATGAGGTTGACCTTGGCGTGGAGGCGGCGCGCGACGCGGGCGAGGATGGTGGCTTGCTCGAGTGAGTCGTTGATGTTCTCGATGAGGATGTATTCGAGCGTGAGTTTTTGGTTTTTGCGTGAGTTCCAATAATCGAGTGCGTCGAAGAGTTCGGCGAGCGGGTACTTGCGGTTCACCGGCATGATTTGCTGGCGGATTTCGTCGGTGGCGCCGTGGAGGGAAATGGCGAGGCGGATTTGCTGCGGGTGTTCGGCGAGTTGGCGGATTTGTGGAACGAGGCCGGAGGTGGAAATCGTCAGGTGGCGCGCGCCGAGGTGGAGGGTTTTTTCGTTGGTGATCAGGTTGACCGCTGAAAGCAGGTTGTTGATGTTGGCGAGCGGTTCGCCCATGCCCATGAACACGATGTTGTCGACGCGTTCGCTCGAGAGTTGTTCGGCAGCGAGGACTTGTCCGGCGATCTCCGAGGCATCGAGGTTGCGGGTGAATCCGGCGAGGCCAGAGGCGCAGAACTTGCAACCGTAGGCGCAGCCGACTTGTGATGAAACACAGAGCGTGCGTCGATCGGAGGCGCCGCCGTAGAGCGCGGGGTTGGCGGGGATCAACACGCTTTCGACATAGCGTCCGTCGTGGAGCTTGAAGAGAAATTTGCGGGTCGTGTCGGCCGAGCCTTGGGTGTGGGTGTGGGTGAGTGATGAAAGCCGGAATGAGCTCGCGAGTTTTGCGCGCAGTGTGGCGGGCAGGTTGCTCATCGCGTCGATCGAATCAGCCTTCTTTTTCCACATCCAATCGAGGATCTGGTTTGCGCGAAATGCCGGCTCAGCTTGCTCTTTGAGCCATGAGGTGAGTTCTTCGTGCGAGAGGCCGGTGAGGGATGGGAGCATCGGGTAGCGTGCTGTTAGAGCGCCGAGCGAAGGTCGGAGGCTGCGTTTTTCGGGTTGGGTGATGGTTCCGGGACGAAGGAGAAATCATCGCTGGGTTCGAGGAACTTTGACGCGTCGTCGATTGCCGGACTGCTGCTTGATGCAATCGTCGCGTGCGGTTGGTGATCGATCAGTTCGGGGCTGGCGATGGTGGCATCGGGTGCGACTGCTTGGAGTTCTTCAAATTTCCGGGCGGTGACCAGCACGCGTGATTCGAGCGAGCGCACGGCGGAGTTGTAGTTTTCCACGGCATGGCCGAGCGAGCGGCCGAGTTTCACGAAATGCTCGGCGAGCTTGCCGAGGCGTTCGTGGAGGGTGCGTCCGAGTTTGGAAATTTCGCGTGCGTTTTCGGCGAGTGCTTCCTGGCGCCAGCCGTAGGCGACGGCGCGAAGCAGCGCGATGAGCGTGGTGGGTGTGGCAAGGATCACGCTTTTTTCCACGCCGTGTTCGATGAGGCCGGGGTCGTTTTGGAGGGCGGCCGAGAAGAAGGATTCGCTAGGAAGGAAGAGCACGGTGAACTCCGGCGCGTGAGCGAATTGATTGGTGTAGTTTTTCGATGAGAGTTGCTGGATGTGCACGCGCACTTGCGCCGAGTGGCGGCGCATGGCGTCATCACGTGCCGTGTCGTCCGCCGCTTGGATCGCATCGAGGTAGGCCTCCATCGGGGTTTTCGAATCGACGACGATCGTCTTGCCGCCGGGCAGGTTGACGATGAGGTCGGGTCGGAGTTTTTTCCCTTCGTCGGTGGTTGTTGTGTGTTGGGTTTCGAAATCACAGTGTTCCTGCATGCCGGCGAGTTCGACCACGCGGCGGAGTTGGATTTCGCCCCATTGCCCGCGGCCGGCGGGTTGGCGTAGCGCTTTGACGAGCGACGAGGTTTCGCTTTGGAGCTTTTGGTTGCCGTCGTTGAGGTGGCGGATTTGTGCGAGCAGGTCCGAGTAGGCGCCTTCGCGGGCTTTTTCGATTTCGCCGATGCGTGATTCGAATTTTCCGAGGGTATCGGTGACTGGCTTGACGAGTCCCTCGATGGCGACCTTGCGTTTTTCGAGTTCGCCGCGGGCTTCTTCGCTTTGCGATGCGAGTGAGGCTTTGGCGAGTTGGAGAAATTGTTCGGAGCTCGTCTTGAGGGCATCGGCCGAGAGCGCCTTGAAAGTGTCGGAGAGTTTCGCTTCCGAGCGTTCGAGCAGGGCCTGCTTTTCGTGGGCGGCTTTGATTTCCGCATCGAGTTGGGCTTGGATTTTTGAAAGCTCGTTGCGGAAATCCTGCGCTTGTTTTTCGTGCGAGTTGGCCTCGGCGATGCATTGCGCGAGGCGTGAATCCAGTTCGCTGGCGCGGCGTTGTTCGGCGTTGAGTCGCTCGTTGGCGGCGGTGATTTGGCGTGACGCCAAGAGGTGGCTGATGAGCCAGCCGAGCAGGCATCCCGCGATCGCGAGGATGGCGTGAGGCAGGTAGTTGGCGATTTCGGGAGGCATGATGGCGGATTTCGCTTGCGGGCTGGTGAAAGCTCGGCTTCGTAGGGGGCGTCCGGGGACCATTTCTAGCTAACCGTTTCCTCGCACAAAGCAACGAAAACCGATCATTCATCATGCCACACACACTGCCCGAACTTGGATACGCCTACGACGCCCTCGAACCTCACATCGATGCCCGCACGATGGAGATTCATCACAGCAAGCATCATCAGGCCTACATCACCAATTTGAACAACGCCATCGCCGGCAAGCCGGAGCTTGAAGACAAGTGGATCTGCAAGCTCATCGGCGATCTCGCATCCGTGCCGGAAGACATCCGCATGGTCGTGCGCAACAATGGCGGTGGTCACTGGAACCACAGCTTTTTCTGGAAGGTCATTGCTCCAGGTGGTGCCAAGGCGCCTTCGGGTGATCTCGCTGCCGCGATCGACAAGGCATTCGGATCCTTCGATGCCTTCAAGGAAGCCTTCGCCAAGGCAGGTGCCACGCGCTTTGGATCCGGCTGGGCTTGGCTCGTCAAAAAATCCGATGGCTCACTCGCCGTTTGCTCGACCCCGAATCAAGACTGCCCGCTGATGGGTGAGTCAGTTGCCGGATGCTCAGGTGAACCTCTTCTCGGTCTCGATGTCTGGGAGCACGCCTACTATCTCCACTATCAAAACCGCAGGCCGGATTACATCAGCGCCTTCTGGAATGTGGTCAACTGGGATGTCGTCGCCGCGAACTTCGCGGGTTGATCCTGTTTCAAACTCAAACAAAAGCGGCTGCGGGGAATGCCCTGCAGCCGCTTTTTTTGTAGGGGTTGAATTGTTAATTAATTACCAGCTCACCTTTGCGCGGAAGACACCGGTCAGGCCCGGTTCGTTTTGGCCTGAGCCGTGGATGCGGTAGTCATCGTCGGTGAGGTTCTCCGCGCCGCAGCTGAGGTCGAGGTGTTCGTTGACCTTCCATCCGGCATAGAGCGATGCGATGACATAGCTGGGAGTTCCGTTGGTGGGAATGCGTTCTTTGTCGGCTGCTTGGTCAGCATCGCTGGTGCGGTCCTCGGTATCGGCGCCAAAGATGCGGCCTTCGACCCAGTATTTCGCATCCGGGTGCGTCCAACGCAGTGCGATCGAGCCGGTGAGCGGCAGAAGGTACTTCATGTATTTTTCGACCAAGGGGCCATCGATGTAAGATGGTGCTTCGACCTCACCTTCCTGCCATGAAGTGAAGCCGCTGAGTGTCCATTGCGGGTGGAAACGCCATGCGCCTTCGACCTCGACGCCATGGATGTAGCCATCGGCGGCGTTGTCGTTGATGGTGTTCTTGTCATCCGGTTTTGTGATTGGGACTGCGGTAATCATCTGGTCGACCTCGGTGTGGAAGAGTGAAACATCGAGTGAGGTCGTATCGGTATGGTGATGGGTACCAATTTCCCAGGTAAGGAATTCCTCCGGTTCGAGTGAGGTAGATCCCGCCGCGGCCGAGCCAGAATTTGAGACGATGTTGCCGGTTAGGTCGTTGAGGTTGGGGGCGCGAAATGCTTCGGATGCTCCGGCGTAAACACTCCATTGATCGTCGAGCTTGTAGAGCGCGCGCAGCGAGCCGACGAGCGAGTCCCAATCGGCGGACGCGCTGGGTTGTTGTTTGCCTGCGCTATCATAGTAGCGTCCGAACGAGGCGTCGGCATAGGTGTAGCGAAGCCCGCCGGTGATTTCGAGGGGCTCGGTGGCCTGCCATTCGTACTGACTGTAAATGCCGAGCAGGTCGTAATTCGAATCGTCGCCGATGGGGAGAAGTTCGGAGTAATTGGTGCCGGCCTGGTTGTTCTTGCTTCCGGAAGAGTCGATCGAATCGTTGTAAAAATCCAATCCGTAGACCAGATTGCCGGGGCCGATTTTTGATTCAAGCATCAGGTCGATGCCGGTGGTTTCGAGATCGATGTCGGATTCGCGTACCGAGTCCTCTTTGGCTTTGTATGGGATGGTATTGCGGTCCTGAAACTCCGAGTCAGCAGTGGTCTGGTAGGAAAGCGTGGCATTCCAGCGTTGGATGGCAGCGTTGTTGTCGGCATTTTCTCCGCTGTAGCGCAAGTAGCTGAGGCTTCTTTCTTGGTCGTAGGTGTTGCTGGTCCATTTGCCTGCTGCGGCTACATGGCTGCCGTGGGTCCAACCGGGGTTGTTGCGGGTGCGATGCCAACGCGAGATGTCATCCTGGTTCACTTGGCTGTGGTAAAAGGTGAGTGTTGAATCGGGCGTGACCGCCCAATCTGCGCGCAGGTCGAGGTCCTGTTCCGGGTAGCCGGTGCCGCGCATGCGTCCGACCGATGAGTCTTCGATGTCGCCAAAGTCTTTGGCGGAGAGCCCGAGCATGATGCCGAATTTCCCGCCGATGCCGGTTTCAGTTTCAAGTCGCCCGATGTGGCTGCCTTGGCCATTGGTGCGGAACTCATAGCTGGCTGATCCGGCTTGGTAAAATTCGCCTTCGGTGCGGTTTTTGAAATCCGATGATTTCGTGAAGGCGTTGAGTGTGCCGCCGATCGCGTCGGATCCATAGAGTACGGAGCCTTGGTTTTTGATCAGTTCGAGGTGATCGAGAGAAAGCGCGTCGACGGTGTTCCAGTATTGGACTGCGCCGCTGCGCCATGACGAGTTGTTGAGGCGTACGCCGTCGACGAGCAGAAGGTTTTGGCGGCCGGTGAAGCCGCGGATGATCGGCGAGCCGTGACCGTGCGCGGTTTTTTGGACGAGTACGCCGGGGGTGTATTGGAGGGCTTCGGGCAGGGTGCGGCGGCTTGTTTCGCGGATGAAATCGGCGTCGATGGTCGCGGTCGAGTAGGCCGTGTCGCTGGCGCTTCGATTCGTGCGGGTGGCAGAAACGACCAGAGGGTCGAGTAGGTTTTGAGCGAGTGCAGGGGCAGCGCTGAGGAGGATGAGCGGAGTGATGGATGATTTCATGGAATGATCGCCGATGGCGTGCTCGGATTTATGGTGCGGTGCTTGATTTCGACAAGATTTCAGGGTGGATAAATTTTGACCAAGGATCATCAAATCGGGCCGGGAAACGACCCGTTAAAAATTGATTTCTCGACCTTTTGCTCTGATTAGGGCATTTTTTCGCTGCTTCGGGGAATGGATAAAAATCAGCCATCTGTCATTCGCGGTAAATCGCTCGTTTTCTGGTTTGCAGCTGGGATGGGGGTGTTTTTCTTGCTGGGGTCGATGCTCTTGGTGGCGGTTTTTCATCGCATGACCCAGGTCGAGGAGGCGGTGGCGTTTCAAG